>JAILQM010000105.1 GCA_024698965.1 Eubacterium sp. | reverse complement strand
AAGGAGATTGTTTATGTTTACAAAAAAATTACTTGCGATTATCCCAATAATTCTTTTGGCATTGTTTATAACCGCCCGGCCGGCAGCTGCAGATACCTTAGACAGCGGTATCTGCGGAACATCGGTAAACTGGTCATATTCCTCAGACGGAATTCTCACTCTCACCGGAAGCGGAAGTATAGATGAGTTTACTGCAGAAAACCCATTCCCTTGGAACGAGTATTCATCTTATATAACATCTGTTGTAATAGATCCATATATAAGTTACATTCCTTCTGATGCATTTTCCGGTTCATCCGCTACTGTTTACGGCTCTGAAGGCTCTTATGCCCAAACCTATGCTTCCGACTATGGTTTTACATTTGTTGCTCGGGATATTCCAATATCTTCGGCCCAAATTACCCTTCCAAGCTCGTACCATACCTACAACGCAAATTACAGAAAACCTTCACCTACAGTTACATATAACGGTACTGTTCTTACTGAAGATACCGATTATACCGTTTCATATTCAAATAATAAATATCCCGGCACGGCAACTGTTACAATAACCGGAACCGGCTATTTTTCAGGTGAAGCCTACGCTTCCTTTACAATAAGGCTTGGTGCACCTACGGTAAAGAAACTCGTCGAAACCAATAAAAAAATCAAAGTGACCTGGAGCAAAAACTCTTATGCAGACGGTTATGTTATATTTAGGAAACTAAAAGGAGAATCAACCTGGACAAGAGTAAAGGTTATAACATCGGGCTCTACCACAAGCTGGAAAGACTCATCCTCAAAAACATACGGTAAAAAATACCAGTACTGTGTAAAGGCTTACGCCACTCTAAATTCGAACAAGAGTTACAGTAGCTATGGTACTAAGCTTTCCGTAAAATATGCACCGGCTGCCGTAACAATATCTGACCTTATGCCACTTTCAAAGAATTCAATGAATATCACCTGGAATAAAGTAAGCAGCGCAGACGGTTATATCATCTACAGAAGCACATCGGGCGGATCATATAAAAGAATAAAAGTCATTGCGGCAACCTATACCTTAAGCTATACCGACACTTCCCTTACCTACGGCACAACTTATACCTATATGGTTCGTGCATATTGGAAAAACGGCACAAAAAAACAGGGCGGGCTTTCAAATGACGGTACCAAAGAAAAACTTTCCTATTCATCTAAAGTAAGCGGCGGATATACTCTTTATTATGATGCCAACGGCGACCTTATAACAGATGTTTCGGGAATAATCGGCTCTTGCTCATCTTACCTTATCAAAGTTAACAAACAGATGAATACCGTAACGGTTTATGCTACAGATTCTGACGGTGATTATACAATTCCTGTTAAAGCCTTTGTTTGCTCTACAGGTTCGGCAACTCCGCTTGGCACCTACTATACTCCTTCAAAATACAGATGGAAAATCTTAGACCATGATGTTTGGGGACAGTGGTGTACAAGAATAACCACCGGTATACTCTTTCATTCTGTATGGTACTATGAACAAAATGCCAAGACCTTAAGTGTAACGCAGTATAACAAACTTGGTTCAACAGCTTCTGCCGGCTGCGTTAGACTCTGCTGTAGAGACGCAAAATGGATATATGACAACTGTTCTCTCGGAACAAAAGTTATTATCTATAACAGTTCCTCATCCGGACCTCTCGGCAAGCCTACAGCTCTTACAATTCCATCATGGCATTCATGGGACCCAACCGATCCAACAATGAAATCGCTTTGTGGAAAGTATGGTTGTCACTGCTAATCCAAAACACTTTTCATAATCCAAGCATAAATAAAGCCCTGCAAATTCTTTTTTTGCAGGGCTTTAATATTTTTACTTTTCTTAAATTGAACCTCTGTACATATCTTCTTCCGATATCTTATAGAATCCGAAGTTACTGTTGCTAAACGAAGCATAGTCATCAATCAGAATTTCTCCAATTGAAGGGAAATCATCCGATTCCTGAAGAGCTGTATCACTGGCATTCCATGATCCTATAAAGAAATCCATTCCCATATAATCATTTGGAATCATCATGTCATAAACTACATAATAGATATAATTTTCTTCATCATATCCGCTCTCATAACTTACAGAGCCGTATATTACAGAGCCGTCTTCAAGCTTAATATGTGTTCCGTCTGTAGGAATCTCAAGTCCGGAGTATCTGTCCACCATTCCTATATTCCACACCGGCGCTATACTGTCATTATACAGTTCAAGCGGCATATATATAGCCATTGTAAGCTGAACTTCATTATATAGGCTGTCATAAGTGTTTACCGAACAATCAATTACCTGATATTCAAGTGTAACTTCAGTCCACTCATCGGTATTGTTTTCAGAATAAGCTCCGGTCTTTAACTCATAAGTCTCTCCAAGCTCAATGCTTTCTTCAACTCCTATTTTATTAAAATAAGAATTAGCATCCTTATCAAACTCTGCTATTACATCGCCCGATTCAGCTGCACTCTCATCCTCTTTTACGGTTGAAACATAGCTTTTCCCGTAAAACGCTGCTGCAATAATCAGAGCAACAACCAAAACTCCGACTACACACAACGTCATTGTTTGTTTTTTCATTTTTACGCCTTCTTTTCAAAAATAATTTATACTAATAATCCTTTTTATAAATCCGGGATTATATAGCCGTCATCAAACACAAATTTCATTCCCTGTTTTTCAAGCTTTTTCATGACTCCCCTTGTAATTTTATTATCTACTACAGATCGTCCGTCTAAAAAATAATGCATTACTTCAAGTTCATCGCTGTCAAAATCTCTTGACTCAAAATTTGAAAATGAATTACTTTTTCCGGCCGCCCTTTTAACCGGTTCATCATTTGACCAGCCGCCCTGAATGGCAGCTATAAGCCATGCAACCACATTATCTATTTCCTTATTCTGCTTTTTTAAAAGCGTATAAGCATTCTCTATCGTGCCCATATCATATTCCGAAGCTTCGGCTATACTTCTTAAGTCCTTCACCTTTAATGCCTCTTCAATATAATCTGAAAGATTATCTATAAACTCATCTTTCATTGCTTCGGTAAGTTTGGCTTTCTTCTTCTTAACATCTACAACTTCTGCCTTTAAATCATCTTTTGATTCGTTTCCGAGAGAAACGGTAAAGTCAACTCCGTATACCTTTGCTCCTCTTCCGCTTTTCTTTGCTTCATATGATACCGACATATCGGTCTTTTCATTAATTTCAACCGTTGCAACATCAAGCACTTTTCTTCTGAAATCATACCATGTTTTAAAAGTTTTTTCAGGAGAACGTTCTACCGCAAGATCGAAATCCGGAGCTTTTTGATTATTCAGCACTCTTCTTACCGAATCCAAATCGGCATTTACAACGCCCATATCAAGCTTAAGCTCATTAAGATTAAAGCTTATAAGAAATGTATTGTCTTCACGTTCTTCTCCCTTAGGATAATACGCCTTACTTCTTAAAAGCTCATAAAGTCTGAAGCTGTACACTGACTTAAATTTAAGCATTGTGGTAAGTTCAAGGATGGTAAAATTATTTTGAAGATTACTGATGTATTTTTTTAGATCCGAGTTGTACTTAATCGTAAATATTCCATCTTTATATTTAGCTTTATTGATTACCGAAATATATTCGAATTCTCGTTTATCGGGGTCAGTCATTCCGATTGTTCTGCTGGTCATAGCCTGAGCAACCGGCTCGAGCTGTTTGTAAAAACTTCCCGAATTTGCATCCAAAAGCTTTCTAAGTTCTGAAGCTTTTATCTCACAAATCAGACCACCTTCCTCTCCTTCATCAAAAAACTCTTTCTTTTGAATTTTTTCGAGGGATATAGCCATTATTTTATTTTCCAATAAGCTGGATTTATACTTCGCTCCAATTAAAAAATTACTTTTAGAATATCTGTTATCCTTATAAGCAACTATCTCTCCTCTTTTTTCTCTTTCGGACATCCTCATATCTCCCTGACAAATCTCTACAGATTGTCCCTTAATTCTACATTTCATCCTTCAATTACACATTATGAACGATACACCCCTATATGTCAACAACTTTTTCTACAAACCATCCGTCAAACTCTACAATTCGTCCCTTAAAGTTATACTCTTATCTACATTTTATCCTCAGTTTCTATATAATGTCCGTTATATCTTTTTCTACATATTACTCCGCCAAAACTACAATTTATCCGTTAAAGCCTTCTACATTTTACTCCGTTAAAAGGATTATTTCCTATTATAAATTACCTGATGCCCCATTTTTCATTTTTGGTTATTTTTACCATATAAAAATGTAGATATATTCTACATTTTACTCCGTTAAAAAGGTTGTTTTCGCCCCTTTTTCAATATTTTTGTGCAATTTGACGGAGGATTTTGTAGTGCAGTTCTACGTTTTCGTCCGTCAAAAAACACCGATATTATCTTCATTTATTCTACATTTTGTCCGTTAAACAGTTCAATATTTTG
>JAILQM010000048.1 GCA_024698965.1 Eubacterium sp. | reverse complement strand
CGGCGGAAACTTAAATACACAGGTAGATATAACAACCCACGATGAGGTTGGAGAACTTGGCGGAAGTATTAACCAGTTCATAAGTACACTTAAAGATGTCATGACAATGCTTAAGTCAGAATCTGACAAACTTACAGAGGTGTCAAGACATGTCTCTGAAAGCATTGTGGCTTCCGAAGGTGAAGTTAACAACATGTCAGCTACAATGGAAGAGATGTCTGCATCCAGCCAGGAGACAGCAGCATCACTTCAGCTCATTGTAGGAAATATCGAAGATGTAACAGGACTTGTAAACAATGTTTACGAGCAGGCACTTGCTCAGTCGGAATCTTCTAAAGAGATTATGAAGAAAGTTACAAATATGGCAGACGGTGCCATATCTAACCTCGACAAGAGTGATGAGCGTACAAAAGTACTTGTTGAGCAGCTCGATGAAAGTATCGAACTTGCCAAGAAGGTTGAAAACATTAACAGCCTTGTTGATGATATTATCAGTATTTCAAGCCAGACAAACCTTCTTTCTCTTAACGCTTCAATTGAGGCAGCCCGTGCCGGTGAAGCAGGTAAGGGATTCGCGGTAGTTGCTGATGAAATCAGTAAGCTTGCGAATGAGTCTGCAGAAGCAGCATCACACATTCAGCAGGTATCCGACGAGGTTATCGCAGCTGTTGATGTACTTGCAAACAATGCGAGAAATATGTCTGATACACTTCTTAAGAATAATGATGATGGAAGAGAGTCAATGAGAATGATTACCGATGCTTACTCAGAAGACGTAGGACACATGGTAGAGGCAATGAACGAATTCGCAGACAACTCATCTCAGGCTAATGAAGCAATGCAGTCAATGAGAGAAGCAATTGATGCTATTAATATTGCTGTAAATGAGATGGCTGAAGGTGTTACAAATACTACAGTATCTGCAACAGATATTGCTGAAAATCTTGCGAGCATCAACGAAGAAGCAATGACAAACATGAACATTGCTAAAGAGATTTCGGATGAGGTTAATAAATACGAGATTTAAGGTGAATTATAAATCAGACAATAAGTTCCAAATAAGTGAGAGGGCGGTCAGAACAGACTGCTCTCTTATTTTTTGTCTTCCGCCGGTAAAGTTATAGCCTTCGACTTTTATGCGGCCTTTGCAAAATACGCCTATGTAGACAAGTCCTTCGGGATTGCCTTCGGAAGGGCCCGGGCCCGCAACGCCTGTGACAGATACCGCAACATCTGCGTTTGCAACACGCGCTGCACCGCAGACCATTTCGTAAGCCACCTGCTCACTTACGGCGGTAAAATTATCAAGGCTTTGTCTGCTTACGCCGAGAATCTTTTCTTTTGCTTCATTTGAATAGGTGATATAGCCTTCTTTAAATACATCGGATACGCCGGCAACATTTACAAGGACAGAAGAAAGCAGACCGCCCGTACAGGATTCTGCAGTTGTAATTGTATAATGTTTTTCTGTAAGCTTATCTACTATGGATTCTAAGAGCTCATTTTCGTAGTAATCAAGATTCATTTTATCACCTCAAGCAATTTTCTTTAGTTATACTACATATCATATTTGCCTGCAAGCGCAAATTTGGCTTGAAAAACCGCTGCGGACTTGACACGGGAAGAGCTTAAAAATATAATAATAAAGTTAGAATTAAATTTGAAAATATATAGTTTAGGAGCGTTAATTATGCGTAAAGAACTTGCAAAAACTTATGACCCGAAAGGGATTGAAGACAGACTTTACAAAAACTGGATGGAAAAAGGTTATTTCCATGCGGAAGTTGATAGAGATAAAAAGCCGTTTACTATTGTAATGCCGCCACCAAATATTACCGGTCAGCTTCATATGGGACATGCCCTCGACAATACCTTGCAGGATACTCTTATCAGATATAAGAGAATGCAGGGATATAATGCGCTTTGGCAGCCGGGTACAGACCATGCATCCATAGCTACCGAAGTTAAGGTGATAGAAAAGCTTCGTGAAGAGGGAATCGAAAAAGAAGACCTCGGAAGAGAAGGATTTTTAGACAGAGTTTGGCAGTGGAGAGAAGAGTACGGCGGAAGAATAGTTTCTCAGCTTAAAAAGCTCGGCTCATCTGCGGACTGGGAAAGAGAACGCTTTACAATGGACGAGGGTAACAACAAGGCTGTTACCGAAGTATTCTGCAAGCTTTACGAAAAAGGATGGATATATAAAGGCAATCGTATTGTAAACTGGTGCCCTGTTTGTATGACTTCTATTTCCGATGCGGAGGTAGAACACGAAGAGCAGGCCGGCAAATTCTATCATATGCTTTATCCGGTTGCGGGATCTGATGAAAAGGTAGAAATTGCAACAACAAGACCGGAGACAATGCTTGGTGATACTGCTATTGCCGTTCATCCTGATGATGAGAGATATAAACACCTTGTAGGAAAGAACGTTATTCTTCCTATAGTTAACAAAGAGATTCCTGTAGTGGCGGATTCCTATGTTGATATGGAATTCGGTACAGGTGTTGTAAAGATTACACCGGCTCACGACCCTAACGATTTTGAGGTCGGAGTCCGCCATGACCTTCCTATAGTAAATGTCTTAAATGATGATGCTACCATTAATTCAAACGGTGGAAAGTACGAAGGCATGGACAGATACGAGGCAAGAAAAGAGATAGTTAAAGAACTCGAAAGCCTCGGACTTTTGGTTAAGATAGAAGACCATACTCACAATGTAGGTACTCATGACAGATGTAAGACAACTGTTGAACCTATGGTTAAGCAGCAGTGGTTTGTGAAGATGGATGAGATGATTAAGCCGGCCGTAGAAGGCGTTAAAAACGGTGATATCAAGCTTATTCCTGAGAGAATGGATAAGACCTACTTTAACTGGACAGATAACATCAGAGACTGGTGTATTTCAAGACAGCTTTGGTGGGGACATAGAATTCCGGCTTATTACTGCGACTGCGGCGAGACGATAGTTTCCAAAGAAGCTCCTACAAAATGCCCTAAGTGCGGCGGCACTCATATCAAGCAGGACGAGGATACTTTGGATACATGGTTCTCATCAGCGCTCTGGCCGTTTTCAACTTTGGGCTGGCCTGATAAAACAGAAGACCTTGATTATTTCTATCCGGGAGATGTACTTGTAACCGGCTATGATATTATATTCTTCTGGGTAATAAGAATGATATTCTCAGGCTATGAGCATATGGGCAAAAAGCCGTTTAATACAGTGCTTTTCCACGGACTTGTAAGAGACGATCAGGGCAGAAAGATGAGTAAATCTCTCGGAAACGGTATCGATCCTCTTGATGTTATAGATAAGTACGGAGCAGATGCGTTAAGACTTACTCTTATTACAGGTAATGCACCGGGTAATGATATGAGATTCTACTGGGAGAGAGTCGAGGCAAGCCGTAACTTTGCCAACAAGATTTGGAATGCCTCAAGATTTATCATGATGAATCTTCCGGAAGAAAATCTTACAAAGCCTGCTGAAGATGCATTAGAGCCTGCGGATAAGTGGATTTGCTCAAGAATAAATGACCTTGCAAAAGAAGTTACTGAAAACATGGATAAGTTCGAGCTCGGTATTGCGGTACAGAAGGTATACGACTTTATCTGGGATGAGTTCTGTGACTGGTATATAGAGATAGTTAAGCCGAGAATGTATGCCGCAGAAGAGAATAAAACATCTGCAAATGCAGCACTTTACACCCTTGTAAACGTTCTCTCGGATGCACTTAAACTTCTTCATCCGGTAATGCCGTTTATCACCGAGGAGATTTACCTTGCTCTTAATCCTGATGAAGAGTCGATAATGATCGCCGAGTGGCCGAAGTATGATGCATTTTTAAAGAACGAAAAGGCTGAGCTTTTACTTCAGACAACTCAGGAAATAATAAGAGGAATAAGAAACGTAAGAACCGATATGAATGTACCTAACAGTCGCAAGGCTGCGGTATATATCGTGACAGAAGATAAAGAGATTGCAGAAGGCTTAAAGGAAACAGCTGCAAGCTTTAAGAATCTTGCAAATGCAGAAAGCATTATTGTGCAGAGCGATAAGGCCGGTATTGCCGATGATGCGGTTTCGTGCGTTACACCTAATGCGGTTTGTTATATGCCGCTTACAGATCTTGTAGATCTTGAAAAGGAAAAAGAAAGACTCAAAAAAGAGGAAGCAAAGCTTGCAAAAGAGCTTGCCCGTTCAAACGGAATGCTTTCGAATGAGAAATTCCTTTCGAATGCATCTCCTCAGAAGGTTGCCGAAGAGAAGGAAAAACTTGCAAAATATACTCAGATGATGGAGCAGGTAAAGGAGAGACTCGCTTCACTCTAAACATTTTTTTGTAGAAATATAAATTATGTACAATGTTTTGCAAAAGTGCAACTAAATGATTGAAAAGACTGACAACTTATGCTATTATAATAATAATATTTTAGTTTACTTTTTTGACACATAATAACGGGGACAAGTATGGCAGATAAGGTTTCCAAACCTGTACAGGTGAGAATTAGTTCCGACGGAATGGAAGCGTTTATTAAACTTGAGAGACCGCCTGAAGGCGAAAAGCTTGAAGTTAAAGACGTTATGGAGGAACTTGAAAGAAACGGCATAAATACAGGAATCAACGAAGAGACCGTGCGTGATATGGTGAGAACTGAAATGTTCCACATAGAACGCAGGGTTGCTGTTGGTGTGCCGCCACAGGACGGAGTTGACGGATACTATATTTATAACTACGAAAGAGAGCTTAATGCCAAGCCTATTATTTTAGATGACGGAAGTGTTGATTACTGGAACTGTAATTCAATAGCAATTGTTGAAAAAGATGATGTAATTGCCGAGTATGTTCCTGCAGAGCCCGGAGAAAACGGAGTAAACGTAAGAGGACTTCCGGTTCCTTGCAAGAGAGGAAAAGAGCTTCTGCCTCTTAAAGGAAGAGGATTTTCGAGATCGGAAGACGGCAGAAAGTATACTGCAGACATTACAGGCAAAATAGAAGAGAGCGGCGGAAGAATTATCATCTCCAATGTCTATGAAATCAGGGGAGACGTGGATTTGTCCGTGGGATGCATAGATTTTTCGGGAGATGTACTTATACACGGAGCCGTAAGAGACGGCATTTCGATTAAGGCTACAGGTTCAATTACCGTAGACGGTATAGTTGAGGGAGCCTATCTTGAGTGTGGCGGAGACATTATTCTTAAGAGCGGACTTTTGGGAAACTCAAAGGCCGAAATCTACACAAGAGGAAATCTCATAGCCAAATTTATAGAGTTTGCAAGAGTTGAGGCCGAAGGAACAATCCAGGCCGAGACCTTTATGGAGTCTGAGGTTGTTTGCAACAGCTCGATTATTTTAGACGGTACGAGAAGTAAGATTATTGGCGGCTTTACCTCGGCTGTTGAAAGCATAGAGGCAAATATCATCGGTAACGCCGTAGGTGTGCAGACGCTTATAAAGGTGGGCGTTGACCAGGAATTAAAGGTTCACATGGATGAGATCAGAAAACGTATTATGGATACGGAAGCTAATCTCAGAAGAGTCGAACAGGGAATTGCCATAATAGAAAAGCAGGAGCAGACTCAGCTTGCGACCTTTGATGATTTGAAAACCAAAAAGATGCAGCTCCTTCGAGTTAAGATCAGAGATACTTCGGATCTTTCGGCAGATAAGGTGGAACTTGAACATCTTGAATTTTTAGAAAAGAAGTCCAAAAACGCTCGTATAGTCGTTAAAGATACTATTTTTGCCGGCACGAGAATCATGATTGGCGATTATGTTTCCGAAATCAAGAACAATGATGTAAGAATAACATACATGCCTAATGATGAGGATGCCTGCATCAGAGCGTTTAGATCGTAGAGACAGGAGAAAGATGAACTATAACGAGGTTTTGTCGTATATTTACGATATACCCAGATTTACAACAAAACACGGATTGGAATACTCTAAGCGGCTTCTCGGATGGCTTGGTCATCCTGAGGAGTCGTTTCGTGTGATACATGTTGCCGGTTCAAACGGCAAGGGTTCGGTTTGCGCCTATCTAAACAGTATTTTAAGAGAATGCAAAATAAGAACCGGACTTTTTACCTCTCCGCATTTAAATGACATAAGGGAGAGGTTTCTTGTAGACGGAGAAATGATAACAAAGGAAGAGTTCCTTGAAGACTTTGACGACGTTATGAAGGCCGTAAAGGAAAACGGTGAGGAACATCCGACGTTTTTTGAACTGCTTTTTCTTATGGCGGCGCTCAGATTTAAAAAAGCGGGGACGGAGGTGGTTGTTTTTGAAACGGGACTCGGAGGAAGACTTGATGCGACAAATTCCGTTGCAAAACCCGAGGTCTGCGTTATTACTTCTTTGTCTTTGGAACACACCGAGTATCTCGGAAATACAATAGAAGAAATAGCCCGGGAAAAGGGCGGAATAATAAAGGAAAATGTCCCGGTGGTTTTTGATGCCTCAAATCAGGAGGCGGCAAAAGTGCTGAGCGAGATATCTAAAGAAAAACATGCCGCATTTTATGAGGTTAAACCCGAAAATATAAAGATTTTAGAAACAAATATTAAAGGGATTGATTTTTCTTTTACTTCAAAGTATTATAATTTAGTAACTTATGTAAACACACCGGCGGTCTACCAGACCATGAATGCATCGCTTGCGGCTGTATGCGCCCGCCTTGTTTTGGGTGAGGGGGCCGATAAAGCAATAAATGACGGCATTAAAAAAACAAGGTGGCAGGGCAGAATGGAAGAAGCGCTGCCGAAGGTTTTTATCGACGGAGCACATAATCCGGCCGGAATAGATGCTTTTGTAAAAAGCGTAAAAAATATTCCCATGGAAACAAAGCCGATGCTCTTGTTTTCGGTGGTAAATGATAAAGATTATAACAAAATGGCAGACATTCTTACCGAGGATAAAATATGGGAGAGTGTTTGCATTTGCGGCATAGATGATAAAAGAGCGCTCGATAAAGACATTATAAAAGAAATGTTTTCAAAGCGGGGATATGAGCCTTATTGTTTTGAGACTTCCCGCGAGGCGTTTTTGTTTGCACTTGATAAAAAGGAAGATAATCAGTATCTGTTTGTTGCGGGATCTTTGTATTTCGCAGGAGAGATAAAGGAGATAATCAATGATAGATTTTGAGGAAGAATTAAAAAAATTTGAGCCAAGCAAAGAAGTAAGCGAAGCCGAAGAAGCTATTTACGAAAGAGACCTTACAGACCTTACGGATGTTATGGTTGAGATTATGAATAATAACAGGTAGGAAAAAACAATGAAATGTTTCAGCTGTGGATATGAACTGGATGCTTCGAGCCGATGCCCGAGCTGTGGCCAGAATGTCAAAATTTATAAAAAACTTATAGCCAGCTCCAACCACCTGTATAATGAGGGGATTTTTGCGGCGTCGGAAAGAAGAATGTATGATGCCGAGGAAAGATTAAACAAGGCACTTCGCATTAACAAACACAATATAGATGCGAGAAATCTTCTCGGACTTGTGTATTATGAATCCGGCGAATATGCCAAAGCAATAGAAGAGTGGGCCATAAGCAAAGCGTTAAAGCCGGAAGGCAACGCGGCGGCAGAATATCTTGACTCCATTTACGGTGACTTTACCGAGATGGAGCTTGTGAAAAATGTTATAAAAAAATACAATCAGGCACTTCAGTACGCAAAGTCGGACAGCGACGATTTGGCAATTTTGCAGTTTAAAAAAGTGCTTGAGCTTTGCCCGGGACATATTAAGGCAAACCAGCTTTTGGCTATTTTAAATGCGAAAGCCGGGAAATTCGAAAGGGCGCGTTCTTATTTAAAGACTGCAAAAAGGCTTGACGGAAATAATCCAATTACCAAAAAGCTTATGAAAAAAATAGATGCGGAGCGAAAAGAAAGCCTAAAGCACCGCGGCAGAGTAAGGAAAGAATCGGTTTCATATAAAAACGGAAACGAGACGATTATTCAGCCGAGGATAAGAATTTCAGGAGCTCCCGCAATACTGGTAAATGTTCTTACAGGCGTTGTAGTCGGAGCGCTTGCGGTATATTTTCTCGTTGTGCCTCAGATTAAGCATGATGCAAACAGCGAGGCTGCAAAGACTATAACCGAAGCAAACAAGCAGGCGACGGCAAAAGAAGCTTCGGTAAGTGCGTTAGAGGAACAGATAGCGTCTCTTGAAGAAGAGCTTGCGGATTACGAGAGCGCATCTGCGGTAAGCGACAATGCGGAAAAAGGTTATCTTGCTCTTATAGAGCTTTATGAAATGTATTTTGAAGACACGAGCAGCAGTTATGCAAATACCAAATCTGCGTATTTAAGCATGGACCTTACGGTTATGAGCTCATCTGCACTTAAGTCTTACAATGAATTTGCGGATGTGCTTTATGACGGACTTGATGAGGAATACGAAAAAGCCCTTTACGCATATGAAAACGATGATTTGGAGTCTGCGCTTACTTTACTTGAGGATATTACTTCAAAGGCGCCTATGTATTCGAACGGCAGAGCCATGTATTATCTCGGACTTTGCTATAAGATAAACGGAGATACGAGCGAAGCAATCTCATGCTTTGAAAAGATTGTCGAGGTATATCCAAACGGCAAGATCGGAAAGAAAGCGCAAAAGAAGATTGATGCTCTTTCTTAGGGAAGAGTTTGGTGACTTTAAGGAGAAATGATGAAGGCACTTATAGCAATGAGCGGCGGAGTAGACAGCTCCGTCGCTGCTTGTTTAATGATGGAAAAAGGATATGAGTGCATGGGAGCGACCATGAGACTCTACGATAACGAGGATATTTTTGTCCCAAAGGAAAAGACCTGCTGCTCTTTGGATGATGTCGAAGACGCGAGGAGCGTGGCTTTTAGACTTGGGATTCCTTTTAGTGTTTTTAATTTCAAAAAAGAATTCAGAGAAAATGTCATAGACAAATTTATATCTTCATATGAAAAAGGACAGACTCCGAATCCTTGTATTGAGTGTAACAGACATTTAAAGTTCGGAAAATTTTTTGCCAGAGCAAGAGAGCTCGGATATGATTATGTTGTTACCGGACATTATGCGATAAGAGGATATAATGAGGAAACCGGAAGGTATTATTTAAAAAAAGGCAGCGATGAGAGGAAGGACCAGAGCTATGTGCTTTATTCTCTTACCCAGGAACAGCTGGAGCATACTCTTTTCCCGCTCGGAGACTTTGACAAGACAAAGATAAGGGAAATTGCCGAGGAAAGAGGCTTTATTAATGCCAAAAAGAAAGAAAGCCAGGATATCTGCTTTATACCTGATGGGGATTATGTGAGCTTTTTGGAAAAGGAAAGAGGAGAGAAGTATAAGCCGGGCAATTTTGTGGATGTAAACAGCGGTGAGGTGCTCGGTACTCACAGAGGAATTATAGGATATACGGTAGGCCAAAGAAAGGGACTTGGAATTTCTTCGACAGAGCCTTATTATGTCTGCGAAAAGAGAATGGAGACAAATGAGGTTGCATTGGGAAGGAAAAAAGATCTCGAAGTAAAAACTCTTACGGCAAATGACGTAAACTGGGTTTCTGTAGATTGTCCGGATGAAAAAATACGATGCTCTGCCAAGATAAGATATGCACACAGACAGCAAAGCGCAACCGCTGAAGTTTTAGCTGATGGCAGATTGCTGGTGACTTTTGACGAGCCGGTTTCGGGTGTTGCCAAAGGTCAGGCTGTGGTTTTATATGATGATGATCTTGTGCTTGGAGGAGGCACTATAGAATAAGAGTGGCTTTGTCGCTCTTTTTTGATTTAAATTCTCGGATTTTCAGACAATTTTAAGATTGCGCCTGTAATATTTTAATAAGATTTGAATTTAATATGGGGAAAGACTAAATATTATCAGGGTATATGCCGATATAGTAAATGGTGGATTATGATTTACTATAGGCTTCATGGAGGAAACAGTATGAAAATGGAATTGAAAAAGGCGCTGAGTCTTATTTTGGCGTTTGCCCTTATCTTAACATTGGGTATATCAACGGGTGTTTATTTCGATGATGAGGTTAATGTAAATGCAGCGGATTCGGAAACGGGTAGCTGCGGCGATAACTTTACATATACCATCTCGGGAACTACCCTTTATATTGATGACGACGGCACTTTATCGGAAGCGGCGGAAATGACGGATTATACAATTAATACCGTTACCGGTAAAAGCACAGCGCCGTGGTATGCTTCTTATTATTCAACGATTACAACGGTAATAATACAGTCCGAATATCTTTCAAATATCGGAAATGCAGCATTTGCGGGAATGACCGCTCTTACTAATGTGGTTATAAATTCGGATAACAGCGAGCTTGTTACAATCGGAAATTATGCATTTTATAATTGTACGGCTCTTACAACTTTTGCAAAGGGAGATGATTCGGGTACGCTTGCTGATACTTCCGAAGACTCCGAGATAGTTTTGGATGATGCAACTTCAATCGGCACCTGTGCATTTTGCGGATGCAGCGAGATTACAAGGGTACGACTTGGAGCGTCTATTGCATCTATTGGCGCATCTGCTTTCAGCGGATGTTCGGATTT
>JAILQM010000078.1 GCA_024698965.1 Eubacterium sp. | reverse complement strand
ATAAGTGAGAGAGAAAACGAGCCCGGACATATAGGAATAGACAATGTCAGAAACAGACTCAGGATTATGTGCTCGGGCACACTTGAGATAAAGAGTAAAATAGGAGAAGGTACTTTAGCGGAAATCAGATTACCAAAGGGGGATGAAACAAATGAGGATTATAGCGGTTGATGACGAAAGACTTGCACTATTAAGTCTTACAAATGCGATTATGGAGGCTTTGCCGGATTCTGAGACAAACGGTTTCAGGGACCCGAAAGAGGCCCTGTCTTATGCAAAGAATAATGAAGTCGATATAGCGTTTCTTGATGTGGAAATGAGGGGAATTGACGGAATTGCGCTTGCAAAAGAGCTAAAGGATATCAACCCGTCCATAAACATTATTTTTGTGACCGGTTTTTCGGAATACGCACTTGATGCGCTTAAGATGCATGCGAGCGGATATCTTGAAAAGCCGGTGTCCAAAGATGATATTTTGGAGGAAATAAATAACCTTAGAAATCCGCTTGAAAAAACGGACTCATCGGTTATGCCCGAGAGCCGTATCAGGGTGCAGACCTTCGGAAACTTTGACGTATTTATCGATAATAAGCCTGTTACTTTTAAGAGGGCCAGAAGCAAGGAAATACTTGCATATCTCATTGATAAAAACGGCTCCAATGTCGGAAGACCTGAGCTTGCATCAATCCTATGGGAAGACGAGGAATACGACCGCTCACTTCAAAAGCAGCTCCAGATTTACATATCCGAGCTTTTCAAGTGTTTAAGAGACAATGAAATAGAGGATATTATAATAAGATCTTCGGGAATAATGTGTGTGGATCCGACCAAGTTTGTCTGCGATTATTATTCGTTTTTGAAGGGCGAAAAATGGGCCCTTAATCAGTACCACGGCGAGTACATGTCAAACTTTTCGTGGGCCGAGTTTACCAACGGATATTTGACGAATATTTCCATGAAAAATATGTAAAAAACGCTTGAAAAAAAGGGCTGTGGGATATATCATAAAGGTATGTTAAAACATTTTAACATTGTGTAAAATGTCGTACATTAAAAGGTGTTTTTGGGAGAACAAGATGCAAAAAAAGTTGATAATTAAAATTGTCAGCTTCTATAAAAAGCATCCTAAAAAGCGAAACACAGCTATTGCAATGCTCTTTGTTGTAGTACTTATTTCTCTTCTGGGCAAATACTTTGTTCGGGGGATTAAAAAATACACGCCGAGAGTAGCGATTGGAATTGCAGCTTTTAGTTTAGTCTTATTTATACCACGTTCAATCACAATTGCGGATGATGCTGTTGTTGTGTCGAGCCTGAGTGATGAGGCTACAGAGCTTTTTGAGGGAGTTATGAGTGATAGTGATGTGTCAGACCCTGTGAATGTGGATCTTCCGGATAAGGTGGTTAATTATCTGCCGTGGAATCTCATTCTTTTAAACGCAGAAAACCCATTGCCGGTTGATTATTCTTTTACTTCAAAACAGGTAAGAAGCGGTTGTGAGGTGGATGAGAGAATATACGACAGTCTGATGGAGATGATTGAAGATGCCGCAAGCGAAGGACATTATGTATTTGTTTGTTCGGCTTATCGCTCTGAAGACAGACAGTATGAGCTTTTTGAAACAGCGGTTACAACAGCGTTAAACAGAGGTATGACCGAAGAAGAGGCATATGCTTATGCGGCTGACCAGTATTCTGTGCCGGGCACAAGTGAGCATCAGGCAGGGCTTGCGGTTGATATAGTACCGTACAGCCAGCAGTTGCTTAACAATGCGCTTGCCGATACTGAAGAAGAGCAGTGGCTTATGGAGCATTGCGCCGAGTATGGATTCATACTGAGATATCCGTCGGGCAGAGAAAATATAACCGGCATATCCTTTGAACCATGGCATTATCGCTATGTGGGAGTAGAAGCTGCAACGTATATAACAGAAAATGATATAACATTGGAAGAATATCTTGACGAGTTCTATCCTAATCATGTAAATTTTAAAGAATAATATATTGAAAATGTTACAAACTCTCGCCATTGGCGAGAGTTTGTGTTATAATTTAGAATTATATGTAATGCCGGAAAGGTGGTGAGCACTATGACTGATTTCGCATTATCGGAAGACGATATTGACGTAAAAGCAATGCAGATAAAAGAGAAAAACGATGCCATAACGGCAACCAAGGAATTTGAACAGCCACAGGTGCTCTTTGAGGACCTTATAGCCAGGATTAAAAAGTATCATCCGTCGGCAGATACCACGCTTATTAAAAAGGCTTATGAGATAGCAGCTTCTGCTCATAAGGACCAGGTGAGAAAATCCGGCGAGCCCTATATTATTCATCCGCTGTGTGTAGCAATAATTCTTGCCGATCTTGAGATGGATAAAGAGACTCTTATAGCGGGTATTCTTCATGATGTTGTGGAAGATACCGTTATGACCAACGAGGAGATTAGAGAAGCCTTTGGCGAAGATGTTGAACTCCTTGTTGACGGCGTTACAAAGCTTTCTCAGATTTCCTACGATCCGGATAAGGTAGAGATACAGGCCGAGAACTTAAGAAAGATGTTCCTTGCTATGGCAAAGGATATAAGGGTCATCCTTATTAAGCTTGCCGACAGACTTCACAATATGCGTACTCTTAAGTATATGAAGCCTGAAAAGCAGAAGGAAAAGGCCAGAGAGACAATGGAGATTTATGCTCCTTTGGCTCAGAGACTCGGTATTTCCAAAATCAAAGTAGAGCTCGAGGATTTGTCTTTAAAATATCTTGAGCCGGAAGCTTATTACGATCTTGTGGAAAAGATTTCGCTCAGAAAAAATGTAAGAGAAGAGTATGTAAATTCCCTTGTCGAAGAAGTCGGAGAATATATCAGAGAAGCTGATATAGATGCAACGATTGACGGCAGGGTTAAACATTTTTTCAGTATATACAAAAAGATGGTAAACCAGCATAAGACCATAGACCAGATTTATGATTTGTTTGCCATAAGAATAATAGTTAATTCAGTAAAGGACTGTTATGCGGCGCTCGGCGTTATTCACGAAAAATATAAGCCTATACCGGGCAGGTTTAAGGATTATATCGCGATGCCGAAGCCGAATATGTACCAGTCTCTTCATACTACGCTTATAGGTAAAAGCGGTCAGCCGTTTGAGATACAGATAAGAACCTGGGAGATGCACCGTACATCCGAATACGGTATCGCTGCGCACTGGAAGTACAAAGAGGCGGCAGACGGTAAAAGCGTAGATACCCAGGAAGAAGAAAAGTTAAGCTGGCTTAAGCAGATACTTGAGTGGCAGCAGGATACATCAGATAACCACGAGTTTTTGAGCCTTATAAAGACAGATCTTGACCTGTTTTCGGATTCTGTTTTCTGCTTTACTCCAAACGGAGATGTTAAGAATCTGCCGGCGGGCTCTACACCTATAGACTTTGCCTACAGCATTCATTCCGCTGTCGGAAACCGAATGGTAGGAGCAAAGGTAAACGGCAAGCTTGTGCCGATTGACTATGTCATAAGAAACGGTGACAGAATAGATATTATCACTTCTCAAAACACCAAGGGCCCAAGCAGGGACTGGCTTACAATAGTAAAAAGTTCCCAGGCCAGAAACAAGATCAATCAGTGGTTTAAGAAGGAATTTAAAGAAGAAAATATTGCCAAGGGCAAGGAGCTTATCATAGCAAATGCCAAAGCCAAGGGCATAAATATCGAAGACATTAACAAAGAAGAATACCGCAAAGCCGTTATCAGAAAATACGGTTTCCAAAACTGGGATGCTCTTATGGCATCTGTGGGACACGGCGGCATTAAGGAAGGCCAGATTGTAAATAAGCTAAACGAGCTTTATTTAAGAGATCATCCCAAGACTCTTACCGATGAAGAAATCATTTCAAAGGTTGAAGAGAATGCAGCCAAGGCCGCAGGTAAATCATCCGGTGCCCAAAAGCGTTCTAAGAGCGGTATCATCGTTAAAGGCATGGATGATATGGCAGTCAGATTTTCCAAGTGCTGCAGCCCTGTGCCGGGAGACGAAATTGTAGGCTTTATTACAAGAGGCAGAGGCGTTTCAATCCACAGAACCGATTGTACGAATGTCATTCATATGTCTGACTTTGACAAAGCAAGGCTTATAGAGGCCGAGTGGCAGGAAGAAGCTATAGAAGCAGGCGGAAGCTATCTTGCGGAGATTACTGTTTACGGTAACAATCGTAAGGGTATGCTTGCCGATATTTCGAGAATATTTACCGAAAACGATATAGACATTGAGACTCTTTCATCTAAGAATTCAAAGCAGGGTATTGCGACAATCACAATAACCTTCTATGTAAAACATAAGGGAGTCTTAATAGACATTAACTCAAAACTCCGTCAGGTAGCCGGAGTAATAGATATTGAAAGGACTAGCGGATAATGAGTAATTACAAGGTTGAACAAAGAATGGTCGGCCCTATAATGGAGAATTGTTATCTTATTGTAAATACGGATACAAAGGAAGCTCTTATTATAGATCCGGGCGCAGAGGCCGGAAAGATTAAGGGTATGGTTGATAAATGCGAAGCAAAGCCGGTTGCTATTCTTCTTACCCACGGTCATTATGACCATATTGGCGCTGTAAATGAGATTAAGAGAATGTATGACATTCCCGTATATGTACATGAGACAGAAGATGAGCTCTTAGAAGAGACAAAGACCGGTCAGCTCAGATATATGGGCATAACAGAGCCTGTTGAAGGCGATGAGAGACTGCACGGCGAGCCTGAGCTTAATCTCGCGGGCTTTAGCATAAAGGTATTCCATACGCCGGGACATACCAAGGGCGGTGTGTGCTACTACTTTAAGAATGAAGGAGTCCTTTTTTCGGGAGATACACTTTTCAGAGGTTCTGTCGGAAGAACGGATTTTCCGGGCGGCTCTATGTCAGAGCTTGTGCATTCGATAGAAGACAAACTCTTTACTCTGCCGGAAGATACAAAGGTATATCCGGGACACGAGGGAGAGACAAGCATAGGATTTGAAAAGGTGTATAATCCGTTCTTCTAAAACGGTGGCATCTTACCTTTCTTTTTATTATAGTATTCAAGTATGCGGAGCGAGAATGTGAATGAAAACAGCTCGCTTCCGCTTTCTATTCTGGTTCCGAGAAGTTCAAAACATTTATTGATACGGTAAGAAACTGTGTTTCTGTGTATAAACATCACTTCAGCCGTGTGCGAAATACTTCTGTATGACTCCAAATATACATGAAGAGTCGGCACAAGGTCTGTGTTGTGCTCGGTATCGTAGGCTTCAAGGTCGAGTATTTTTTGGTGACAGAATTCTCTGAGTCCTTGTCTTTGCTCGGCTACTTCCATCATGTGATAAAATGCAAACTCGTCATAAGGATAGTAGGTGATTCCGTCGTTTTGGAGCACGCTTGCTATATTTGACATACTCTGAGCCTGTTTGTAACCGGTAAAGAGCTGAGAAAGATTCTTAAGAGGAGCCGATATACCGGCTCTCATATGGTATTTTGTAAGTAAGGCGTCGAAAGGCCATTCTTCTCCTGAAGAAAGAGGGTATTTTGATTCTGTGCGACTTATGCAGACGAGGTGATTGTCATATATAACCGCGTAGCTTGAAGGTACACTTCTAAAATCTTCCAGTATTCTGTCAAGATCGTAATCAAGCTCTGCTTCGTCGGAGAGATGATCTGAAGCAACAAAAATGTCAAAAACATAGTTGTAACTTTTAGACGACCAATTGAGAATCTTTATATGTTCTCTTATGGCTTCTTTTGAGAAAATTTCTCCGTTTAAGAGTCTTATTATAAAGTTGTCTATAGCAAATTCACTTGTTGTAAGATGATATTTTTCGCTCTCAAAATGTATTATAATAAAGTTGCTTAAAACCTCGACAATCTCTATATCTTCATCGGAAAAAGGCTTAAAATATCCGACGCAGACTAAGGTTGCAACATGCATGCCGTGAATATACATGGCTTTGATGATTCTCGGATAAGGCATGTAGTTGTCGTCGGCAATTACCGGCATCCGGTTTTCACCGGAATGCTTGTAGTTTTGCTTCATTTCGTTTATCATCTCATTTTGCATTGACGGCTTTTTGGTGCCTTTAACTATGTCGGCTTCCCAGTTCGGGTCATCGACTTTTACATTTTTTGTAAAGGCAAGCTTAACAGATGAGCGATCCTCTATAAAGATAGGATTTCCTAAAAGCTCAAATGCAATCTGGCAAATCTCCTGAAGTGTTGAAGCGTTTGAAGCCAGTCTTAAAAGTTTGAATTTGTTATCAGACATAATATCCCCTTAACAGACTGATTAATAGTTATCATAAACAAAATTATAACAGAAATTTGTTGAAAGTGGGATATAAAAATAAATTGAATTGTGATAAAATGAATATTTGAAAGGATAATTAAGATGGATAGATTTAGGCCGATTTCGTTAAACGAAAGGGAATGGATAAGAGAGTGCCTTGAAGAAGAAAAGAGTCTGTGTGCAGACTTTTCATTTGAAGGAAATTATATATGGAGAGATTCCGCCAATCAGCATGTGGCGAAGATTTGCGGGATGTATGTGGTCAGAATATTTTATGAAGGCCGGTATATGTTTTCATCTCCTGTCGGAGGCGGAGACAGAAAGGCGGCAATTGAGGAAATCCGGGATATATGCAGAAAAGAAGGGATTCGCTTTGTGATGTGTTCCGCTACAAAAGCGCATCTTGATGAATATGAGAAACTTGGTATAACCGGTTATAAAAAAATAGATATGATTGGGGCATATGATTATATTTATGATGCGGAAAAATTGGCAACATTGTCAGGGAAAAAACTCAGCAAAAAAAGAAATCATATTAACAGACTTGAGGCAGAACATGAGTGGAAAACAGAGGTTTTAACTTCGGATAATATTGATATTGCTCTTAATATATATAAAAAATGGCTCGGTGAAAAAGGTGATGAAGAGATTTCCAAAGAACATGAAAAGAGCGCAATTAAAAATGCATTTGCAGATTATGATGCTCTTGGTTTAGATGGGATGATTTTGTATATTGACAATGAGCCCAAGGCATTTACTGTGGGGTCGATGATTAATTCCGAGGTGGCGGACATACATTTTGAGAAGGCCGACAGAAATGAGAGAGGAGCATATCCTCTTATAAACAGGGAGTTTGTCAGATATATGAAGGGAAAATATAAGACTCTTAAATATATTAACCGCGAAGATGATATGGGAATAGAAGGCTTGAGAAAATCGAAGCATTCTTATCATCCGCTGTTTCTTGTTGACAAACACACATTGGAGTTTGAAGTATAAATGGAAATAAATAGGGTGACACCTGAAACAAAAGAGGTGTTTGGGAAAATTTGGAAGATAGTCTTTGGGGATTCGGACAAATGGCTTGATATATATATGAATGAATATATTGAGCATGATAAAGCGTTCTTTCTTAGGGAAGAGAGATCAATGCAGTCTATTTTATCTTTCTATGAGCATAAGGAACTTGTAGGAAAAGACGGAGAATCTTACGGTAAGGCGCCGGCACTTTATGCCGGGGCAACTTTGCCCGGCTGCAGGGGAAAAGGGCTTTTTGCCTCTCTTATGGAAAGGGTGCTCTCCGAAATAAATGAAAAAGGGCATACGGCGGCATCTATTTTCCCGTCGGAAGAATGGCTCTTTGGGTATTACAGGGATAAATTCGGATTTAGGGATTATTATTTTTCGAATGTAATCTATGCGGATTCGGGAGATATAATGCCGTGGGAGTATGAGATGGAGGAAGGCAGGGAGCTTAAACTTACGGTGGTGAATGCTCCTAAGTATAATTCTTTGAGGGAGAAAATCTTAAAGGGGACAAATCATCTTGTATTTAACGAGGCGCAGATAAAATTGCAGAAAGAGACGGCAATGCTTTCGGGAGGAAACCTTTACGAGATTAAGGGCGGAAAGGATAAAGCGATTTGCTGTATTGAAAGAATGTCGGGCAAGGATGTAAGAGTGACGGAACTTTTGGCAGATCCCGGAGATATTAAGGATGCAGTTGCTCTTATCAGAAAAAATTTCCATGGAGACAGATATGAAATAAGATATCCGGAGGGAGTTTTCGCGGATATTGACAATGTTACTCCAACAGTAAAATGTATGGGGCAGCTTAAGGTGTTTGGCGAGGGACGCTTCCCGGACAAAGCATATGCAGGGTTTATGTTTGACTAGAGTTATAATTGCAAGCATATAAATGGAGATTTGAGGGAGAACCTTATCATATATATTTTTTTATGTTGGTTAATGCATCAGAAATTGGGAAGGAGATTGACGAGATGAAAAAGTACAAAAAGAATCTAAGTTTTCTTCTGGCATTTGTGATGGCTTTAAGCCTAATGCCGGGAATGAGACTGACGGCACAGGCAGATGGTAATGTGGCCAGTGTAACGAAAGGTAGTGAGACAACGAATTATGCATCATTTAATGAGGCCGTTACGGAGTGGGCATCTACAAGTGGTGCAACGTTAAAGCTCCTTGCTGATGTGACTAAAGATTCGACCATTACAATAAGCGCGGGGACGGAAAGTTCTCCTGTGATACTTGATCTAAACGGATATGGGATTTTAAGCACATCATCGTCAAGTGTCATTAGCGTAGGCGACGGAAATTATTTTACTCTTAAGGATACAGGTTCAGACAGCACAACGCATTAT
>JAILQM010000039.1 GCA_024698965.1 Eubacterium sp. | reverse complement strand
AACTCATAAAGGACGCGGAGTTTCGTTCATGACAGACGAGGCAGGATGGCACGGTAAAGCGCCTAATGACGAGGAATACAAAAAAGCCATGGATGAGCTTGAAAAGGAGGGTCAGGCATTATGTCAGAAGTAGTTAAGATAGCAACAAGAGAAAGTTACGGAAACGCTCTTGTAGAACTCGGTAAAGAGCATGAAGATTTAATCGTACTTGATGCAGACCTTGCAGGCGCAACAAAAACAGGTACATTCAAAAAGGTATTTCCTGAAAGACATATAGATTGCGGTATTGCCGAAGCAAATATGGCAGGTATCGCAGCAGGTCTTGCTACCTGCGGTAAGGTGCCGTTTATGAGTTCTTTTGCAATGTTTGCCGCAGGCAGAGCATTTGAGCAGGTGAGAAACTCAATCGGATATCCGCACCTTAATGTAAAAATAGGAGCAACTCATGCCGGTATTTCGGTTGGTGAAGATGGTGCTACACATCAGTGTAACGAAGATATTGCTCTTATGAGAACAATTCCGGGAATGGTAGTAATAAGCCCATGTGACGACATTGAGGCAAAGGCAGCCGTAAAGGCAGCTTACGAGTACGAAGGACCTGTATATTTAAGATTCGGAAGACTCGCAATTCCTGTAATCAATGACGAAGCTTCTTACAAGTTTGAGCTCGGAAAAGGCATTGTTATGAAGGAAGGAACTGATGTGACAATAGTTGCAACAGGTCTTTGTGTATGCGAAGCCTTAGAAGCTGCAAAGAGACTTGAAAAAGATGGAATAAATGCGGAAGTTATCAACATTCACACAATTAAACCTTTAGATGAGGATTTGATTATTGCATCGGCTAAAAAGACGGGAAAAGTTGTAACAGTTGAAGAACATTCCGTAATCGGAGGCTTGGGAAGCGCTGTTTGTGATGCTCTTTGTGAAAAGCTTCCTACACCGGTTAAGAAAATCGGCGTAAACGATACCTACGGTGAGTCCGGCCCTGCCAAAGACCTTCTTGTTAAATACGGTCTTACACAGGACAATATTTATGAGACTACAAAGTCTTTTGTAAAGTAGAATGAAAGAAAAATTAATAACAGAATTTGAAAAAACATTTGGGGCAGGCGGTAATATTATCGCCTGCTTTGCACCCGGAAGGGTAAATCTTATAGGGGAGCATACCGACTATAACGGCGGTCATGTTTTTCCGTGCGCTCTTACAGTGGGAACTTATCTTATCGCAAGACAAAGGGAAGATGAGCTTTTGAGGTTTTATTCCGCCAATTTTGAAAAGGACGGAATTGTTGAAGCAAATGTGGATACTAAAGAGCCTCTTCCAAACGATGCGTGGATAAACTATCCCTTGGGAGTAATGTGGGCATTCGGGCAGAAAGGTCATTCTTTAAAAAAGGGATATGACCTTTATTACTTTGGAAATATTCCAAACGGCGCCGGTCTTTCATCTTCGGCTTCAATTGAAGTTGTAACCGGAGTTATGCTGAACGAAACGATGGGATGCGGATATTCAAACGAAGATCTTGCCAAGATAGGGCAGTTTTCGGAGAATGAGTTTAACGGCGTTGCATGCGGCATTATGGACCAGTTTGCGGTGGCAATGGGTAAAGAAGACTGTGCGATATATTTGGATACTGCAACTTTAGAGTACAGCTATGTTCCGCTCAATATGAAGGGATATAAGATTGTTATCGGAAATACCAATAAAAGACGAGGTCTTAACGACTCTAAGTATAACGAGAGAAGAGCCGAGTGTGAGGCTGCGCTTGAAGCTGTAAGAAAAGTAAAAGATGTGCCTAATCTTTGCAGCCTTAAGGAAGTTGAGGTTAAGAAGTTAAGAGAAGCGTTCGGGAACGACATTCTTTTTAGAAGGGCAATACATGCGGCAAGTGAAGATGACAGATGTGAAAAGGCAGTTAAGGCACTTGAAAACGGAGACCTTATTACCTTCGGCGGACTTATGAACCAGTCTCACCTTTCACTTCAGAGGGATTATGAGGTTACGGGAAAAGAGCTTGATACCCTTGTGCTTTCGGCATGGCAGATAGCCGGAGCAATAGGCTCGAGAATGACGGGAGCCGGCTTTGGAGGATGCGCGGTATCTATTGTTAAAGAAGATGTAGTAGAGAGTTTTATAAAAACAGTCGGAGAAAGATACGAAAAAGAGATAGGCTATGCTGCCGATTTTTATGTGGTAAGCGCGGGCAAAGGAGCAGGAGTAATTTAAGATGGATTTAAACGAGTATTTAAAACTGCAAAACGGCAGTGATATAAGAGGTGTGGCCGTAGAAGGCGTAGAAGGTGAAAATGTTAATTTGAGCGCTGAGGGCGTATTTTTTATAGCAAAGGCTTTTGCCGGATATGTCGCAGAGCTTAAGGGTAAAGATGTAAAAGATATAAAGATTGCCATTGGACATGATTCGAGAATATCGGCAGAGAGCCTTAAAAAAGCAGCTATCTGCGGGATAAAAAGCACAGGGGCGGCCGTAACCGACTGTCACCTTGCATCAACACCGTCGATGTTTATGGCAACTGTGCTTCCGGATCTTATGTATGACGGAGCGATAATGATGACGGCAAGCCACCTTCCGTACAACAGAAACGGACTTAAGTTTTTTACTTCGGACGGCGGATTTGAAAAGGCTCAGATAACAGACGTACTCTCTCTTGCTTATGAGCAGGATGCGGCAGCAGGCACAAAGACGGATCTTAATATGTCTGCCGATGAAGAATACGATCTTATTTCAAGATACAGCGCTCATCTTTGCGATATTATTAAAAAAGAGGTAAATTCCGCAGAATACGATGTTCCTCTTAAAGGACTTCATATTGTTGTAGATGCAGGAAACGGTGCGGGCGGATTTTTTGCCGAAAAGGTATTAAAACCGCTTGGTGCGGATATTTCCGGAAGCAGATTTTTAGAGCCTGACGGAATGTTCCCGAATCACATACCGAATCCGGAAAACAAGGTTGCTATGGCTGCAATTCAGGAAGCTACAATAAGCGCCAAGGCGGATTTCGGACTTATATTTGATACGGATGTAGACCGTGCGGCAGCAGTATTTTCGGACGGAACAGAGGTCAGCAGAAATGCGGTAATCGCGCTTATGGCTGCCATTGTTGCCAAAGATCATCCGAATACGACTGTTGTAACAGACTCGGTTACAAGCGACGAGCTTGCAGAGTTTTTGGAAAAAGACCTCGGACTTTCTCATCATAGATTTAAACGAGGATATAAAAACGTTATAAATGAGGCCATCAGACTCAATGCTGAAGGAAAAGAGACTCATCTTGCTATGGAGACATCGGGTCATGGCGCATTAAAGGAGAACTACTTCCTTGATGACGGAGCCTATCTTTCGGTTAAGATGGTGATTGAGCTTGCAAAAAGACATCAGAGCGGAGAAAAGATGGAGGATCTTATTTCTTCACTTAAGTACCCTAAAGATTCGGGCGAGTTCAGACTTAAGATTGCCCTTGAGGATTTCGCATCCTACGGACAGGGAGTAATAAAAGACCTTATGGAGTTTTCTAGTTGGCAGCAGGAGTTTAATATAGTACCGGACAATTATGAAGGTGTGAGAATATCTTATAACGACGGAAATATTCATGGATGGCTCCTTCTTAGAATGTCCCTTCACGATCCGCTTCTTCCTCTCAACATAGAGACCAAAGAAGACGGCGGAGTAAAGGTGATAAAAGAGAAACTGCTTCCGTTTTTTGAGCAGTATGATGCTCTCGATATATCACCGCTTAAATAGGAATGGCCGTAATTTGTCATTCTGAAGGCAAAACCCTAAGAATCTCATCCAACCAAGGAGTAGACTATGAGCAAACTTGATGATGCAATAAAAGCACTTGTAAACTACGGAATAACCACCGGTCTTTTGCCGGAATATGAAAAGGATTACGCAGCAAACCTTATTCTTGATATATATAAAAAGGATAGTTTCGAGCCGGCGGAAGGCATTTTTTCCGAAGACCTCGAAGAAATCCTTAAGGCGCTTTTGGATGAGGCGGCGAAGATGGGACTTGTTGACGCGGAATCCGTTGTTTCAAAGGATTTGTTTGATACAAAGCTTATGAATGCTCTCATGCCGCGCCCTTATCAGGTCGTAAGAGAGTTTAATGAGCTTTACAAGGAGTCGTCAAAAAAGGCGACAGACTGGTTTTACAAGCTTTCGCAGGATTCTGATTATATCAGAAGATACCGCATTAAAAAGGATATAAGATGGAGCGTTGAGAGCAGGTACGGAGATATTGATTTATCGATAAATCTCTCCAAGCCGGAAAAGGATCCAAAGGCTATTGCGGCAGCAGGAAAGGCGGCAGCGTCTGCGTATCCGAAGTGCCAGCTTTGTATGGAGAACATGGGGTATGCCGGAAGAATGGATCATCCGGCAAGAGAGACTCACAGAATTATACCGATTAAGCTTGCCGGTGAAGACTGGGGATTCCAGTACTCGCCTTATGTATATTACAATGAGCACTGCATAGTGCTTTGCGCAGAACACAGACCTATGTCAATCAGTCCTGCCACATTTGAAAGGCTTCTTGATTTTGTAAGACAGTTCCCGGATTATTTCGTGGGCTCAAATGCCGATCTTCCTATAGTCGGGGGATCAATCTTAAGCCACGATCATTTCCAGGGCGGAAGATATACCTTTGCAATGGAAAAGGCCGAAATCGAAAAAGAATTTAGCGTTTCGGGCTATGAGAACGTAAAGGCCGGCATAGTAAAATGGCCGCTTTCGGTAATCAGGCTTAAGGGTAAAGATATAAAGAGTATATGCGCGCTTGCGTCACACATTCTCGAAAAATGGAGAAGCTACACCGATGAAGACGCCTATATTTTTGCCGAGACAGACGGAGAAAAGCATAATACGATTACTCCAATTGCAAGGCGAAAAGGCGATGAGTATGAGCTTGACCTTGCGCTCAGAAATAACATTACTACGAAAGAATGCCCTGAGGGGCTCTATCATCCTCATAGGCAAAGGCACCACATCAAAAAAGAAAACATCGGGCTTATCGAGGTTATGGGACTTGCGATTTTGCCGGCGCGACTTAAAGGCGAGATGGAGCTTTTGGAAGAATACATTTTATCGGGCAAAGACTATCGCAGCGACGAGACCTTGGAAAAGCATGCCGATTGGGCGGACAGGATTGTAAAAGAATACAAAATAACGTCCGAAAATATACATGATATTTTATATAAAGAAATCGGAAAGACGTTTACCGAAGTCCTTGAAGATGCGGGCGTATATAAGTGCGACGCTAGGGGCAGGGAAGCGTTTGAAAGGTTTATTTCTGTTTTGTAGGAAAACCGCTTGACAGAAGTAAGTTAATGATGTAATATTATAAAGCTGTTTGAAACAGCTTTATATATGTGCGTGTAGCTCAGCTGGATAGAGCGTTTGGCTACGGACCAAAAGGCCGGGGGTTCGAATCCTCTCACGCACGTTTGCAAAAAACAGGTTGGTTTTAAAACCAACCTGTTTTTTTTATCCAACATAGGGGACGGTTCTCTTTGCTGGTTGGGAGCTAACACCGGGGACGGTTCTCTTTGCTGGCTGGCTGTAACACTGGGGACGGTTCTCTTTGTTGAAGGAGAAATAATTACTATAATGCCGTAATATATTGGATCCTTCAACAAAGAGAACCGTCCCCAGTGTTACAGCCAGCCAGCAAAGAGAACCGTCCCCGGTGTTAGCTCCCAGCCAGCAAAGAGAACCGTCCCCTATGTTGGTGTTACGAACTGTGTTACTTAAAATGTGGTATTATATAAGATAGCGCTGGGGAGAGCGCATGATAATATTTAGTTGCAAGGGAGGCAATAAAGTATGAAATTTAACACAATCGGAAAAAGAATTGTTTCGGCAGTGCTTTCATTGGCGCTTGTCGGATCGCTTTGTGTGGGAGCGACAGCTGTAAGCACAAAAGAAGTAGACGCTGCATCGGAAAAGGCGTACAAGATTATCTCTGGTCTTGGAGATTACAGCACAAATGCCAGACAGGAGATTACATTTTTAGAGGAGTTTAAGACGGGTTCGCTTTCCGGCGCATATATAAAGGCAGATTTATATGTTCCGGCAGCTCTTGTTGAAGCAGGTGTTTATGTTGATATGTATCTTATCGGAGAAGATGAAAATCATAATGAACTCGGAAGAGCTGAGCTTGTGGACGGTGGAGTATCTATAGAAAAAGATTACTTTGGTTATTATACGGCCACAAACGGCGAAATAAACTTCTCATGTGATAAAAAGGGCGATTACTATGTTGTAAATATTACAGGCCTTGAAGCCTGCCCTTCGGGAGAATATCCTATGGATTTATCAAGCGTTGTATACAGCAAATACTGTATGGTAATCTACAGCAGAGCGGAAGGTTATATTTACGCGGATAATCTTGGAGTTGAAGGAAGCGAAGGAGATTTTTCAATCGACGGATCCGACAGTGATCTTGCGGCTGAAATAAACCATATACCTGGAGACAGCGACGGAACGGTAGATACCGAAGACAGCAATTATACAACGACAATTTATCCTTCATCATGGTCTAAGTACATCCTTAAGCTTTCAAAGACAAAGGCTACAATAAAGGTTGGTAAAAAGACAAGGATTTCCGCAAAAGCATACCTCGGCGGAGATGTTACTTATAAATCATCTAACAAGAAGGTTGCCAAGGTAACATCAAAGGGTGTTGTTAAGGGTGTAAAAAAAGGTACGGCTACAATTAAGGTAACAGCAGACGGTGTTACAAAGAAGTTTAAGGTAACCGTTAAAAAATAATTATGACTTTAGAATAAATCGAGCATGCTGTCTAAATATATCTCTTCCCTGACTTTAAGACGGCAGTCGGGTTTGGTCATATAATATAATAAGAACTCAAGAATGAGGGCGCTGCCTAGGCTGCGCCCTTCTATTTTGTAATTGGAAAAGCCCATCGGCATATATGTGTTTTGAATATCATCGGTTCCGATAAAACCCGGGTTTTCCATGGCATCCGAAAAGCGGTAGCATCTGCCGGAATAAGGCGAGGTGCAGATATGATCTTCGCAGAGGATACCGAGACTTTTTCTGCTGACGTTTTCATAGCACTCTTTTCTGCTTTGACATTCGAAAAAGCAGCATTCATTACATAAAAATTCGGTTTTGTCTTTTTGAGCTTTGGTAAGAGTTTTTAGATTTTCAATGGATTTGTTAAAACGAAAATCCGGAACAACGTATGAAAACTCATCTTTGCAAAGCTCTTTTTTAAAATCTTTAAAATCCGTTAAAACCTTGGTTGTGGATGAAACAAAATAAAAGAGCGGATAGTTTTCTTTAATATGGTTAAGAAGGAGATCGGAGGAAATTATTATGCCGTTGTTTTCGCTTTCAAAAAGTGCGCACAACCTATTGCATTTTTTGTCGGTAAGATGTTCTTTTTTTAAAAGTAAGTTACTGAAAGTAAGGCGGGCGGAGATATTGTACTCTTTTGTAAGCGCATATACATTCTCGGCTCGCTCATTGCCAAAACCTACTCTGCCGCCGCCCCAGATACAATCCGCCGGCGCACCGTAGATTGAACCTATTTCGCACCAGTCGTAAAAGTATTCTCTGTGCCCGTAAAAGAGCGGGAGAAAAATTTTGTAGAGTTCATAAAATTCAAACAACCCCGGAAGGTGGTAAAACGCTTTCATCCATATCTCCGTTTCTTAAAAATATTCTCTAGTCATTCTAACAAAAATAAGTTTATAAATACAGTATTTGGGTACACTTGGTGGTATAATAAAACCTATCACAAAAGAAAGAGGAAGAAAATGAACGAGATAAACAGATTTGAAGGCAACGCAAATTATGTTGCCAGTGATGATTTAATGAATACCTGTAATGTGGCCATCGCTCTTCAAAAACCCCTTCTTATTAAGGGAGAGCCGGGCACGGGGAAGACAATGCTTGCCGAGGCCATAGCAGAATCTATGAATATGAAACTCATTGTTTGGAGTATAAAATCCACAACAAAGGCGCAGGAAGGTCTATATGTATATGATACTGTACAAAGGCTTTACGACAGCCAGTTTGGAGAAGGGAATGTAAAAGATATCGCACAGTACATTAAACTCGGAAAACTCGGAGAAGCGTTTAGCTCAGATGAGCAGGTTGTTCTCCTTATTGACGAAATTGATAAGGCCGATCTTGAGTTCCCGAATGATTTGCTTTGGGAGCTTGATAAGATGGAGTTTTATATAAACGAAACCAAAGAGACGGTAAAAGCAAAGCATCGTCCGATAGTTATAATAACTTCCAATGCCGAAAAGGAATTGCCGGATGCTTTTCTTAGAAGATGTATCTTCCATTATATTGAATTCCCGGCAGAAGATAAAATGCGTGAGATTATTAATGTGCATTTCGGAGATGTGGACGAGAAACTTATAAATATGGCACTTGAAAAATTCTATGAGATAAGAGAACTCAGAGATATACAAAAAAAGCCAAGTACATCAGAGCTTTTGGACTGGCTTCAGGCTCTTATGATAAGCGGTATCCCGGCGGAAAAACTCACAGAAAAGCTTCCGTTTGTGGGTGTGCTTTTAAAGAAGAATCAGGATATTGACGCGCTTGATAAGGAAAAGACAAGAAGGTACTGGGCAGGGAGGTAATTAATGTTTTTATCATTTTTTTATCTGCTTAGAGCCAGAGGGCTTAAGGTCTCTCTTAATGAATGGATGACCCTTATGGAAGCTCTTGATAAGGGCATGGCAAGGTCGTCTCTTACATCGTTTTATTATCTCACCAGAAGTATAGTCGTAAATACAGAGGCGGATTTTGACAAATTTGACCAGGTGTTTGCCGAGTACTTTGACGGGATTGAGACGCCGGAAGACCTTCCGGAAGAGTTCTGGAAGTGGCTTTCCGACGGTGAAAGAGAAAGGGATATTAACGACAGACCTTTCTCGGAGGATATGCTTCATGAGTTTGAAGAGATTATGAAGATGTTTGAAGAACGAATTAAAGAGCAGAAAGAAAAGCATCACGGCGGCAGCTACTGGATAGGCACGGGTGGCACATCCACAATGGGCAGAGGCGGCTATAATCCTGCCGGAATAAGAGTCGGAGGAGAGGGAAGACACCGCTCTGCAGTGCAGATTGCGGGAGAGAGAAATTTCCGCGATTTTAGGGAAGACAATGTCCTTGATATCCGTCAGTTTCAGATGGCATTTCGAAAGCTTAGACAGTATTCTTCAAAAATTGATTCTGCCAAGACAGAGCTCGATATTGATGAGACAATAGACGAGACTTGCGAAAACGCGGGCATGCTTACTTTGGCCTATGAAAAGCCGAGGAAAAATACGGTAAAAGTATTACTCCTCATGGATTCGGACGGCTCTATGCAGGCTTATTCTCAAATCTGCAGTATGCTTTTTCAGGCCATGAGAAAGTCCAATCATTTTAAGGATTTAAAGGTGTATTATTTCCACAACTGCATCTACGATCATCTTTATACGACACCGTTTTGCAAAACCGGAGACTGGGTGGAGACCGATTGGGTGATGCGCAAATATGACAGTGAATATAAGGTGATTTTTGTAGGGGATGCTTCTATGTCTCCTTATGAGCTTTTGCAACGAGGAGGAAATATTTACTACGGACTTTATAATGAAAGACCCGGAATGCTCTGGCTTGAGGAGCTTGACAAAAAATTTAAAAGAAAGATTTGGCTTAACCCCATTAAAGAAGACAGGTGGGAGAGAGCTTACGGATGCGAAACCATAGGCATGATAAGAAAAGTCTTTCCGATGTATGAGCTTACAATAGGAGGACTTGAAAAAGGTATAAAGAAACTGCTTGTTTAGCGTTTTTAAACAAAAAAATGAGGTGTACTGATTTGTACACCTCATTCGTTTTATAAATTATCTTAGTAGTTTTCTTCGTGAACTTCGAAGTAGCTCTGAGGATGAGCACATACAGGACATACTTCCGGAGCTTTTGTTCCGACAACGATATGTCCGCAGTTGCGGCATTCCCAAACCTTAACCTCGCTCTTTTCAAATACCTGTTTCATCTGCACATTCTTAAGGAGGGCACGGTATCTTTCCTCGTGATGCTTCTCGATTTCGGCTACAGCACGGAATTTTGCGGCAAGATCATGGAATCCTTCTTCGTCTGCTGTCTTTGCAAACTCATCGTACATATCCGTCCACTCATAGTTTTCGCCGTTAGCTGCATTCTCAAGGTTTTCTGCAGTATCTCCGATGCCGTAGAGCTCTTTATACCACATTTTTGCATGCTCTTTTTCATTGTCGGCAGTTTTAAGGAATAATGCTGCAATCTGCTCGAAACCTTCCTTCTTAGCCTTAGATGCGAAGTATGTATATTTATTTCTGGCCTCAGACTCACCTGCAAAAGCTGTCTCTAAATTTTTGGCTGTCTGTGTGCCTTCGTAACGGTTTTTCTTTGCTGCCGGAGCTGCAAATGCATAACCGAGTTCGTCTAATGATTTTTTGATTGACGCAAGATCCTCATCGGTTCCGTCCATATCTACCTTTGCGAGAGCAGGTACATTGTATTTTTCGGAGATAATGTCTGCCGCGAAATTAAATGTATCTGCATGACGCTCTTTGCTTCCGCTGCCAACTACTGCCTTAACGCCCGGATTTGCAGCCAAAAAGCTTTCAACTGCAGGAGGTACGATTCCTTTTCCGTCGGTATATGTAAAGATGATATACTCGCCGTCTACCTTCTCCGATCCGCTTTCAATTTTTACGGCATCTGTTATGCCAAGTCTTTTGATGATTCCCTCAACGTGTCCCATTCTTGATGCGTATACTACTTTCATAATTTTATTCTCCTTTTCTTATTTAATTATCACGACCTTGTGGCCGTTTAAACCTTGTTTGTGATTGTATAATATCATTGGAGCCAAATAAAATATTGCAAAATATCGTAAAAAATTTGTACAATATCCTTGTTTACAAATATAAAGTATTATGATATATATGTAAAGGGCAAAATTTAATTTTTTACAGGCGGAATAATATGGAAATAACATTCAGCGGTCCGAAGCAGGACATAGAAAGAAAAGGAACTACATATGAGTTTGGTACGCTTCCCGTTGTGCTCGAACAAAAGGTTGTAACATCGGAGACAAACCATGAGGAGCTTTTGCATTGGCATGATGATGTTGAGATTATAAGAATAAGAAAAGGAAACATACATTGTCATGTTAACGATTCGGATTTTCTTTTAAATCCGGGAGAGCTTTGTTTTATAAACTTTGACACAATGCACAGAGTATATAATACCGAAAAGGTCGTAGGAGATCTTGATGTACTCACGATTAAAACGGACATGCTTGCTCATAACAAAGAGATATATGAAAAATACATTATACCGATAATCCACAATCCCGATTTTGCGCATGTGCAGATGGACGGAAGAAACAGTTATGCAAAACTGATATCCGACATTTTCGATGCTTTATATGAGCTTATCACAGAAAAGCCTGTCGGCTATGAGCTTGATGTTATCGGATATATCTATATGATATTCAGAAGACTTTATCTTGTTTATATTGCAGAGAAGGAAATACCGGTATCTTACAGCAGTGACATATCTTTGCAAAGAAGAATGTCTGCCTTTATTTATGAGAATTATCAGGATAAGATTACACTTGACGATATAGCAAATGCTGCGGGAGTAAGCCGCTCTAAATGTGCAAATCTTTTTAGGAAATATACGCAAAAGACGCCTATTAACTTCTTAAACAGCTATAGGCTTGAGATGGGCAGTAAGCTCCTTCTTTCCACCGATGAACCGATTTCGTATATCGCAAATGAGTGCGGCGTCGGAGAGCAGAGCTATTTTAACAGAATGTTTTTAAAAGAGTTCGGATGTACTCCTTTGGAGTGGAGAAAAAACCAAAAATAAAGAGGAATCCTTTTGGATTCCTCTTATTTGTTATTTAGTGTTTTTGCAGGCTGCCTCTACAAAACCTCTGAAAAGAGGATGTGGACGGTTAGGTCTGCTCTTAAGTTCCGGATGAGCCTGGGTTGCGATAAACCATGGATGCTCAGGAAGCTCAATCATTTCAACGATTCTGCCGTCAGGAGAAATACCCGAAAGCATCATGCCGTTTTCTGTAAGAACGTTTCTGTAATCGTTATTAACCTCATAACGATGACGATGTCTTTCATAGATTGTCTCGTCTCCGTAAAGGGCGTAAGCCTTTGAGGATTTGTCGAGTACGCAAGGATAAGAGCCGAGGCGGAGTGTTCCGCCGATATCCTCTACACCGTTCTGATCCGGCATAAGGTCAATTACAGGATGTGTTGTATCGGGAGCAAGCTCTACGCTGTGAGCATCGTTATATCCGATAACATTTCTGGCAAACTCAACTATTGCCATCTGCATGCCGAGGCAAAGTCCGAGGAACGGAATCTTATTTTCTCTTGCATATTTAATAGCTGTTATCTTACCTTCGATACCTCTGTCACCGAATCCGCCCGGTACTAAAATACCCTGGATTCCTTCAAAGGTCTCTGCTGCATTCTCATCGGTTAGTTTTTCTGAGTCTACCCATTTAATATTTACAACTGCTCTTTCGGCAATTCCTCCGTGCTTTAATGCTTCTACAACGCTTATGTAAGCATCATGGAGAGTAATATATTTTCCTACAAGAGCAATGTTAACTTCTTTGTTAGGGTTCTTTAATGCGTCTACCATTGCCGTCCATTCTGTAAGGTCCGGTTCAGGACAGTCGAGGTGGAGACATTCACAGGCAACCTGAGCAAGATGTTCTTTTTCCATTGCAAGAGGTGCCTCATAGAGATAGTCAACGTCAAGGTTCTGAAGAACGTGGCTGTTTGGCACATTACAGAAAAGAGCGATTTTGTCTTTGATTGTCATATCAAGCGGAAGTTCACTTCTGCATACGATAATATCCGGTGTAATACCCATTCCCTGAAGCTCTTTTACAGAAGCCTGTGTAGGCTTTGTCTTCATTTCGCCCGAAGCCTTAAGATAAGGGATTAAGGTAACGTGGATAAGAATAGCGTTTTCATGTCCTACATCATGCTGGAACTGTCGTATTGACTCAAGGAAAGGCTGGCTTTCGATATCTCCGACAGTACCGCCGACTTCGATAATTGCAATCTGCGTTTCATCCGATGAATAGTTGCGATAGAAACGGCTTTTTATTTCATTTGTAATATGTGGAATAACCTGAACCGTGCCTCCGCCGTAGTCTCCTCGTCTTTCCTTCTGAAGCACCGACCAGTATACTTTACCTGTGGTAACATTGGAATTTTTATCGAGGCTCTCGTCTATGAATCTTTCATAATGTCCGAGATCGAGATCGGTTTCGGTACCGTCATCTGTTACAAACACCTCTCCGTGCTGAACGGGATTCATTGTACCCGGGTCAATATTAATATAAGGATCGAATTTTTGCATAGTCACCTTATAGCCTCTTGCTTTTAAGAGACGACCTAAAGATGCTGCTGTAATTCCCTTTCCAAGCCCCGATACAACTCCGCCTGTAACAAATACATATTTAACTGCCATGATATTCCTCCATTTATTATTTACACATACATTCACTATTATATGACACCGAAAAAAATAAATCTACCATCTAATGCGAAAAAAGTAAAGAGAAATTTAGAAAAATTTTACAGAATTAATCGAAACTTTTGTTGATTTATATTGTCTGCAATCTTATAATTAACAGATAGTGAGTTAAATCGGAGGACAACTTAAATGAGTTATAATAGTAGCAATGGCGGACAAGGAAACGGTTCGGGCAATAACGAGGGCGGAAATAAAAATAAGCGCTCGGGCGGAGGACAGACAATAATGATGCTCCTTTTGGCATCCCTTGTTGCTTTGTTTTTCAGCAGTATGTTTACTTCGAAGATGATGGGTACAACTTCGAAGGAAATATCATACACGGAATTTATAGAAATGGTGGAAAATGATGAGGTTGAGAGTGTTGAAATCGAGTCTTATCAGATTAATATCACCGCCAAAACAGATGAAGAGACTGCGGTCAGCGTACAGTATTATACCGGAAGACTTGCAGATGATACTCTTCTTGAAAGACTTGAAGAGCACGATGTCGATGTAAAGGGCGTTATACCTGATACAACGGCAGCGGTTATCTACAATATATTAAGTATTGTACTTCCTCTTGCACTTGTCTGGGGACTTCTCTTTATGTTTATGAGACGTTCCGGCGGAGGAGTTATGGGCGTTGGTAAAAACAATGCCAAGGTTTATGTTCAGAAAGAAACCGGAGTAACATTTAAAGATGTTGCCGGTCAGGATGAAGCAAAAGAATCCCTTCAGGAGGTCGTGGACTTTATTCATGATCCGAAAAAATATTTAAGCATCGGAGCAAAGCTTCCTAAAGGAGCGCTTCTTGTAGGCCCTCCGGGAACAGGTAAAACTCTTCTTGCAAAGGCAGTAGCCGGCGAAGCACATGTGCCGTTCTTTTCGCTTGCGGGTTCTGACTTTGTTGAGATGTTTGTTGGTGTCGGTGCATCACGAGTAAGAGATCTTTTTAAAGAGGCTCAAAAGCAGGCGCCTTGTATTATATTTATAGACGAGATTGATGCGATAGGTAAGAGCAGAGATACAAGATACGGAGGAAACGATGAAAGAGAGCAGACATTAAATCAGCTCCTTGCAGAGATGGACGGATTTGACACATCTAAAGGTCTTTTTCTCCTTGCGGCTACAAACAGACCGGAAGTTTTGGATAAAGCCCTTCTTCGCCCGGGACGTTTTGACAGAAGAATTATAGTAGATAAGCCGGACCTTAAGGGAAGAGTTGATATATTAAAGGTTCATTCAAAAGACGTTCTTATGGATGATACGGTAGATCTTGACGAGATTGCTCTTGCTACATCGGGTGCCGTAGGATCTGACCTTGCAAATATCATCAATGAGGCGGCAATTCTTGCCGTTAAACAAAACAGAAAAGCCGTTACGCAGGCCGATCTTTTTGAATCGGTTGAGGTTGTAATAGCCGGTAAGGAAAAGAAGGACAGAATATTAGGAGCCGAGGAAAAGAAGATTGTTGCTTACCACGAGGTCGGACATGCCCTTGTAACAGCTCTTCAAAAGAATGCGGAACCTGTGCAGAAGATTACCATCGTGCCGCGTACAATGGGAGCACTCGGATATGTAATGCAGGTACCTGAAGAAGAAAAATACCTTATGACCAAAGATGAGCTTAAGGCAAGACTTGTTACTTACATGGGAGGTAGAGCGGCCGAAGAACTTCATTTTGATTCGGTTACCACAGGTGCTTCAAACGATATAGAAAAGGCTACAAAGATTGCCCGTGCAATGATTACCCAGTACGGTATGTCGGAGAAATTCGGACTTATGTCTTTAGAGTCAATCGAAAACAAATACCTTGACGGAAGAGCTGTTCTTAACTGCGGAGACGCAACAGCGGCCGAAATCGACGAGGAAGTTAAAAAGCTTCTTGCAGAAAGCTATGAAGAAGCAAAGAGACTTCTTTCGGAGAACGAGGATGTACATAAAGAAATTGCCGATTTCCTTTATGAGAAGGAAACAATTACAGGTAAAGAGTTTATGGAAATCTTCAGAAGACTTAAAGGTCTTCCGGATCCTGAAGAAGAAAAAGAAGCTTCGGAAGAAGAGAAGACTTACGAACTTGAAGAAACGGCTGATAACAATGAAACGGCTGATAACAATGAAACAGCTGAGAATAATGAAAAGGCTGAGGAAAATAAAGAAAATGCCGAAGATGAAGACGGCATAATTATGGCCGATCCGAGAGGATAAAATAAAGTGGCATCGCACTAAAATAAGTGCGATGCTTCTTTTTATGTGAAAACATTTTTATTATATGCCCTTCATGGAAAGGGAAATTTTATTTGTCTTAGGATCGGCTGAAAGTACTTTTACTTCCACTATATCGCCGACAGATACAACCTCTAAAGGATGTTTTATGTATTTGTCCGAAAGCTGTGATATATGAACAAGTCCGTCGTGGTGGACACCTATGTCAACAAAAGCTCCGAAGTCTATAACGTTTCTTACCGTGCCTTTAAGTATCATACCTTCGCTAAGGTCTGTTATATCCAAAACATCGCTTCTTAGCACCGGAGAGGGCGCATCTTTTCTCGGGTCTCTTCCCGGTTTTTCAAGCTCAGAGATAATGTCCTTTAAGGTGAGTTCTCCGATTCCCAAATCGTTTGAAAGAGTTTTTACGTCGGCTTTTTTTGATAAGCCCTTTAAGCTCTCTCCTGCAATATCTTTCATATCAAAGCCTAAGGTTTTAAGTAAATCTTCGGCTGCTTTATAGCTTTCGGGATGAACGGAGGTATTGTCCAAAGGATTTTTTCCGCCCGGAATCCTTAAAAATCCCGCGCACTGTTCATAGGCTTTTGGGCCAAGCTTTGCGACTTTAAGGAGCTCTTTTCTGCTTGAGAAAGAGCCGTGCTCTTCCCTGTATGAAACAATGTTTGAGGCAATCGTTTTATTTATTCCCGATATGTAAGATAAAAGTGCGGCAGAAGCGGTATTAAGGTCTACTCCTACTTTGTTTACGCAGTCTTCAACCACGGCTTCTAGCGAGTTGCCGAGCTTCTTTTGGTCCATATCATGCTGATACTGGCCGACTCCTATGGATTTGGGATCTATTTTTACAAGCTCAGCCAGAGGGTCAACGGCTCTTCTTGCTATAGATGCCGCGCTTCTTGTACCCACATCTTCGTTAGGAAATTCCGCGGTTCCTTCTTTACTTGCGGAGTATACGGATGCTCCGGCTTCGTTGGTTATTATATAAGAAACCTTTGTAGGACAGTCCTTTATAATATCTGCGATTATCTTTTCGGATTCTCTTGAGGCAGTGCCGTTTCCGCAGGAAATAAGAGTAATCCCATATTTTTTAATCAGAGAAAGCACGGTCTTTTTTGTCTCTGCAATCTTGTTTTGCGGTTCTGTCGGAAATACTACGGTATGATCTAAAAGCCTTCCGGTTTCGTCTATTACCGCAAGTTTACAACCTGTCCTAAAAGCCGGATCCCAGCCCAAAACTTTGTGTCCGGAAATCGGAGGCTGCATTAAAAGCTGAGAAAGGTTTTTGCCGAAGACCTTTATCGCTCCGTCTTCTGCGCTTTCTGTAAGCGCACTTCTTATATCTCTTTCTATTGCCGGGGCGAGAAGCCTTTTATATGAGTCGGCAATTGTGGCGGTAAGGATTTTTCTTACCTCGTTTGACGGCTGTTTAATAATTTCCTTTTCCATATAGCCGAGAAGAGGGGCTTCGTCAATGTCTATTTTTACGCTAAGTACCTTTTCTTTTTCTCCGCGGTTTATGGCCAAAACTCTGTGAGGGGCTATTGTTTTTACGGCTTCGTCAAAGTCATAATACATCTCGTAGACCGTCTTGGCTTCAGCATCTTTTGCCTTTGTTACGATTCGTCCCTTTGAAAAAGTCATATCCCTTACGGCGCTCCTGCACTTGGCGTTGTCTGCAAAGACCTCGGCGAGAATGTCCATCGCGCCCGAAATTGCCTCATCTGCGCTTTCTACTCCCTTTTCTTTGGAAATATATTCCTCTGCAGCCTTAAGTATATCTGTGTTTTTGTTTTGCGCCAGGATGAGAAGTGAGAGAGGCTCTAAGCCTTTTTCTTTGGCAATAGTTGCTCTTGTTCTTCTTTTTGGCTTGTACGGAAGATATAAATCTTCTACTTCCGTTAAGGTTTCGGCTGCGTTTATTGCTTTCTTAAGCTCAGATGAAAGCAGCCCCTGCTCATCAATCTGGGCAAGGACTGCTGCTTTTCTTTCTTCGAGATTTCTGAGGTAGGAAAGCCTTTCAAAAAGGCTGCGGAGCTGTTCATCATTTAAGGCTCCGGTGGCTTCCTTACGATATCTTGCTATAAACGGCACGGTGCAGCCTTCGTCTAAAAGTTTGATGGCAGCGTTTGCCTGCGCCGGTTTAATGTTTAGTTCAGATGAAATAATCTCTGCTATATTCATGAATTTAAATATGCCTCCTGTTCGGCAGTAAGTACATCTACATATTTGCCGAGGAAGCTGAGCTTTCTTACGGCAACTTCGTTGTCTACTTCTTTTGGTACATCGATGAGTTTTGAATTTATTGAGCCTTTATGGGTGGCAAGATATTTTGCCGAAAGAGCCTGGATTGCAAAGCTCATATCCATTATCTCTGCCGGATGACCGTCGCCACAAGCAAGATTTACAAGGCGACCTTCTCCGAGGACATAAATTCTGCGGCCGAATACCGTATATCCCATAATGTTGTTTCGCTCTTCAGCGATATCAGACGCATTTGCCTTTAAATAGGCCATATCAATTTCGCAGTCAAAATGACCTGCATTGCAAAGGATTGCTCCTTCTTTCATTACCTTAAAGGCATCCTCTGTAATGACCTTGTTGCAGCCTGTTACTGTGATAAAGAAATCACCGTATTTTGCGGCTTCGTTCATCTTCATTACATCATAGCCGTCCATTACTGCTTCAATTGCTTTAATAGGATCTATTTCTGTGACAATGACTCTTGCTCCTAGAGCCTTGGCCCTCATTGCAACACCTTTGCCGCACCAACCGTATCCGGCAACAACAACGGTTTTTCCGGCAACAATAAGGTTGGTTGTGCGGTTAATACCGTCCCAAACCGACTGGCCCGTACCGTAGCGATTGTCAAACAGATGCTTGCAGTCCGCATTGTTTACAAGAACCATAGGGAATTTAAGATCTCCTCTTTCAGCCATGGCTTTAAGACGGATAACTCCTGTTGTTGTCTCTTCGCATCCGCCTATTACGCCGTCTATAAGCTCAGGCATTTCGGTATGGAGCATATGAACAAGATCTCCGCCGTCATCTATTATTATCTGAGGTCCCACTTCAAGAACTTTTCTTATGTGGTGGTTGTATTCTTCGTCTGTAGAGTTATACCAGGCGAAGACGTTAAGGCCTGCCGCTACAAGGGCTGCAGCCACATCGTCTTGTGTAGAGAGAGGATTTGAGCCCGTAACATACATTTCGGCGCCTCCTGCCGCAAGCACCTTGCAAAGATATGCGGTTTTTGCTTCCAAATGTACTGAAAGAGCGACCTTTAATCCCTTAAAAGGCTGTTCTTTTGTAAAGTCTTCTTCCAAAGAACGAAGAAGAGGGCAGTTTTTGCGCACCCAGTTTATTTTATGTTCGCCGCTTTCGGCAAGTGAGATGTCTCTTATTTCACTACTCATGATTACCTCCTCGTATAGTTATAATAAAAATCAGTGTTTTTGCTGTTTCAAGATACATATTAGTATAATTTAAATGACTTGCCACTTCAAGCCTTTTAAATTATACTAATGTAGTTAAAATAACATATTGAAAAAGAGAATGAAGATGAAAAAACACATTGTTTTAATTATCGTTTTTGCTTTGGCGGCGGCGTTTCTTACGGGATGTACTCTGCCGGGCAGTGCGACCAAGAAAGAAAAAGAATACAGAGAAGAAGGTATAGCCCTTCTTGAAGCCGGAGAGTATGAGCTTGCAGAGGAAATGTTTGACAAGGCTCTTAATCAGACCTACGGATTTTTTACAAAGACAGAGCTTGACATATGCTTTTATAAAGCGCTTTGTCAGTATAAAAACGGAGAGACAATTGATGCTTTAAATACATACGACGGAATTATAGAGCTCAGGAAAAAAGACTGGAGAGCTTACTATTTAAGAGGAACGGTTTATCTTGAAAACGGGGATATTGAAGGCGCATCCGCAGACTACGAAAATGCACTTAAATATAACGACGGTGATTCGTCTATGCTTTTGCAGATTGCGGCAAACCTTGAAAATGCCGGTGAAGATGAACTTGCTCTTTCGTATTATGAGGCGATTTTAGAGCTAAAAGGAAAGGACGGCGAAACCCTTAAAAACATTGGATGGGCGTATTATAAGACCGGCAACTTTGACGAGGCTTTAAGCTTTTTGGAAAGTGCGCTTGAAAAGGGCGAAGAGACGGCGACAATATATCTTGCGAATATTAATATAGAAAACGGTGAGTACGAGACGGCACTTTCTTTAATAGAAGACGGGCTTTCAATCGAAGATGAAACCGTAAAGCAGCAGCTTATGTTTGCAAAGGTTATTTGCTATGAATACATGGCCGAATGGGATAACGCAAAAGCCGCAATTGAAGAATATGTTGCAGCATATCCCGATGATGAAGACGGTCAAAACGAATATACATTTTTGAAGAATAGGTAGAGGAAAATGAACAAAGAAGAAGAACGCTGGGACATATACGACAAAAACAAAAATCTTACCGGAAGAACAATGAAGAGAAACGACTGGATTCTTAAAGATGACGAATATCATCTTACGGTTCTGGGAGTGGTAAGAAACAAAGAAGGAAAATATCTTATTACAAAAAGAGCCATGGACAAATCCTGGGCACCGGGACACTGGGAAGTATCAGGCGGAGGTGTTATGGCCGGAGAAAAATCGGAAGATGCCGTGAAAAGAGAGGTTTTGGAAGAAACCGGAATAGATGTTACAAATGCAGAGGGCGGATACTGTTTTACTTATCACAGAGAAAACCCGGGCGAAGGCGATAACTATTTTGTGGATGTCTACAGATTTACGGCAGACTTTGACGAAAAAGACGTGCGTCCGCAGGAGGATGAGACAAGCGGATTTATGCTTGCGAATTTATCCGATATAGAAGATTTTGCAAAGCAGGGAATTTTCCTACATTACGACAGCATTAAAAAAGTGTTTGAATAAACCTTTTTCTATAGAGCCGCACAGCGGTTTATGAGGTGACATATGATAGATACCGAGAAAAAACAGGAAAAAGTTATCCTTGTCGCGGCCTATCTCGGAGAGGCAGACGAGGCGGAGCGCTCACTTGATGAACTTGAGGAGCTTGTCGAAACTGCGGGAGCCGTAGCAGTCGGCAGACTCACTCAGGCAAGAGACAGCTTTCACCCGGGCACTTATATAGGAAAGGGTAAAATAGAGGAGCTAAAAGAACTCATTTACGATACTGAGGCTGTGGGGATTGTATGCGATGATGAGCTCTCACCCGCCCAGATCAGAAATTTAAGAGAAGAACTCGACACCAAGGTAATGGACAGAACTCTCGTTATTTTGGACATCTTTGCTTCAAGGGCTTCATCTGCCGAAGGAAAGGTGCAGGTTGAACTTGCCCAGCAAAGATATATGCTTTCTCATCTTGCGGGATTCGGTACATCGCTTTCAAGACTCGGAGGCGGTATAGGTACCAGAGGACCGGGTGAGAAAAAAATAGAGATGGACAGACGTTATATCAGAGACCGCATTTCCCAGCTGAAAAAAGAGCTCGAGGAAATTGCAAGGCACAGAGAGGTGACAAGGGCTCAAAGACAGAGCTCACATACAAAGGTTGCCGCAATAGTGGGATATACCAATGCCGGGAAATCAACTCTTTTAAATACCGTAACGCAGGCCGGAGTGCTTGAGGAAGATAAACTTTTCGCAACCTTAGATCCGACCACAAGACCGCTTAAACTTGAAAGCGGACAGGAGATTCTTTTAACCGATACTGTAGGGTTTATTAGAAAGCTGCCTCATCATCTGATCGAGGCTTTTAAGTCGACGCTTGAGGAAGCAAAATATGCCGACTATATCATCCATGTTGTCGATGCATCCAATCCGCAGATGGACGAGCATATAGCTGTAGTTTACGAGACCTTAAATAAGCTTGGGGCAAGCGGCAAAAAGATAATTACTCTTTTTAACAAGATGGATAAAGTTGAAGGAGAAAAGAATTTCAGAGACTTTACCGCAGATTATAACCTTTATACCGCAATTAAAAAGGGCGCCGGTATAGATGAACTTAAAAATACGCTGGAAGAAATTCTCAGAGAGGATAAAATCCTTATTGAGAAAGTATTTCCTTATAATGAGGCCGGTAAAATACAACAGATCAGAAAATACGGTGAGCTTTTGGAAGAAGAGTACGTAGCGGAAGGCATAAGGGTTAAGGCTTATGTGCCGGGCGAGATATACGGAACTCTGTAAGGCAAAGATTGTACAGTAATAAAAACATAGCATATTCTTGTAATTGCCGTTAAAAAGAAGTATTATATATGAAAATATTGTATATTTTTTAACGAACATGTAGGAGGTTTTATTATGGCAGTTAAGGTAGCTATTAACGGATTCGGAAGAATAGGTCGTCTGGCATTTAGACAGATGTTTGGGGACAAAGATTACGAAATCGTTGCAATTAATGATTTGACAAGTCCTAAGATGCTTGCGCATCTTCTTAAATATGATACAACTCAGGGCAGATATGTGGAAATCGGTCACGAGGATGATGTAACAGCTGATGATGAGGCCGGAACAATTACGGTAAAAGGAACAACAATTAAGATTTACAAGGAAGCTGATGCAAACAACTGCCCATGGAAGGATCTCGGAGTCGATGTGGTTCTTGAGTGCTCGGGCTTTTATACATCAAAGGAGAAAGCTCAGGCTCATATTAATGCCGGAGCAAAGAAGGTTGTTATTTCTGCACCTGCGGGAAATGATGTAAAGACAATCGTTTACAACGTAAATCATAAAGAACTTACAAAAGACGATGTTATTATTTCGGCAGCATCATGCACAACCAACTGCCTTGCACCTATGGCTAAGGCACTTAATGATTTTGCATCCATTGAGTCCGGAATCATGTGCACAATCCACGCTTATACGGGAGATCAGATGGTACTTGACGGACCGCACAGAAAAGGCGACCTTAGAAGAGGACGTGCGGCAGCAGAAAATATTGTACCTAATTCAACAGGAGCAGCAAAGGCAATCGGTTTGGTTATTCCGGAGCTTAACGGAAAGCTTATCGGAGCTGCTCAGAGAGTTCCTACACCTACAGGTTCTACAACACTTCTTTTTGCTGTTGTAAATAAGACGGTTACAGCTGATGAGATTAATGCGGCTATGAAAAAAGCATCTAACGAGTCTTTCGGATATACAGAAGAACAGCTTGTTTCATCTGACATTGTCGGCATGAAGTTCGGTTCACTTTTTGATGCAACACAGACTATGGCTATTCCGCTTGAAGGCGGCAAGACCCAGGTTGAGGTTGTTTCGTGGTATGACAATGAGAACAGTTATACATCTCAGATGGTAAGGACAATTAAATACTTAGAGACAGTATAGGAGAATATGTGTTAGAATATAAGGTGGCAGGCAAGGTCTGTCACCTTTTTAATTTAAAATGGGAGGGAAAAATATGCTTAACAAAAAAACAGTGGATGATTTAAAGCCGGCAGGAAAAAGAGTGCTGGTAAGATGTGATTTCAATGTGCCTCTAAAAGATGGCAAAATTACGGACGAGACAAGAATTACAGCAGCTTTGCCGACTATAAATAAACTTATCGGTGATGGTGCAAAGGTAGTGCTTTGCTCTCATCTCGGAAAGGTTAAAAACGGACCTAACGAAGGTGAGTCTCTTGCACCTGTTGCAAAGAGCTTATCGGAAAAACTCGGTAAAGAAGTTAAATTTATAAATGATGACAATGTAACCGGAAAAGCCGCAACAGAGGCTGTTTCAAATATGCAGGCAGGCGATGTGGTGCTTTTGCAGAATACTAGATTCAGAGGAGAAGAAGAGACCAAAAACTCCGATGCATTTTCTAAAGAGCTTGCGGATTTGGCAGATCTTTATGTTTGTGATGCTTTCGGCTCTTCACACAGAGCTCACGCATCTGTTGCGGGAGTTGCCAAGTTCATTAAGGAAAAAGGCGGAGAAAACGCAGTTGGATACCTTATGCAAAAGGAAATCGATTTCCTCGGAAATGCGGTTAATAATCCTGTAAGACCTTTTGTTGCAATCCTCGGAGGAGCAAAGGTTGCCGACAAGCTTAACGTTATCTCAAACCTTCTTGAAAAATGCGACACCCTTATCATAGGTGGCGGAATGGCCTATACCTTCCTTAAGGCAAAGGGATATGAAGTTGGTACATCTCTTGTGGATGATGAGAAAACAGAATACTGTAAGGAAATGATGGCTAAGGCCGAAAAGAACGGTAAAAAGCTTCTTCTTCCTGTAGATACGGTGATTGCGGATGCATTCCCTAATCCTATAGATGCGGAAATTGAGGTCTCTGTAGTGGATTCTTCGAAAATACCTGCAGATAAACAGGGACTTGATATCGGACCTAAGACAATTGAGCTTTTTGCATCAGAAGTTAAGAATGCAAAGACTGTGGTTTGGAACGGACCTATGGGAGTATTTGAAAACCCGGTGCTTGCAAAGGGTACAATAGGCGTTGCCAAAGCGCTTGCAGATACAGATGCCACAACTATTATAGGCGGCGGTGATTCTGCGGCAGCAGTTAACCAGCTCGGATTTGCAGATGCCATGACACATATTTCTACAGGCGGCGGCGCATCACTTGAGTTTTTGGAAGGCAAGGTGCTTCCGGGTGTTGATGCGGCAGATGACAAATAATCGGCTTTTCGGATAAAGGAGAAGAAAATGAGAAGAAGAATTATTGCGGGAAACTGGAAAATGAATAAGACACCGTCCGAGGCGGTTGCTCTTGTAAATGAGCTTAAAAACCTTGTAAACAATCCTGAAGTGGACGTGGTTTACTGTGTGCCGGCAATCGATATTGTGCCTGTTTGTGAAGCGGTTAAGGGTACGAATGTAAAAGTCGGAGCAGAAAATATGTATATAGAGGACAAGGGTGCATATACGGGAGAAATTTCTCCGGATATGCTTGTTGATGCCGGAGTAAGCTACGTTATTATAGGACATTCGGAAAGAAGAGAATATTTCGGAGAGGATGATGAGTTCTTAAATCTCAAGGTCAAAAAAGCCATTGAAAAAGGACTTACTCCTATTCTTTGCTGCGGTGAGAGCTTAGAGCAGAGAGAACTCGGAATAACAATGGACTGGATTAGAATGCAGATTAAGTCGGGCCTTGCCGGAGTTGATAAAAAAGATGTGGCAAATATGGTAATCGCTTATGAGCCGATCTGGGCAATAGGTACCGGAAAGACAGCTACTTCCGACCAGGCTCAGGAAGTATGCAAGGGAATAAGAGACTGCATATCGGAAATGTATGACAAAGAAACATCAGAGAGTGTAAGAATCCAGTACGGCGGATCAATGAATGCGGGAAATGCAAAGGAGCTTCTTTCAAAGCCTGATATTGACGGAGGTCTTATCGGAGGTGCATCTCTTAAGGCCGAATTCGGTGATATTGTAAACGCATAATATAAGAATAATAATAAAGGCAGGGCGCAGTTTTGCGCCTTGTTTTTTGTTTATAAAACTTTAATAATTTTAGGTTAGCACTCGCCTTGACAGAGTGCTAACAAAGGTGTATAACTTAGATGAAAACAAAGTTGCCCCTAAAGGAAAGGAGAAACTATGAACATACAAAAGTTTACACAAAAATCAATTGAAGCCATTAATCAGACGGAAAAAATCGTCTATGACTACGGTAATCAGGAAATAGAAGAAGAGCATATGCTTTTGGCTCTTTTAACACAGGAAGACGGGCTTATTCCTAAGCTTATACAAAAGATGGAAATCGACCTCGACCATTTTACAAACAATGTAAAGTCAAAGGTTAACGCAAGGACAAAGGTCTCGGGAGACAGCCAAATTTACATGGGCAAGGATTTAAATAAAGCTCTTGTACATGCGGAAGATGAAGCAAAGGCAATGGGAGATGAATATGTTTCGGTTGAGCATATTTTCCTTGCGATAATCAGGTATCCGAATAAGGCTGTTAAAGAACTCTTTAAGGAATACGGAATAGGGCGCGAAAGATTCCTAAAGGTTTTATCTGAAGTAAGGGGAAATGTGAAAGTCACAAGCGATAATCCCGAAGCTACCTACGACACGCTTGAAAAATACGGCTACGAAATGGTCGGAAAGGCTCAAAGACAGGAAAGCGATCCTGTAATAGGAAGAGACGGTGAAATAAGAAACGTTATAAGGATTTTATCGAGAAAGACCAAGAATAACCCTGTGCTTATAGGTGAGCCGGGCGTAGGTAAAACTGCGGTTATAGAAGGACTTGCACAAAGAATAGCAAGAGGAGATGTGCCTGAAGGACTTAAGGACAAAAAGCTTTTTGCCCTCGATATGGGAGCCCTTGTTGCCGGAGCAAAGTACAGAGGTGAGTTTGAGGAAAGGCTTAAAGCCGTGCTTGATGAGGTAAAGGCTTCGGACGGACAAATCATTCTTTTCATAGATGAACTGCATACAATAGTCGGTGCCGGTAAAACCGATGGGGCAATGGACGCCGGCAATATGCTTAAACCAATGCTTGCAAGGGGTGAGCTCCACTGCATAGGTGCAACGACGCTTGATGAATACAGACAGTATATTGAAAAAGATGCGGCTTTGGAGAGAAGATTTCAGCCGGTTCATGTGGAAGAACCGACGGTAGAAGATACGATTTCAATACTAAGAGGCCTTAAGGAAAGATACGAGGTTTTCCACGGGGTAAAAATTGCAGACAGCGCTTTGGTGTCTGCGGCAGTCTTATCGGACAGATATATTTCGGAGAGGTTTTTGCCGGATAAGGCGATAGACCTTGTAGATGAAGCCTGCGCAATGATAAAGACAGAGCTTGACTCTCTTCCGGCAGAGCTTGATGAGCAGCAGAGAAAAATTATGCAGATGGAGATTGAGGCTGAGGCCCTTAAAAAAGAAAAAGACAGGCTTTCGGTTGAAAGACTTTCTAATCTTCAGAAAGAGTTATCCGAGCTTAAGGCAGAATTCTCAGTTAAAAAGGCGGCCTGGGACAATGAAAAGACATCGGTTGAAAAGGTGCAGCGCCTTAGAGAAGAGCTTGAAACTATTAATAAGGAAATAGCACTGGCTCAGCAAAACTACGATCTTGAAAAGGCTGCAGAGCTTCAGTACGGAAGACTTCCTAAGGCAAAGGCAGAGCTTGAAGCGGAAGAAGAACGCTTAAAGCACGAAAACTTAAGGCTTGTTCATGAAAACGTAGACGATGATGAGATTGCAAAGATTGTATCAAGATGGACGGGTATACCTGTATCTAAGCTAACAGAGAGTGAAAGAAATAAGACGCTTCATTTAGACGAGTTTTTAAAGAAGAGGGTAATAGGCCAGGACGGAGCAGTGGAAAAGGTTACCGAATCGATAATAAGGTCTAAGGCCGGTATAAAAGATCCCGGTAAACCGATAGGTTCTTTCCTTTTCCTCGGACCTACCGGAGTCGGAAAAACAGAGCTTGCAAAGTCGCTTGCTGCAAGTCTTTTTGATGATGAAAACAATATAGTAAGAATAGATATGACTGAATACATGGAGAAGTATTCCGTATCCCGCCTTATCGGAGCCCCTCCGGGATATGTGGGCTACGAAGAAGGCGGCCAGCTTACCGAAGCAGTAAGAAGAAAGCCGTATTCGGTTGTGCTTTTTGATGAGGTCGAAAAGGCCCATCCGGATGTATTTAACGTACTTTTGCAGGTGCTTGACGACGGACGAATTACAGACTCACAGGGAAGAACGGTTGACTTTAAAAATACGATTATCATTCTTACTTCAAACATTGGAGCCTCAGAGCTTTTGGCAAGTATTGAAAAAGACGGAAAGATAACCCGGGAATGCGAAGATGCGGTAAATGAAGAGCTTAAAATGTCATTCAGACCGGAGTTTTTAAACAGACTTGATGAGATTATAATGTTTAATCCGCTTAGTAAGGAAAACATCGGAGGCATAATAAATATTCTGATGAACGAACTTAACGAGAGGTTAAAGGATAAGGAAATAAGCGTAAAACTCAGTGATAAAGCAAAAAGCTTTATAACAGATGCCGGATACGATCCGATTTACGGAGCGCGTCCTTTGAAGAGATATTTGCAAAAGACCGTAGAAACAATTGCCGCAAAGCTCATCTTAGAGGACAAAGTAAAACCTGAAGATGTAATTACAATAGATGTGGCAGAAGATGAGCTTTTTGGCAGAGTGGAAAGCTAAAGTGAATTTTTGAAGTTGCCGGGAGTTATACCTTCGTATTTTTTGAAGGCACGGTACATAGTGGAAATATCATTGTAGCCGGATTTTAATGCAAGCTGCTGCAGGGTGATTTTAGGATTATCCTGCAGCTTTTTTTGTGCATTTTTAAACCTCTGCTGCTGAAGATAGCTGTAGAGTGTTATGCCGAAGTATCCCTTAAACTGCCTTGTAAGCTGAGTGGGACTTAGGTCAAAATGCTCGGCAACGGATTGAAGAGAAAGTGATGGATCTGTTATATTTTCGTCTATAAAGGATCTGACCGTGGAAATTAGGTCCTTTTTTCCGACAGATTCAAGCATGAAAAACTGTCGACGAAGCTCTGAAAGCAGGTCTGTCAAATTGTTTATAAAATCGATTTCTGTCTCAAATCTCATGACACGGTGAAGTATTTCTTTTCTGTCGAGATAAGATGAGTTAATTACACCGTTTTCTGTCAGGTATTCTGTAAAAGAAAGCATGAAAATCTGCGCATGGTGATGTACCGATTCCATGGAAGGAGCGGCATTTTTTAAAACTTCTTTTGCCGCAAATTCACTTAAAGCATTGCAATCGCAGTTGTTTGAAACAAGAGTTTTGGTAACGGCTACACAAAGAGAGTGGTACTGATCGGTGTCTGTGATAAAACCGCCATGGAGAACGTCCTGCATGGAAATGTGAGTAACGGTGGGAGTACTTGTTTTGAAAAGACAGTATTCTTTGGCGTGGTTTAGCGAGTTTGTGGTTATAAAAATACTTTTTTCGCCTGTGAGCATATCGCTTAAGAGAAAATGTATTTTGGGGTAAACTTTTTTTGTCTCATTATAAATTTTCTTAAATGCTTCGGAAGCTTCTTTAATATACGAATCATCGCCTTCACTTTTTTCATCAAGCCTCGGATAACAAATAAGGTAGTAGATATGACCTGCTGAAGTATAGCAGAAATAAATCGGTGCCTTTAAATGCTTTTGGGTTGATTTTATCAATGAATCAAGAGATGAAAGATTGCTTTCATCAAACAGGATTTCCTCTTCAAAAAACACACTTACAGCGATAAAACCGCCGTTTCCGAGAATGATTTGTTCATTTTCAAGCTTTGAAAGACAGTCTCTTGTGGATCTGATATGATTAGCGGTGATAAGAGTAAGCAGTTCACCGCAAAGGGCTGCTCTTGATTTGTCTTCCGGCAAATCCGATGTGCATAAATTTGGTTGCAGGGAATAGTAAACAAGCATTTTTATATCCTCCTATTTGCAATAATATCACATTATTTGCAAAAATAGAATAGAGGAAATTTGCAATAAAAAGCGATAATTACAAAAGCTATGTGATAATTGCAAAACATATACAGGCTTATTATAATTTAATTGTCAGTAATGTGTTGGGGTGGCAATTTTTAATATTGCCAAAGTTTTAGGAGGGTAAAATGAAGAAAAAAATCGTTAGTATCATGCTTTCAGTAGCAATGTGTCTCTCACTTGCGGCATGTAGCGGCAGCAGTGGAGAAACGAGTGCTTCATCGGATGCTGCGCAGGCGCAAACAACATCAGTAAGCGACTCGGGTATGGTAAATGAGTCTGAGCCTACATACGGAGGTTCAATGACATTGTATTATCAGAATTTCTATGAGGCCTTTGACCCGGCCGTTGGGGAGTCTTATACTTACGCTCTTTGGCTTGAGAGCCTTTGGGCACCGGATTGGGGGATAAATGATCCGGATGTCTATAATTTCGATGCAAATGTTTTGCCTTATGAATGTATAACCGGTCAGATCGCCGACACATGGGAATGGGAAGTCTATGAAGACGGAACAGGGTCGGATCTTACGGTAACAATAAGAGATGATATTTATTTTCAGGAAAAGGACGAAGAGTATGATGTTTTCGGAGGAAGAAATCTTACAGCTGATGATGTTGTATACAGCTATGACAGAACCTTAGGCGTAGGCTCTTATGCGGATAAAGAAGCTCCGGACTACGGTGGAATGTGGTCTATGGTATTGGGAGATGTAATTGATTTAGAGAGCGGAGAAGCTGTATGTGAAAAGGTAGATGACTATACTGTGGTATTCCATCTTAAAGCGATAACGGAAGCTCAGCTTGCAACTTTCATGCAGTCAATGGTAAATATAACCGGAACCGAATGGGAAACACTTACGCAGGAGCAGCAGAATGACTGGCATTATGCCTGCGGTACGGGACCATATATCCTTACGGATTATTCGACAGGTTCTTTTTACAAATACACAAAGAATGAGAACTATTATGATTATGATGAAAGATATCCGGAAAACAAGCTCCCGTATCTTGATGAGCTGACCTTAACATCTGTGGGAGATTCGGCAGCAATAATGTCTTCGTTTATTGCGGGAGACCTTGATTATATATCTTTTGACTCATCGCTTTCGGACGATCAGGGAACAGAACTTATTAACTCGCTTGACGGCGACCTTCAGGTGCTTACTTATGATTCGAACGCAAGTGCAATCAATCTAAAGGTAAATGCCGAGCCGTTTGACGATATCAGAGTAAGAATTGCTCTTCAAAAGGCGATTAATCTTGAAGAAGTAAATTCCGCATACTTTGGATATGATACGGAATTAAATTATGCGACCTTGTTTATCAAAGCAATGGATGAGTGGATTTCCACAGATGAGTGGGATGACGAGCTTATTTCTGAATACAGCTACGATCCGGAAGGAGCAATTGCTCTTCTTGAGGAAGCGGGATATCCGGACGGATTCGAATTTGAGGTAGTAACAGATGCCAATGCGGATGCAGACATATATCAGCTTGCGCAGAGTTATTTTTCAGCAATAGGAGTTACTATGAATATTACGAATGTAACCGATATGCAGGAGGTACATTCAATTCAGGCGGATGAAACGGATACAAGAGCGTTCTCAACTCATCTTGCGGATTTTGAATCCACGGATGCGGCACTTTTTAATTATGCTACAACAGGCTTTGCCTATGCAACATTCCACGGAGATACAAAGATGGATGAACTTCTTACGGCAGCATCTGCAGCTGTAACAAGCGATGAGCAGGCGACTGCGGCAAAGGCAGCGGATCTTTACTTTATGCAGCAGCACTGGGTAATAGCCCTTTCGGGAACAACAAATAAACATGAGTATCTTTCAAGCAGAATTGGCGGACTTTCAAACGGAGAAAGAATCAGTTACTCACACTTTACCAAGACGTTTGTTGCCAGAATTTGGGCAAGTGAATAAGGACAAACAATATGAGACATAAATATTCAAATATACTTAATCCGATAAAAATAAGAAATATTGTGCTCAAAAATCATCTTCTCGCGACAAAATGTATATCGCAGGAGCTTCAGGGGCCGGAAGATTTTCCGGCCGAGGGCACAATTGCATTTGCGGAGAATCTTGCCAAAAACGGCGCGGCAGCAGTGGTGTGTACAATAGGCAGCTTTCCCGAAACAAGAGGAAAGACAATGTTTATGAGCAATTTTAATATGGATGATGATAAGGTTATAAGATATTTTGCCCAGATGGCAGATCGCATCCATGCTCATAACTCTGTGGCTATAGGAGCACTTTCAACCGCAATTCCTCAGGATGTTTCGATTTCGGAAAAAAGACATCCGGAACTGATAAAAAAAACGCTTATGGGACCTTTGGGAGATTTTGGGCCGGACGGAAGACCTAATCCTCCAAAACCTGAGATTTCCAAAGAAAGAATAGATGAATTTGTAAAGGATTTTGCAAGAGACTGCGCATGGATTAAGACTCTCGGCTTTGACGGAGTAAATGTATATATGTGCTATGAAGGCTCACTTCTTGCACATTCTCTGTCTCCGGTACTTAATCAGAGAGTAGATGAGTACGGAGGAAGTATTGAAAACAGAGCACGGCTTGCAACGGAAATCTTCCGTGAGATAAGGAAAAGCTGCGGAGAGGATTTTCTTATAGAATGTCAGATTTCCGGAGAAGAAGATATGCCGGGCGGATATACTCTTGAAGATTTTCTTTCCTACTGCGAAATATGGGACAGGGAAAACCTTGTGGATATCTACGAAATAAGAGCAAAAAACGGAGAACTTCATCATACAAGCGCCCTTTCGTCGCCTGAACATTATCCGACAACTCTTAAGTATGCGGAAGCGTTTAAAAAGAGAAACTTTAAAGCTTTGTGTGCGCCGAGCGGTGGATTCCAAAGCCCTACAGATATTGACGGCTTTATAAAAGACGGACGCACAGATATGGTGGCAATGGCAAGAGCCTTTATTTGCGACAGTGAATACGGAAGGAAGATAATTGAGGGTAGAGACGATATTGTGCCTTGCTTAAGGTGTGATAAATGTCACGGGGCTGTATGTTCGGTAAATCCTCTTATCGGGAAAGCTCATCTTGTGGACAGGATGTATGATAATAATCCGGTTTGCAAAACAGTTGCCGTAATAGGAGGAGGACCTGCAGGAATGAGGGCGGCTCTTATTGCGAAAAAAAGAGGCCATAAGGTGACTTTATACGAAAAGAGCCAAAGCCTCGGAGGACAGCTCAGACATGCAGATTTTGTGGAATGGAAATGGTCGCTTAAAAACTATAAGGATTATCTTATTTCGGAAATTAATAAAAGCGGTATAGAAATAAAAGTTGGTTGCGTGCCCAAAGAAGATGACTTAAAAGGTTTTGATGTAATAATTGCGGCTTGCGGAGCTATTCCCAAAAAGGCGAAAATCGAAGGAGCGGATGATGAGAGAATTTGGGCTCCGATAGATTGCTACGGCAGGGAAAAAGAGCTCGGCGAAAATGTTATTGTCATTGGAGGAGCATCGACAGGCTCAGAAACAGCGGCCTATCTTGCGGACTGCGGACATAAGGTGACTCTTATATCGAGAAAGCCGAATATAGATTATGATAATGTGGCTCATGGCGCGGCCGTGTTCACGGAGTATGTAATGAATCATAAAAATATGACGGTAATTACATCGGCCAATACCTTGAAAATAGAAGATGCAAAAAAGGTAACCATTGAGATAAGCAAAGAAAAACCGGAAGGTCCTATGCACGGCCCTTTTATGCCGGATAAAGATGATAAAGCTGAAATAAAAAACGGAGAGATAAAGACTTTACAAGCGGACAGTATTGTATTTTCGGCCGGCGTTATGCCTATGACTAAGGAGTGCTTTAAATATGCAAATATTGCGCCCGAGTTTTATGTTATAGGTGATTCCAATGTACAGACAAACGATATGTGGAGGCGTTTTATGCTTCCCGATAAAGCACCGAAGGTCGGAGGCGATGTGCTGCATGCTACGGCTACAGCTTATGCGGCGGCTATGAATATTTAAAATAAAATGCCTGTTTTTTAAGACAGGCATTTTTTTATTGGTTCAGGTTTCTGAACTGACCGGGCGATATTCCGTATTTGCTTTTGAAGGCGCGGTGGAATGTTTCGACCGATCCGAAACCGCATTCATCCGATATTTCGTGTATGTTTTTAAAATCTGAAGAAAGCATGTCGGCGGCCTTTGAAAGCCTTTTTTCTCTAATGTATTTTGCGGGCGTAAGGTCGGTATTTTTCTTAAAAAACGAAATGAGCGCAGGTGAGGCAAGACCTATTTCTTCGGCTATGTCTCTTACCGATAAAAGAGGATCGTCTAAGTGAGTGTCTATGTATTCCATGGCCTCGTTGTACTTTGCAAGAGCGGCCTTTCTGCTTTTGTTTTCCGAAAACGTTTTCATGCTAAAGGTAAACTCTTTAAGCCAGTTTTCGATGTCGCTCCAATGGGTGGCATTCATAAGCGCGGATATCATTTGTGTGCGGTAGGTGGGAATGTTTATTTTAAAACCGCGAAGGCGAAGCTCAAGCATTAATGTTTCAAAAAAATCGCCGAATTTTATTCTGAGCTCATCTGTGGACATAAACGGGGTAATCATAAAACTTTCTACAATTTCTAAAAGCAGCTCATCATAATTTTCGTTAAGAGCAAGTTTGTTTGCGAGGCTTGCCGCATTTTGGGCAAAACTTAGATTCGAAGGGCCGGGATCGGTTGCGGCAGGATGAGACATTATATAAATATTGTCTTTCGGGAAGCTGTTTAAATACTGGTGAAGCGTAACCACCGAAAGCATTTTATGGTAGATTGATGAAAGCGTGGGAATGTCGGAAAAAACTTCGCTTATATAGGTGTTTACGTTTAGGTCATATTCTTTTTTGCAGGCAAGCATAACATCTCTGCAATGCTCCTTAATCATATTCAAAAGTCCTTCTCTTTGGACGTCCAAAATGCCGTAGTGAAACTGTATAAGTACGACAAGTCTGCCGTCGAGTTCACACGGATAAAAGGTGAAATGTCCGCTTAAAATGCTTATAATTTTCTCCTGAATAAGAGTGTAGGTATAGGAGCGGCTGAAAACATCCATTCCTTCATCCTGGGCTTTGGAATGTGAGCTTGACTCGGCAAAGAGCAGGATAATATAGTCTCCGCTTCCCAAATACATATTGTTAACCGAAAAATACAGAAGAGTGCTTTGATCTATTTCTGCGGAGCAGTGGCAAAGCATAGCCATGTTGCGTCTTGATATAAGAAGATTTGCAAGTTCTTCTTTATCTTTTGCACGGATTTGCTCGTCGAGTTCCATGCATCTTTCCTGACCTTTTATATTCATTTTACCCCTCACTTTGCTATTAAAAACTATGTGTCAATAATTATAATATATGTCAAAAATACAATATTTTCAAGAGGCAGAAGATGTTAAAAAATAGAAATTATTAACAATAATGAAAATTGACGCAATACTAAAGCGGGCTCTATAATTTTTATATAAGAATAGGAAAGGGGTAAATTACGAATGGCTATTTATCAGCAGTTTCAGCCGGGAGAATATCTTCCGTTTGAAAAAGACCTGGTTAAATTCAGAGAAGATGTCAGGGATGGAAAGGTGACTCCACCGTCGCCACCGGGGATGCCTCCGATGGATCCGAACGATCCCGAAACATGGCCTCCTTTTATGAGGCCGAGAAGATATACAGAGGAAGAAATCATAGCGTATAACCATGTTTGGAATCCGTATGATCCTCTTTATAACGATCCTGAGTTTGCAAGAGCTCACGGTTTCGAATCGGTACCGGCCTATCCGGGGTTTGCGGCAATGGCACCGATAATGGGAATTCCGCAGTTCCCTAAAAATATGGCGGACGGCTTTTATTATACTTTTGAAAGCTGTGATATCCACTATGATAAGACAATAATGGCCGGAGATCTTTTGCACAAAGAAAATACCGTAAATTATTTTGAAGACCAGACCAAAGCAGGATCCGATCTCAGAAATTTTATGATGGGCGGTGAAGAAGACCTGTGCGGAGAAGACGGAAAAAGAGCTTATCACATAAAGGGTATAGTCAGAGAGATGTACAGAAAATATGCGGAAGGCTATCAGGGAGAAAAATTCGATTTTTCAAGGAATATGAGGAGCTGGACGGGATATTTTCCGCCGGCACATGTGACAACGGACGAAGATTACGATTATATGAAAACGATTTGGGATGCCGAAGTTATGAATCATGACAATGTTCCGTTTTGGGAAGATGTAGAAGTCGGTTACGAGCTTCCAAAGACCTGCTCGGACGGCCCTATAACATATATTCATATGATGTATTTCCATCAGATCGGAGACTTGTCCATATATACAAGAGAAGAACTAATGGACCCAAATGTAAGGGCTGTAACATTCAGAGATCAGTGGGGTGAATATCTTGATGAGACGGCACTTCATTTCGGGGGAAGAAATATTCCGGGATCGAGAGGAGTATTTTATAACGATACGGCTGCAAGGCTTATAGCAAGAGTTCTTACCAATTTTGTGGGGACAAAAGGAAGGGTTTCAAGGTTTGGATGGCAGTTCTATCCGTTCTTTGAAGAACTCAGACAATGGCCTATTTGCGGAGAAGAGTTTAATAAGGTTCCGGGAATGGAAGGAAGATGTTGCGACAGGCACGGCTCACACGGGGATACTGTTATAGGAAGAGCGGTTGTAACGGATAAGTTTATTAATGATAAGGGAGAGCATTGCTGTGAAGTTATGCTTTGGGCGGAAGACCTTGAAGGAAATATAATTCAGGGCTGTCCATCTGAAATAGTACTACCGTCGAAGGCTTAAAATATAATGTATTTTTTAGGAGGGTAAAAAATGAAGAAAAGGATTCTGGCAGCATTCCTTGCTGCCGCAATGACACTGTCACTTGCAGCCTGTGGGGGCAATGCAGGAGAAGATGCCGCAGCAAGCGGTGAAGCATCTTCGGCAGAGGAAGCGGAACAAACGGCACAGCTTGAAGAAACAGACCCGGTATACGGTGGCAGCGCCACATTCTATTATTCGGATTTCAACAATGTATTTGATCCGGCAATGGGTGAGGCATACACTTACTCACTTTGGCTTGAGTATCTTTGGGCACCGAATTGGGGACTTGACGATCCGGACACCTATAACTTTGATATCAACACCTTTACGGTAGATACCGCAGACGGTCAGATAGCAAAGGAGTGGTCATGGGAAAATTACGAAGACGGTGACGGATATTCAGATCTTTACGTAACAATAAGAGATGATATTTATTTCCAGGAAAAAGAGGAAGAATATGATGTATTCGGCGGAAGAAACCTCACGGCAGCCGATGTTGTTTACACATATTCAAGACTTTGGGGTAAGGGAACGGATTACTGTCTCGGCGAAGAGCCGTTTATGATTGACGGAGACTGGTACAACAGATTTGAAGGAATAGTAGATTACAGCCTTGACGATCCTGTTGAGCAGCTCGGCGAATACGAGCTTGTATTCCATCTTGCAACAGAGTCTGAGTCAAGACTTTCAGAGCTTATTATCGGCCAGGTAAATATTACAGGTGTTGAATGGGAGACGCTTACAAGCGAGCAGCAGAACGACTGGCATTATGCTTGCGGAACAGGTCCGTACATCTTAACAGATTATCAGGCGGGTTCTTACTACAAGTTTGAGAGAAACGAAAATTATTATGATGTGGATGACAGACATCCGGAAAACGTTCTTCCTTATCTTGACGAGGTGGTCCTTACATCGGTAACTGATAATGCTGCTGCAATGTCTTCATTTATTTCGGGAGACCTTGATTATATTTCAAGAACGGCTTACTTAAGCGACGATCAGGCATCTGAGCTGATAAGTTCCATGGATAATAATCTTCAGGTATTCTCTTATGAAAACGGAGCAAACGCCCTTGTTATGAAATGTAATCAGGAACCGTTTAATGACGAGAGAGTAAGAATTGCACTTCAAAAGGCAATCAATCTTGAAGAAGCCACAACAGCTTATCTTGGATACGATATAGAAGATTTTGAGTATGCATCTCTTTGGGCACCTGCTCTTACGGGCTGGTCGTCTGTGGAGGACTGGGACGATGAACTCATATCTGAATACACATACGATCCTGAAGGGGCAAAAGCCCTTCTTGAAGAAGCGGGTTATCCTGACGGATTTGAGTTTACGGTAGCTATAGATGCAGAAGCTGACGCTGATTTATTCCAGCTGGCTAAATCATATTTTGCAGAGATCGGTGTGACTATGGAAATAGAAGTTCTTGCTGATATGATGGAAGGCCGCGAGGTACAGGGCAACAGTGAGGATACAAGACAGTTTAATATGACGGTCGGCGGTTCTACGGATGCGGGATTTGCTTATCAGACTTGGGCATCGGACGGATTTGCTTATGCCGTATATGCTTACGATACGGAAATGGATGAGCTCCTTGCAAGCACGAGAGATGCATTGACATTAGATGAGCAGGCGGTATCCGCAAAAGCGGCAGATCAGTATTTTGCCGAGCAGCACTGGGCTGTAGTACTTTCGGGACAGAGCGTTCAGAGAGAATATCTTTCAACAAGAATCAGAGGACTTGAAAACGGTGAGCTTTTAAGCGCTTATCATAATTTCAAAACATTTATTCCGAGACTTTATGCAGTAGAGTAAAAATAGGGGGCCGGATTTTAGTCCGGCCCCGTTAAAGGAGAAATGTGATGGCAGATAATATTTTAGAAGTAAAACATTTAAGAACGCATTTCATTGGCGAAGGCGGTGAACAGGTAAGAGCTGTTGACGACCTTTCATATACGGTGGAAAGAGGGGAATTTTGCGCAATAATCGGAGAATCGGGATCCGGAAAATCCGTAAGCGCCCTATCTGTTTTAAGACTTATACCTTATCCGCCGGGACTTATTATGGACGGTGAAGTTAATTTCGACGGGAAAAACCTTATGGAGCTTTCTGATGACGAAATGGAAAAGCTAAGAGGCAGCGAAATATCGATGATATTTCAGGAAGCCTCGGCAGCCTTAAACCCGGTTATGACAATAGGGGATCAGATAGCCGAAGCCATAATGACACATACAAAAACAGGGGATAAGGAAGCACACGATAAAGCAGTAGAGCTTTTAAGAATGGTGGACATACCCAATCCCGAGCAAAGGGTAAAACAATATCCTTTTGAATTTTCGGGAGGTATGCAGCAAAGGGCTATGATAGCTATGGCTATGAGTTTAAAGCCCAAAATTCTTTTTTGTGATGAGCCGACGACGGCTCTTGATGTCACAGTGCAGGCTCAGGTCTTAGAGCAGATAAATCATCTCAGAGAGACAACCGGAACAACGATTATTCTCATCACACATAATCTCGGTGTGGTGGCAAGATATGCCGATTCCGTGAAAATTATGTACGGCGGCAGGATTGTGGAAGAAGGAGAAACAAACGAGATTTTCCATCATCCTCATCACCCGTATACAAACGGTCTTATAAAGGCAGTGCCCCGTTTGGACAGAGACGGAGATACTCTTTATACGATTGAGGGGGAGCCTCCTAATATGGCTACAATCCCGCCGGACTCATGCGCATTTGCGCCGAGATGCAAATTCTGTGATGAAATATGCAGAACGAAAAGACCTCAAAGCGTTCAGGTCGGAGAAGGCAGACACAGCTGTGCCTGTCATCATATGAAGGATTTCGGAAAGGAGGAAAATCGTGACAGTAACGCATAATATTACAAATCCTTTGCTTAGCGATGAGCATAAGGGACTGGGCGACAAAATCTACTATGGCGATAAAGGCCTTCCGGAATTTAATCAGATAATGGTTGTGGAAGATCTTAAGATGCATTTTCCGATTACGAAGGGGATTTTGAAAAAACAGATTGGCACGGTAAAGGCCGTTGACGGAGTTTCGTTTTCTATTATGAGAGGGGAAACTTTGGGAATAGTCGGTGAATCGGGGTCAGGTAAATCTACAATAGGAAATTGCATACTGGGTCCAAATAAAATTACATCCGGAAGAATAATGTACGAAGGGCAGGATATGGCAAATATTTCTTCTACGGCCATGAGGCGCCTAAGAAACAAACTTCAGGTCATATCTCAGGATCCGTTTTCTTCAATGGATCCGAGGATGTCTATAGGAGATATTGTAACCGAAGGCCTAAGGATTCATCAGATGACAAAAAGCAAAGCGGAGGAAAGAGACATTGCCTTAAGAATGCTTGAGATGGTAGGTATAAGACCTGATTATATTGACAGATATCCTCATGAGTTTTCGGGCGGTCAGCGCCAGAGAATATGTATAGCAAGAGCCCTTGCGCTTCAGCCGAATTTCATTGTCTGTGATGAGATTGTCTCGGCACTTGATGTTTCGATTCAGGCGCAGATAATTCAGCTGATGATGAAGCTTCAAAAAGAGCTCTCGCTTACCTACGTTTTTATAGGACACGACCTTTCTGTCGTAAGACATATTTCGGACAGCGTTATGGTTATGTACCTTGGAAAAATGATGGAGCTTACAAACTCTAAAGAGCTTTATAAGAATCCTCTTCATCCGTACACAAGAGCTCTTATTTCTGCCGCGCCTATTCCGGATCCGGAGGTGGACAGAAAAAGAGAAAGAATAATACTTAAAGGGGAAATTCCTTCTCCGATTCATCCGCCGGAAGGCTGCAAATTCTGCACGAGATGTCCTTATGCCAAAGACCTTTGTTATAAGGAAGAACCAAAGGTAAGAGAGGTTACGGAAAAACATCTTGTAGCATGTCATTTTGTGGACGAAACCGGTTTTCACGGAGAAAGGAGGCATGAATAATGGGAAAATATTTGCTAAAGCGTATTCTTTTGCTTATTCCGACTACATTTTTGGTATGTGTAATTGTATTTGCGATGCTTAGAATGATACCCGGATCTGCGGTAGATGCGATGCTTTACAGATATCAGTCTATGGGAAATACGGATGCGACTCTTGAAGAAGTTGAGGCTATTATGGGAATGGATAAGCCGGCGGTTCAGCAGTTTTTCACCTGGCTCGGCAATGCTCTTAAGGGAGACCTTGGGGACTCTCTTTTCCAGAATGAAACAGTATCACACTGCATACTAAGGCAGATTGGTCCGTCTTTGGAACTCGGTGTAATAACGCTTATAATAACCCTTCTTATCGCAATACCTTTGGGTGTATTTTGCGCGGCAAGACAGGATTCTTTGGCGGATTATATCATCCGAATGGTTGCACTTATACTTCAGTCTCTTCCGGTCTTTTGGATTGCAACGGTTGTGCTTGTCTATCCGGCTAAATGGTGGGGATGGGCACCTACAACAAATTATTACTCATTCTTAAAAAATCCGGCTGAAAATATAAGCATTATGATAATTCCGGCTTTGCTCGGAGCCATAACAAATGCGGGAATGCAGCTTAGATATGTCAGAACGGTAACCTTAGATACCATGCGTATGGACTATATAAGAACCGCAAGGGCAAAAGGGGTAAATGAAAAAAGAATACTTTTCAGACATTCTCTTCGAAATGCCATGATTCCCGTGGTTACTTTAATAGGCGGAGCGGTCGGAATGCTTGTGGGCGGCTCGGTAATTATGGAGAGTTTATTTTCGATACCGGGCATTGGCAATCAGATGGTAACGGCGCTTTCAAACAGGGATTATCCGATAGTGCAGGGGTGTGTATTGGTATTTTCGCTCTTTACCATGATCTGCAATATGATAGTCGATGTTTCGTATAAGTGGCTCGACCCAAGAATTACGCTGGATTAGGAGGTGATAATATGGCTGAGAAAAATAATAAACCCAAGAAAAGAAACAATGCTCTTGTAAGGCTTTTTAAGACAAAACCTCTCGCAGGGGCAGGCATTATCATCTTATTTGTTTTCGTTCTTATAGCGATATTTGCCGATCAGCTTGCACCGGTCAAGATGCAGGCAGGCACGCTTCCGGGAAACATTATATATAAACTCGTAAAACCGTATTGGATGCTCACGGCAGATGAGAGAGCAAAGCAGGCAGCCGCCGGTACAATATACTGGCTCGGCACGGATAATCTGGGGCGTGATGTGCTTTCCTACCTTATATACGGAGCAAGAACCTCTGTAATACTTTGCCTTGGCGTATCTTTGATATCAACCTTTGTATCGGTTGTAATCGGTATGGTTTCGGCAACGGTCGGCGGATGGTTTGACCTTATTGTTCAAAGATTTGTGGATGCGTTTACATGTATTCCGGGAATGCTTTTATCAATGATAATAATGAACATGCTCGGAAACGGTATGATACAGCTGATTATAGTAATGGCTGTTCCGGGCGGAATAGCAAATTCCAGAATGATTCGTTCGGCGGCAATGAGTGTCAGGGATTCTGGATATGTAAAATCATCGGAACTTATGGGTGCGGCAACAAAATTTAAGATGCTGCAGCATGTTTTGCCTAATATATTGCCGATCATCATTATTACCGCCGCCGGAGGATTGGGCGGAACAGTAATGATGGAGGCTTCACTTAACTTCCTCGGATACGGTGTTGCTATAGGCACGCCTTCATGGGGATATATGATTACAAACCAGGGAAGAGCCAATATGTTTACGGCACCTTATCTTTGCCTGTTCCCGGGTATTTGCATAGCTGTAATGGTGCTGGCTGCAAATATGTTCGGCGATGGCTTAAGAGATGTGCTTGATCCGAGACTTAAAGGCGGAGTAGGTACTTATGACAGTAAGAAGATAAAAAAAATAGCTAAAAAATATTTAAATGAATTTTTAAACGGTAACAGAATTATGACAGAAAAGGCATAAATATTAATATTAAGCAGGAGGAAAAAATATGAAATTTGCCGGAAAGTTTTCATTCCTTTCGGAAACACCGAGTGGGAAAAGAGAAACCATTCTTGCCATCAGGGAAGAACAAAGAGGCTATGAGGGAGAAATAATATCTTCTCATGGCGGATGTGAAATCATGAAAAATGTTGTTGTAACGGATGACAGTTTTTCATGCTCGGCCATGGTAGGTCCGTGTTTTCAGACTATTTCGATTAAAGCAGTAGGAGACGGAAAGTTTGAAGGAAATATTAAGGTTGTAAAAGATGACGGAAGCGTAGATGAGCTTGTGGCTGAGGATGTTAAATTCTCACCTAAAAAATTAAGAGCTCTTATTCTTTATGCAACCATGACAAAAAACACAGAAAAGATTGCAAAGGCAATGGAAGAGTCTTTCAAACATTATAAATGGGAGACAAAGCTCTTTAGAATGACAATGAAAAAATCCGACTGGGACGGACAGCAGGATGAGCTCTACTTTGATGATTATGATGTGATTTGCTTAGGTTCGCCTATAGTTGCCGGATATCCGCTTACTGTAGTAAACAAAGTATTTTCGCTCGGTGCGGGCGGAGAACTTGAAAAGAATGTACAAAAGCAGGTAGACGGAGGCGGAGGATTTAAGATGACCGCAGATACAATGAAAGGAGATGCTTCTCACTTTGACGAAAACGGTCCGAAGCCGCCGGAAGGTCCGGGAGGCCCACAGGGAGGACCGCCGCCAAAAGAATTCGGCGCATGGTGGAGAAGAAGGAACTGCCCTTATCCGGGAGGACCTTCGGGAGATAACTATCAGCCGCTCGGCGTTGTATTTACAACCTACGGCGGAGGATTCTTCGGTTCTAACGAATCAAGAGCAACGCTTGCGGCATTAAAGCTTTTCCTTGAGCTTAACAATGTCACGGTAATAGGACAGTTTGCGTGCTGCGGAAAAGAATTCGGGCCGGCAGGTCTTAAAGAAGGAGAAAAACCGCGTCTTATGGGACCGGGAGAAATCGCAGATCCTATAATTTATGATACGGAAGACGGAAAGATTACATCATCGTACTTTTTCCACGGTCAGCCGTGGGAGCATCCTAATGACAGGGATGTGCTTAAAGCAAAAGCGCTTATTTGCGATATAGTGGAAGATATGTTTATGACCTATGACGGCAAGAGAGCTCAGGTATGCTCAACTTACGAGTCTATTTCATAAGATAAAAACACGTGTTTTGGCAGTGCACCGTTAAATAATGCCAGCCCCCCTTTTTTGTAGGTTTAACCTAACTGCATTATTTGAAAAATGCCTGCCAAAGCATGTGATTTTTATATATCAATACATAGTACTTAAGGAATAAAGAATGAATAAATACGAACATCTACTTTCTCCCATACACGTTGGGAAAAGATTATATAAAAACAGGGTTGCGTCAGCTCCGAGAGGAGGAGTTTGGAATGATGAGCCCGGTAACGATCATACAGACATTGAGCAGATAGCCGACGCCGTTGCAAAATGCCGCGGAGGCGTGGCAGTTTACGAAATAGGTGAAACAGCTGTTTCACCGTCGGGCGGCAGAGGAGCGAATGAGTTTTATGATTTTTCCGATTTTTCCGAAGGACATATGCTAAGGTATACAGAATACGCCGATGCGATTCATAAAAACGGAGCTCTTGCTCTTGTGGAACTTTGCCATATGGGCATGGCCAAACCCGAAAACGAAGAAGGTGCTCCGGCATACGGACCGTCAGAATGTCTGAATGAATACGGAGAAAAAGTAAAGGCTCTTACGCCGGATGATATAAAAACTGTAGCAAAAGAATTTGCCGATACCGCGTTTTTTATGAAAAAAGCCGGATTTGACGGAGTAAATGTTCATTGCGGGCACGGATGGCTTGTTCATCAGTTCTTATCGCCAAGGTACAACAATAGGACTGATGAGTTTGGTGGAAGCATTGAAAACAGAAGCCGGATTGCAGTGCTTATCGCAGATGAGATAAGAAAAAGCTGCGGCGAGGATTTTATAATAGAAGCGAGAATAAGCGGCAGGGAAAATATGCCGGGAGCATATACGGATGAAGATATTATAGAATTCTGCAGAATAATGGAGAGTCATATTGACCTTATTCATGTTTCTGCAGGTGTATATCAAAAGCCGATGGAGACACTTCAAAATTCCACCCTCTACGATGCTCACGGCTGTAATATTGAAATGGCCGAAAAAATCAAAAATGCGGTAAAAATACCTGTGGCTGTTGTCGGAGGAATTAACAATCCCGATGATGCGGAAAAATGGATTGCGGAAGGCAAATGCGATATCGTTGTTTTGTGCAGACAGCTTCAGGCAGATCCTGAGTTTGAGAAAAAAGTTGAAGAAGAAAGAGCCGGACAGATAAGAAAATGTATAAGATGTATGAGATGCTATCCGGGACCGTTTGAGGAAGCAATGGAAGAGCTTGGCGGAGAGTTTCCGGAAGGCTGCTCTGTTAATCCTTATCTTTTGCACTTTGATATGCTAGATATGCCTAAAGCAGGAAAAGAGAAAAATGTTCTTGTTATTGGCGGAGGAGTTGCCGGTATGCAGGCGGCGCTTACATCTTCAAGGCGGGGACATAAAGTAACTATTTTGGAAAGGACCGATCGCCTCGGCGG
>JAILQM010000034.1 GCA_024698965.1 Eubacterium sp. | reverse complement strand
CCGGAAATAAATGAAGCCATAGTTGTTTCTGCATCTGCAAAATATACAAGATTTACTTCGTCAAGATACGGAAGCTGAACACCATCGGAATCCGTCTGCCAATAATTAGGATTCTTAACAAATGTCATGGTGTTATCCGTTACATAGTTTTGAAGGATGAACGGTCCTGTTCCTGAAGCATATTGCCAATCCACCTTCTGCTCGCTTGTAAGCTCATCCCATTCAGGTCCGGCAAGCTGAACTCTTGCACACATAAAACTGTTTACACCAACCTGCGTATTAGTATTTAAGTAGAAGATCAATGTTTGGTCATCAACAACCTCGATTGATTCAAGCATGGCAAGATCATTACTCCAGTTCGTCTGATCAAGCTCTACCTGCTCATATCCATCTATTCCGATAAGTCTTGCATAGCTGAATTTTACATCGTCAGCCACAAGCTGTCTTCCTTTATAGATATCATATTCTTCATCAAATCCTGCTGCCACTTTATCCTGAAAATATACATCATCTCTTAAATGTACCATAATAGATGTATAATCATCGGCCACTTCCCAGGATTCTGCTACCTGCCCCGTCAAATAATCAGATGAAAGATATGTACCTGCAAAAGTAAACTCATCAGGGTCGGTTTCCCAATCCAAATTCCAAAGCATATCATACATAAATGTATTACATGCTCTGTTGTTACAAGCTCCCGGATCATACTCGCCGTAAAACTCCGTATACCTTAACGTAACACTTCCTCCTAGAACCGGAGTTCCTTCATCCGCATCCGTTGATACGGTTTCCGTGGCCTCCGCCGATGTCGCATCAGAGCTTTCCGTTTCTGTTTCTGATGTTCCACATGCCGCAAGCGACATAACCATTGCTGACGATAGTATTATCGCCACTAGCTGTTTTACTCTTTTTTTCATCGTACCTCTCCTTTTTAATATTATTTATTTACTGCATTCTTCCCCTGCAATAAAACCACTGCAAAGCGCAAACGTAAGAGCGGATATTGTACCTTCAATGTACATAGATCCAACCTCTCCCGGCACCATTACGCCTCTTGTTGTATCACCCGTTGCATATAACCCCGGAATCTTTCTGCCTCCTCTAAGCACGGATGCATCCTCGTCAATTACAAGGCCTCCCAAAGCATTCTCATGAAACAGCTTCATAAACACTGCATAATACGGTCCTTCTTCAATCTTTTCTTTAGGTGGCATTTTTTTTGGTCCATCCGGTGTAAATACTGTTTCAGCTTTTCCGCATGTTGAATTATATGTTTCAAATGCCGCTCTTATTTTTTCAGCCGGAACATCTATCTTTTCTGCAAGCTCCTCAATCGTTTCTGCCCGATACATTGTTTCCCACTCTATTTCCGTATCAAGCTCTTCTTTCCAGTTTTCGAAGAATCTGTTCATATCGCATCCCGGAACATCCTGTCCCCTTCCGATAGATTCTTTTTCTGCTCTTTCAATTGATTTTTCATTTGTGAGCTTCCAGCAAATCCTTTTCGGTTCGTATGCCAACGGACTAACCGCCATTCCGGGGCCTCCGTCATCGAAAAGATCACCGTTTGCATTTACCTGAATTCCGTACCTGTTACACGCCGCTGTTATACTTGCCGTTCCAAACGGATGTCTCATAGGTCCAAACATTCCCGCTCTGGCATTTATATAATCTATGTCCGCTCCTATTTTTTCGCCCATTATTATTCCGTCACCGCTACAGGTAGAACATGCAAATACATGTACAGGTTCATCCTCAGGATTGTCAGAATAAAATACAGGATTAAACTTGTTTGTGAGCTCTTTGTTTCTGCTCATAGCTCCTGTTGCAATTACAATTCTGTCACAGCTTATCTCTATCTGTCCGCCATTGTCTTCGGCCCGTGCGCCTTTTACTCTGCCCCCGTCATCCAAAAGAATATCGGTCGCCCATGTTCTGTATAAGATTTCTCCGCCATTCTCCTTTAGAATCTTCAACAACTTATTTGTCATATACCATCCGGTACCGCCCGGTCCGATTGTTGTATCAATTCTTTTATGGTTATACTCCCAATCATAAGTTGCCTGTGGCCCATATCCTCCGTAGAACTGCGGTCCGAATTTATAATCGTTTCCGAGAGAATGTTTCTCTATAAGCCAATCTATTAGTTCTTCATCGGCGTCAAGAATTCTTCTTACAAGCTTTCCGTTTACATGACCTTCGGTTTTTTCCATAAACTCTTTGTAAAGCTCATCTCTTCCATCCTCTATTCCGGCCTCTTTATGCCACTTTGAATAATGACTTCTAAACACATGCGCATACCACGCACTTCCGCCTATCTCCTTGTTTTTCTCGATTACAAGAACTTTCTTCCCGTTTTCGGCTGCAACCGCTGCCGCCGCAAGTCCGGATGCCCCGGCTCCTATAACAAGCACATCACAATTTTTTTCCACCTTAGAATGCTTCTCATACACAGGTAAGTTCTCCGGATCGCTTATCACATCATTATGACAGACCTCCGCACAATGCCCACAAGATATACACTTGTCCGGATCAATCCAGTATTTACTGTTTTTAAACCTGATTGCCCCAACCGGACATTCAACCCTGCACCTATGACATCCCGAGCATAGTTCCCGGTTAATTTCGTAAGCCATCTTTTTCCTCCTTTTATTGTTTATTAAAATCTTAAGGCATTAAAAAAGGCAAAAAAAGGACGCATCTTGTAAAAAGCGCGTCTTTTTTTGTAATTATTATTTAGTTTTCACCTACGTTTTTTCGTAGCCTTTCCAAATCCTCGATTTTAGGTTCTTGTACAATTTTATCAGCCATTTCAATCAGCTTTATTCTGATAGCGGCTGCTTTTTCTGCCATCTCCACACTTCCCATAAGATGCGGAAAGCTTTCTCCGCAACATATTACTCCATGAAACGGCCAAATAACCAAATTGCTGTTATCGATTTTTTTCACGGTTTCTTTGCTCAGCTCCTCGACAGACATTGTCAGCCTGTCAACAACGCCAATCCTTCCTCGAATATTTAACGAGCAATGAACGGATGCTTTCATAAGTGCCTCAGTAAAAACCTCGTCTTTAAGAGGCAAAAAATAAGTAAGTGTTGTAAGATTTACCGGATGACAATGATAAACTATTGAACGTTTGGATTTTGTTTTTTTCATTAACTTTTCATGTATGAGAAGATGTATCGGAAAATCTGTCGTAGGTTCGCCGCCACGCTCAAGGCCGTATACCTTTCTGTAAGCATCACCTTTAGGGCCGATTTGGACAATACCGCTAAACTCTTCAAAGCGTTCTTCTATTTCATCCCAAATCTCGCCTTCAGACGTAACTATAAAAAACTCTCTTGCAAGCGCAGGAACCTTTACACTAAGCGACTTATACTCTGCTGTCATATCAAGCTGTGCCTGTAACTTTGTTATCAATTCATCCGGCATCAGCATGCTCATGCCACCGGTTCCGTTTTCGTGCCATCCATGCTCATTTCCATATTGGCAGTAATGCACAAAATGTTTAAAAAATATCTCTAATTCAGTCATTCTTCTTTTACTCCAGTTCAAGTTTCCCTCTCCTATCTTTTTACAACCTATGTAATAATAATAGAGAAGTTAACCCATAAATCATATATCCTTATTTCTAATTTTAGTGTTCTTTTTTATTACATTTTCTTTCTGTAATCCTTCGGCGACATACCATACATATCCCTAAATCTTCTATAGAAAAAACTGGTATTTTCATATCCCACTGCAACCGCTATATCTACTATCGAAAGATTTGTTTCTTTAAGAAGCATCTCCGCTCGCTCAAATCTTTTCTTTAAAAGCAGCTCTTTATAACCCATACCGAAAATCGATTTTATTTGGCGTGATAACGCCGACTCCGAACTGTTTAGAGCCTCAGCCATTTCCTGTAAAGATACGGTTTGATAATTATGCTCAATGAATTTCAAAACCGTTTGCTTTATTATTTCATCATAGCTGACAGCCGAATCCTCCGCAAGTGTATTAAGAGTTCTTGACAGACATACCATTAGCGCTATCATAAGATGCTCCATAACAGTCTCATCATACTCGGATCCGCACGCCATATTTTTATCATTCATACATGGGAATGCCAAATATATTATAGTTTCAAGCAAATCCATAACAGCCGTATCTTCTATTTCAGTAAAATGTAAATATTTGTTCCAGCTCACATCGTTTTTCAGAGTATCCAGCATAAACTCCGAAAGCGTTGTCTGATCATCCAGACAGACATATGCATTCTCCAAAAAGTAAGGCTTAAGTAAAATAGCAATAACTATGTCATCTCTTCCAAGCGCCTTTATTCCGCAGTTTGTATAACGGTTTTTTAAGAATATATCTCCCTCTTTCAAAGCTATCTCATTATCATTAACAATTAATACCGCATCCCCTTGTGCAACGTAATACATCTCGACAACATTAAGGATATTTGCCGGCGAATCAACGTACCTTGGCCTTCTTGTAACCGTGATATCTTTTTCCAAAAACTCCGAAAGATTAGCTTTCCCCGACCAGTTTTTTGAACTCTCTATGTACTTTTCTCTTTCCGCTTTGCTCGAATTTAATAATCTTTCCTTCTCAGTCTCGGTTTTTATTATTTCAAGCAGCTTTTTGTCTAATTTTCGCATTTATCTTTCCCATAAAAAAACAGAAAAACATCATTTCGTTGATGCTTCTCTGTTAATTATACTGATTAAAAATATCAGCTCTATTATTTGAGAACACAAATTTAATTTTTAATTTGTGCTCTTATGCCAATACTTTACCCCCCGTTTACAAACATCGCTTCCCGCTATAAATCCACCGGCAAGAGCCCAGGACATGTCATTTAAAACCTGAACTTTCACTCCTCCCATGTTCACAAATCTGCCGGAAGCAAAATCTCCGGTTACGTAAAGATTATCAACTATACTTCCGTCTTCTCTATAAGCAAGCATATTCGGATTCACCAAAACTCCGCCGAACGCTCCGTCAGTGCCAAGCTTTGCTTTTATCGCATAAAATGGTCCCTCGTTAATTGGCACAAGATATTTACTCTCTTTAAAGCATTTTTTATCAAATCCCGCTTCACAGCCGGCATTATATTCACTTATTGTTTCTGAAAGAATGAATGCATCAAGCCCTATCTCCTCCGCCAGTTTTTCTATTGTATCTGCCTTATAAATATCAGCCTCATTTTGGGCGGCATTGTCCATATCCTCAATCGCCTCCACTAGTGTTTCCGGCAATGGCGGCGGTGTAAATATATTGTCATCTTCTTTTTTGGGGTTTTCTTTTGCATCTTTAATCTGAGCTTCAATTGTGTTTTTATCAAAGATAATATATACCGCCCCGTCAGGTTGTTCCATCATCACCAACCCCGAATCAAATATTCCCATTCGCGGCTGCGTTGGTTCACATGCATATCTTTTTGAACTTTTATTTACTGCAATTGAAAAAGGAGAATCGCCCATATTGGGTGGCATTACATATTTAGACATAACCATAGGCCCCATCATGCGTAAAGTATAATTACTCTTGTCATATTTCACATTTGCTTTTTTTGTAATAGAAAACCCGTCCCCGGTGTAATTCGGATTCATATGAGCGCTGGGACCGATGCTTTTTTTCGCATTTAAAAACTGCGGACAAATTTCTTTCATTATTTCATCATTGTTTATCCAGCTGCCACACGCAACTATTGCCGAATCACACAACACTTTTACCTCTCCGCTCGGAGAATCTGCTATAACAGCCGATATTTTTCCATCTTTATATTCGGCGTCTTTAACCCTGTGTTTTAGCAAAATATCTACACCGTAATCTTTACATTTTTCGCGTAAAGTATCCATAAAGAATCTGCCGCCTCCGGTCACTCCACCGGGACCTCCCATCTGTGGTCCAAGAGGTCCGTTTTCATCATCAAAAACATATCTTCCAATCCTAAACTTTTCTCCGGCTTCTTTTCCGGCCAAGTCCAAAAACCAATCAAAAAATTTACCTGTGGCTAAAATTGCATTTCCCACAAGTTCCGGATCCAATCTCCAATATGTATCCTGCATAACCTTTCTCAAATACATATCCGTAACATCAGGTAAATTCTTTTCTTCCTGCCATTTGCTTCTAAAGGTGCGCATTGTAGAAGCCATTACCATTCCGCCTCCGGTTCTTCCGGATTTTTCCAAAATCACAACTTTTTTCCCACCAAGCTGCGCCGCTCTGACAGCCGCAACAAGGCCGGAGCCTCCGCCACCTATTACAGCCACATCATATTTTATAGTCATATTAAAAAGCCCTCTCTTTTATTTAAATACTGCATTATGAAAATCTTCAACCAGATCAAACGGATATTCTGTAGCTAAATACAAAATATAATCTTCGGAATTTTCTTTGTCTTTTACAGCGTTTCCAATCTCTTTTAAAAGCGTTGGCAGTTTGTCTTTTCTATAGTTGAAAATAAACTTCTCTGCCGCCACATTCTCTCCGTTACTAAGGGCAAAGCCCGCAAAATCCATAAGAATCTGAACAGGATAATATGAAAAATATGCTCCTAAAAACGCTGCAAGCGCGTTTTTGTTTCCATAGTTTTCATATACTGTATGAAGCATTGCGTTTCCGGTTTCCATATATAGCTTTTCTACGCTTGGAACAAATTCCTTCATGTATCGCTCCGGAGATTCTCCTGTTATAAATTCGAAATAATGCCCAAGCATCATTGCCGGAAACATTGTTACTATTCCTCTAAAATAGCTTTCCTTCTCTTCAATTGAGAATCCGCTGTCTTTTGCCAGATGTTTTTTGATTTCCTCCTCACTCATCTTTTTATGTCCTGCTTTGTCATTTTCTACAAATTCCTTAATATCCATTTTTCACTCCTAATATTTAAATTCCGTATTTTATATAATTTGCAATCTGATATCCACTTGCAAAGGAACCTCCAAGTCCTCCGCAAAGTCCTACTGCTCCTTTGTTTTCTTCCGGCGAATAGGTTGCACAATCTCCTGCGCAAAACAGATTCTCAAATAAACCGCCGTCCTGTTTTACTACTCTTAACCACGCATCAGTCTCAACTCCTCCCAAGCTTGCTCCATTGTCAAAGTTCTGACCTATAAACGCATAATACGGCGCTTCTTTTATCGGTCTCATATTTTCCTTTGCTTTTCCGAAATCCTCGTCAATACCTTTTTCACAAAAGCTGTTATATCTCTTAACGCTTTCTTCCAATACATCCGGATTCATGCCAAGTTTTTCCGCCAATTCTCTTATTGTATCTGCTTTTCTTGCCGGAAGGTCTTCAAGCGCACATTCCTTTTCAATATCTTCTTTCCAGGTTTTGGCAAATTCATCGTGCACAGAATCGGCATTTTCTAACAGTCTTTTGCCAAAGCTTTCCAGCTGTGCCGAATCCATCACTGCATAGCAAAGACTGTTTTTTGAATGAAGAATCTTTTGTCCCGGGGTATCCGGCGTTTCTTTATCCTTCTTTCCCGGCATTGGCGGCGGACCGGGTTTCATCTCAAAAAGCCTTCTTCCGTCTGCATCAAAGAATACATTTTCCGGATTTCCCATAAACATATTTACAGCATATAAATAAGGATGATGAGAAGGGCCTCTTGTTCTCATAAAATCAGTATTTACTATTCCACCTATTTTTTTTACCATCTTCTGCCCATCGCCACGATTAGTCGGCACAGTTATCCTGAAAATAGGCCTGTCCTTTTTCACATAATCAGGGTCAATTGCTGCAAGGGCTTCTTCGTCATATAAATAATTGCCGGTAGCAAGCACAAAATATTCTGCACTTATTTTAATCTTTCCGCCCTTGTCCTCTGCTATAACACTTTTTACCTTTCCGTCATTTCCCACTTCAATTTGGGTTGCTCTGGTGTTATATAGAATTTCTACATTCTGCTTTTTACAAACCTCCAAGAGCTTATCTATAATCCATGACCCGGTCCATCCCGGTCCTATGGAGTTATCCGTAGATTTTGTATTAAGATATCTCTTTGGCATATCAAAAGGAAACGGAAAATGCTCACCACCTTTTTTAAAAGGCTTGCAATAATTCTCATCAAGGCTGTCAAACCAATCCAAAAACTCTCCGTTTGCCGCAACATTTTTTCTAAGCTGAGCCTGATCTTCCATCTCTTTACCGGCCAACATATTCCAAAATCCAACCTGACCATCAATATCAGATGAAAGACCCAGCCTCGGATATACATTCTTAGATCCGGTAAATGAAGCTCCATGTGCCAAATATGTTCCGCCTCCGCATCGTCCTGCTGCCTCTATTACCAGTGTATCCAATCCCAAATACGATGCTCTGGCAGCGGCTCCCATTCCGACTCCGCCTGCTCCTATAACAAGCACATCACAGCCATATTCCAGCATGTCATGACAACTTATACTTTCCTCTTTTGCCTCTTCATCATACGGAAGTTCAAGATGACATACCTGTCTGCATCTGCCACATGAAATGCATTTTTCTTCATCAACATTGTAGCTTCCGTTAAATATTCTTATCGCCCCAACCGGACATTCAAGCATGCAGTAGTGGCATCCCACACAGCCTTCTTTAATTTTGTAACTCATTTTTCTCCTCTCAAATTACTTGCATCTAAAATTCTGTTATTTTATACTTTAAATAAGGGTTTTTATTTCTTCTATTTATGATTATAAAAATTTAATATAAAAACGGAAGTATTGTTTCTACACTAATCTGTGCGTCTGGCGCACAAATAAATGAGGGTAAAATTATGACACTTGACCAGCTTACACATTTTACAGCAGCTGCAACAGAGCTTAATTTAAGTCGTGCTGCAGAAAAACTATACATATCACACTCAGCAATAAGTCGTAGCATTTCGTCTCTCGAAAAGGAATTAGGCACTACTTTGTTAAACAGATCAAGTCGTTCTGTTTCTCTTACAAAGGCCGGAAGCCTGCTTTATATGCGTGCCTCTAAACTTCTCGAGGAATTTGACCGCATTCAAAAAGATGTCAAAGACCTAGGCAAATCAGAACGAGAAATACTACGGTTTTCAAGTGCAATCCCATATAGCGAAAAAATTATGAAACATGTTCAAATATACAAATCAAGTAATCCCAATGTTGAAATGGTTTTCAGAAGCACTACTCCTTATCAGGCTACCTTTGACCTCTTAGATGGAAGATGCGATATTTGCATTACATATTCATTTTCCGCTCCTGCTGTAACGAAAAACTTGGAACGCATAAAACTTGAAGACGGCAATTTTGTTTTCATAACATCTGTAGATAATAAACTTTCCAAACGCAAATCCATCCGTGTAAACGAAATAAGCAAACACCTGGCCAACAACAATTCCACACCTCCAATCATCCCCGGGTTTTCGCGAAGCCAGCCGCATTCCTTAGAAGAAGCGTTATATAAAGAAATGGGCGTTGAAGATATTTTCTTTTCCGTAAGAATGAATATGGAAAGCGTAGTAATCCCGGAACATTCCACCGCCGGACTTGATGAACGCTGTGTATGTATCCCCATATCCGGTAACCCGGAAGATATCGGTTACCAGATATACCTGTATTATGATTTGGCCAACCCAAACCCTGCTCTCAAATCTTTTTTTAGTACACAAAAACAGTAGCACAAATAATTACTCTGCTACTGTTTCGTGTTTTATTCCAATGGATAAACCTCTACAGTGCCTGTATATGTCTCACCATCTTTAATATTCAGTTCTTTGCCATTAAGCATAATTCTGCCTTTAACAACACATCCCTTCTCTATTCTTATAGAGCTAAGCTTGCTATTAGCCGTAACAACCCATATAGAATTATTTTCCATTACCAAATGTATTCCATGATGGGTTTTATATTTCTCGTCACAGCAAAACTCTGAAAACCCATTATTTGAGCAGACCGTTTTCCAATGTTCAAAGCTATACTCATTAATAGCTCCGTAATACTCTGCATTTAAAAGTAAAAGTCTAAAATCTCTCTGATAATCCTCATGAGATATATCTCCTTTTACCTTCATTCTACTCATACTAATCTTTATTCCCGGATAGGTTTCCCCCTCAGGAACTGCATTCATAAACATAGTATCATTATTATATACGGTTTGAATCAAATAGCCTGTACCTAAAACATCTGTGTACAATTCGCAACCATCCATATTAAAATCAACATTTGTAGATTTAATTAGAATACTGCTTCCGGAGGTATAATCTATATATGCCTGCTTAGCACCCTCATAGACCACGCCTTTATCGAGCGATAAATCTGTTCCGATTATCGAATTATGAGCATATATTTCTGCTGTATAAAAAGGAAGTTCTTCTTTTGAATAACCTTTAAACTCCCAATATGGCGGCAAGTTTACACTATGAATCATAAAAGCGTTTCGCCCGCCTTCAACAACAGTTCTAAGCGTTTTATCCGCTCTTACAGCTTTGTCTTTCTCTGTTAATACCTTAGAGAGTTCCGCGTTATTTTCGCCATCTTCAACAGTGCCCAGTGTTACTCTTCCGTAAGATCCGGATATAATCCCAATTTCCGGAGCTCTAAACAAGCTACCAAACACATATAAATTGCAAAACAAATCCGAATATGATGCATATCCACCGCTAAGCGCCTCTGCTGCCGTACCATACGCATAAAGGCTCAGCTCAACTTGTCCTTTTCCCGCCGGTTTTGCCCCGTCTGTCGAAAGCACTGCCCAATTTCTTGAAACCACAGTTGAGTTTATATAATAATTTTGACTATTCCCCAGGCCTAAAGTGGCACGAACATTTCCTGACACCAACAAATTGCCCGGAGGACCGGACAAAGGCATTGTTTCATATTGCGTATCTCCCCAAATATATGAATCTCTAATTACGGCTACCGCTTCTGAAGACACTCCTATTGCCGAGTCCTCCCAATGAAGAATTCTAAGTCCTGCAAATTCTTTTTTGCCTTCTTCAATTCTTATTTCTTTACTGTCAGCTTTTTCATAATCGAATTTATCATTACATCCATAAGTACCTGAATCGATTCCGGCAAAATATTCTTTGTTCAATACAATTCTTCTTTTAGGTAAATTTTCAACGCCTTCCGCCATAGCCACAAAAGGAGACACTTCTTTTTTCTGTGTTTCTTTCATGTTTTTCCCCGCTTAATATACATAATCCCCATAGCTTCCGTTTGACTCATAAAGATATCCCGAAAAATCGTTATACCCCACGGAATAACTATGCTCATCGTCAAGTTTCTCATATGGTTCCGGCGCCGGGACAGTATCCTGTACAGTTTGAACTATTGATATATCATTATGAGCAAGCCTGGCGTCACTTAAGTCATCACAAGTACTGCATTTGCCAGTTTCAAGAGTTTTATTGAGGAACTTTACAAATCTGTCCTGTGCCCAGTTTTCATCATCCATATCTCCGCAAAAATCGGGGCAAACCTGCTCATGAAACCACCACCATTTACCGTCTCTAAACACAAAATCCGAACCGTATCTTTCCCAGAGCCACATGCCGCATCTGCCGCCTTGATATCCATTTACTCCATACATATTTCCCGGTGTAAGATAAAATGCCCTTGCAGATAGTCCGTCTTCAGCAACTTCTATTACCGGCGAACCTAAAATATGTGCATTTGATGCAAATGTTGAGCGTGCATCATGTCCATATAAAGAGTCTCCGTAAATATCTATCGGTGTCTTTGGTCTGTCTGTATTTAATTCTCTCAGTCGGAGTCTTCCCGTCGGTCCTCCTTCTGGGACAAACTCGCTATTTATGTCTTCTTCATGCATAACCGGAGCCTCCTTTGGATAAGACGGTCCGGCTCCTATTGCTGTCTCAGGTGCCTCATCAAAATGATTCCTTACCATTTCTTTAAAACCTATCATTCTTCCAAAAGTATGTCCCCAAGTAGTGTTTTCAGATCTAAGCCAAAATGTTCCATATTCTTCCCTGCCATATCCCAAGCCATGAAGATATGCATGCCGGCCCTTAAATTCTTCAACCTTTTGCGCAGCAACTATTGCCGCTATTCTTTGATGTTTCGACTTCATATTCACCTCATTAGCCTCTAATAAAAGAGTTTTTCTAATAAATTCTTTCATAATATTTTTTGCCCACTATGCCGTTAACACCATAACCTCTTTCATCAGCATATGTTTTATATGGTGCCGGCATGTCATAAAACAAGTACTCCCAGCCAAATTGATTATCATATACGTCCTTCTTTACGGTAGGATTGCCAAAGTCTTTTCTGCTAGGATCATCAGCATCTTTAATCACTGTTGGCACTTCGTTATAATCTTTTCCGGCTTCTATTGTAAAATCGTGTTCTTCAACAATATGCCAAATCTTCCAGCAATCATTTTCCTTTAAAAGTTCTATAAGCAAAAGGCCAACTTCATGATAGCATTTAGCTGTTCCGTCAGGATTTCCTTCCGCCGACATTCCAAGATCATATACTAAAACCCTTGCGCTTTTTCCGTCATCTGCAACAAATAAAACAGGAGTCGTTGCAGAATGCATAATGCAAATACCTATACCGTCCGTCGCATAATCAATCCCCGAATCCAAATACTTTTCCTTTTGTTTTTTACATCGATCATTATATTCATCTACAAGATGACGTTTAACCTCATCTATTCCAACATAAAAACCAATATTTGTAGCAAAAGAAGCATCTTTTTGATTATCGGGATTAGACACATATAGTTCATCTATAATTCTCTGTCTTTCTCCCGAACTCCAGAATAATACAAATCTTCCGACCTGATCCATTATAACTTCTTTATCCCAAGCTCTAATAATCATTTCATCATCTGTATACTCTTTTTGGTTTTCTGTAAATCCCAATGTTTTGTCCTCCTATATTTCATAACTGAAGGTTTCTTCAAATGTATTATATGGTTCCGGCACTTTAGGAAATGCCCCCACGATTCTAAACGGATGATAATGTTCAACTTTTGTTTTTATATTAGGCTCATGCATCTTGTAATCATCCATAGCTTCAAAACCCTCAACCCTTTTATAGCTTTTTGCCGGCGCAATAAAGTTTACTCCACAAGGATTGTCAATGTTATACAATATCTGCATGTGCCATATTTTATATTTGCCATCTTCTTTTATAAAATCTGCTGCAATATATCCATATGTCCAGTTTGCAATTGGTCCTTCCCCCGTCAAATGACAATAGGAACCTCTTACATTAAAAATCGCTTTTGCAGTATTAAAATCTTCTGCTACTTCTATTACATGAGAATCGACCGGCATATAATTTATCATTCCCACGCCATAAAGTTCTTCGTCAGTTTTACCCTCAAATACATCCGGAAACTTGTTTTTTATAAGTTTTGATGACAACTCTATCTCTTTTGCACAATCACCATAATACTGCTCAACAGCTTTATTACCCTTGTATCCTCCGTCATTAAGAAGTAAGCTGACATCTAATTTTTTTGACCAATACCTTTTATATATCATACCGTCTTCTTTAATACATAAATCATGTGATATTCTTCCTATAGTATTCCGCAACTGTCTGCGAACTTCCATTTTTTCCAGGAGCAGTTCTGATTTATCCATTACGTATCTACCTCCTTTTAAGCGTCAGCATGAATTTTATTTGCAATCTGTTTCTTTATTTTATCTTTATCATAACTACCAACTCCGCCCTTTAGTCTAGGATCTAAAAGATCTCTAACACCATCGCCGAACATTGCCGACGCAAATACTATAAGTCCTATTGCGATTCCCGGTATAATTGCAAGCCATGGTGCCGAATACATATTAGATCTTCCCGAACCCGAAAGCAGCGCTCCCCAGGAAGGAGTATTAAGGCTTACTCCGTATCCCAAGAAATTAAGTGTGGACTCTGCCATAATTATTCCTCCTATATTACCGGCAAGATTCATCAAAATAAGTGGCATAATATTAGGCACAACATGGTGTATCATTCGCCAAAGGGGGCCTCCCGATAACATTGTTGACATCTTACAATATCCGGCATCCTTAACAGACATTGCAACACCTCTTATCATTCTGGAGCCTCCTATTCCCCCCGGAATAGACAAAACAATTATCATCTGAATCATTCCGTTTCCAAGAGCAGCCATAAGAATCATTGTTATAAGCATACCCGGAATAGAGTTAAAAGCATCTACTATTCTCTGAACAACTAAGTCAAAAGTCCCTCCTATTACTGCGCTTGACACACCGATTATTACCGAAATAACCGTACCTATAAGCGTACAGCTTATACCAAGAACAACCGACGTTCTCGCTCCGTAAATCATATAGCTTAATAAATCTCTGCCCAATGTGTCTGTGCCCAGAAGATGTTCCATTGATGGTGGCTGCATTTTTTCAAGGACACTGGTCGGCAAACCGCCTACCGTCATCTTTGTCGGAGCTAAAACATCTGCGAATATTGCAATTAAAATAAAAATAACCAAAATAACAAGACTAACACCGGCAATTGGTTTTGTCTTAAAAAGCTCAACCCAAAAATTTTTCTTTTTAGGTTTCTTTTTGTTTTCCTTTAATGTATTATTTTCTCCCATATTGCAGCTCCTTATTCTATCTCAACCCTTGGATCAATCCACTTGTATCCGACATCAACCAACAAATTTACAACCATTACAACTACAGAAAAAATAAGTACGCACCCTTGAACCAACGGATAATCCCTATTAGATAACGCATTTACCATAGTAGCTCCTATCCCCGGAATATTAAACATATTCTCAAGTACAACACTTCCTCCGATCAGTCCGGCTACTGCACCACCTATAGAGGTAACAACCGGTATCATTGCATTTCTTAATGCATGATGTGTAAGTGCCCAACTTTCACTTGCTCCCTTTGCCCATGCCGTCCTAATATAATCTTGTCTCAGATTTTCAAGTGTCATTGTTCTTACAAGTCTTATTTGTATACCGGCTTGAGTTACAGCTCCCAACACTGCCGGAATCAAAAACATCTGAATATTTTGTATCGGTTTCTGAAAAAACGGATAATAATTCGATGGCGGCGCATATTTCCACCATACAGCCGGGTACACAAGAACTAAGGTTGCCAGCCAAAATACAGGTACAGCCATAAGTATTACCGCTATAGTTCTGATAATATTATCTGTCGGACCATCTTGTCGTGCCGCACATAAAAGGCCAAGAGGGATGGATATAATATTTGAAAGCAGCAGTATCATTATTGATAGTTCCAGTGTTATTGGCAGTTTTTTACCTATAATCTGTCCAACTGTCTCGCTTTGAAACAATGAATCTCCCAAATCACCTCTCAATATATCACCAAACCATATAAAAAATTGCGTTGTTGCCGGCTTATCCATACCCAGCATAACTTCAACCTCTTCTCTTGAAACATTTATACCGGCTAAAGAATACTGACTGACTATTTGATCTACCGCAGTTCCCGGGATAATACGCATAAGTATAAATGTAATAACGCATACCAAAAACACCGTCGGTATAAGGAGAATCAGTCTTTTCACAATATATTTTCCCATTTTACTTTCCTCCTCTAATTAAGCTCTGCAATTTTATGGCATGCCACAAAATGCTCACCTCCGACATCCTTTAATTCAGGTTCTTCCTCCCTGCACCTAGTATCTGCATATTTGCATCTTGTACAAAAATGGCATCCTTTAGGAGGATCAATTGGAGATGGTATTTCTCCTTCTAAAATTATTCTTTGTCTTTGACGATCTATTGTAGGATGTGGAATTGGCACTGCCGATATAAGAGCTTTTGTATATGGATGAAGTGGGTTATCATACATTTCTTCAGCTGTTGTTATTTCTACAATTTTCCCTAAATAAAGAACTGCAACATGATTTGACAGATGTCTTACAACAGACAAATCATGACCTATAAAAATATATGTCAATTCTAGTTCTTCTTGTAGTTTCATCATAAGACTTACTATTTGTGCCTGTATGGATACATCAAGAGCAGAAACTATCTCATCACATACAATAAAAGATGGCGACATCGCCAAAGCCCTCGCAATTGAAATTCTTTGCCTCTGCCCTCCTGAAAACTCATGTGGATATCTATCTTTAAATTCCGAATTTAGTCCAACAAGAGTCAGCATTCTCTCGACCAATTCTTCCTGTTCTTTTTTTGTTCCTAATTTGTTAATCCTCGGCCCCTCGAGTATAGCCTGATTAATAGTCATTCTCGGATCAAGCGATGCATATGGATCCTGGGTTATCATCTGTAATTTCTTATGCAGAAGTTTTAACCCTTTTTTATCCATGTTTGTTATTTCCTGTCCATCAAAAAAAATCTTTCCGCCAGAAGGGACAAGATTTCTCATTACACAATTACCAATCGTTGACTTTCCTGAACCCGATTCGCCTACAAGACCTAACGTTTCCCCTTTTTTTATTGAAAATGTAACCCCGTCAACAGCCTTTACATCTGCGACTTTTCTCTTTAAAAGCCCTTTTGTTACCGGAAAATACATTTTTAAATCATTAACAACCAAAATCTCAGACTTCATATCAGTTGATGCATGATCTCTTATACTAATATCCTCATCTAAGCTCTCTTTTATCTTTTCACCCTGAGGAAGTTCCACAGGATCCGATAATTCTTTTATATCTGGAATTACACTCACGAAAGTTGCCCCCTTTCTTCTGCTGTCATATCTTTATTAAAGCATGCAACCAAATGTCCGGGACTAACCTCTTCATCTACAGGTCTTTCATTAAAACATCTCTCCGTCGCATATTTACATCTGGATGCAAAAGCACAACTCTGCGGAGGAATCTTTGCCATGTCCGGTGGTGTACCCTCTATAGAATGAAGCCCATATGACTTTGGAAGATCCAGTCTTGGGACTGCTCTTATCAACCCTAAGGTATAAGGATGATACGGATTTTCAAATACATCATACGGCGAACCCGATTCAACTATCTTTCCACCGTAAACAATTTTTACACTATCAGCATATCTGGCAACCACCCCAAGATTATGAGTTATTAAGATAAGTGCCATATCATTTTCTCGCCTAAGTTCATCAAGCTGCTCTAAAACCTGCGCCTGGACAGTAACATCAAGCGCTGTTGTCGGCTCATCTGCTATAAGTATTTCCGGCTGACAGGCAATTGCAGCCGCTATCATAACTCTTTGCTGCATACCTCCTGAAAACTCGAAAGGATACTGCTTTACTCTTTGTTCCGGATTTGGAATCTTCACTTTTCTGAGCAGTTCAACAGCTTTTTTCATAGCTTCTTTTTTCTTTATTCCGGTATGTAACACCAATGCCTCCGACACCTGTTTTCCAATTGTCATAACAGGATCCAAAGCTGTAGACGGCTCTTGAAAAATCATTGATATCTTTGATCCCCTAAGTTCCTGCATCTGTTTATTTGAATAGTCCAAAAGATTTTCTCCGTGAAAAAGAATTTCTCCACCTATTGTCAGACCCGGAGGATAGGGTATAAGCCCCAATACCGATAATGCACTCACCGATTTTCCGGACCCTGATTCTCCTATTATCGCTACACATTCTCCTTTGTGGACATCATAAGAAAGATCATCAGACGCCCTAAGCACACTATCTCCGCTATAAAAATATGTTTTCAAATTCCGGACCTGTAAAATTACCTCTTTTTCCAAACTTTCCCCTCCTTAATTACTGCTTTTAAATAACTCAGGGTGGCGGAAAGCCACCCCGAAATAATACTATTCTGCTGCCGTTGTATCCCAGCAATGATTAAGAAGCGTTCCCACATTCATATTGGAATAAATAAAGCTACTATCAAGTCCGCCTATTTTTGTTGATACATACACAGGTATATGAGTATATGGGCTTATTACAAGCGCATAATGCTGTTCTGCCATATATTTATCAAAGTCCTGAGCAACTTCAATTTCCTCCTCTTCTGATGTCACATTATCAAGTTGTGTAAAGAATCCCTCTACTGTAGAGTCATTATTAAATGATGTATAACCCGGGCCTCCTACTTTCCACATTATTGTTACAAAGAAAGTAGAGCTCATGCCCCATGATCCCTCTATTGAATTTGGATCTTCCTCGTTTGTTCCCAAATTATTCATCTCATTAGGATCAGATGCAACGGTGATTTCCATATTTATTCCGACTGCTCCAAGATAATCCTTTATAAGAGTATATAGATCAGAATCAAGTCCGGAATGAATTGCAACATAAAAAGTAAATCCATCTCCATATCCGGCTTCTTCAAGAAGTGCCTTCGCTCCTTCCGGATCATATTCATATGTTGATAAAAGCTCATCATCCCAAGAATCTACTGAAGAATAATCCGTTGTTACAGAGAATAAACCACCTATTTGTGCTTCTGTATCATATCCATAATAACTGTCATTAATCTCATCCATATTTATTGCCATCTGCATAGCCTGACGAACTCTTATATCCTGCAAAGGCTCATTTCCGCTTATCTTATAACATATTGCTGACGGCTGGCCGAGATAAATATACTCAGTATAGTCATCCTCAGTCAAAGAATCCTTTATTACACTTGTCTCCGAATCAGTAAGATATGCTCTGTTCCATCCGATTATATCCTGGTTCCCCGCCACAAACTGAGTAATCTGGTTAGCATTTTCTGTAATCATACTCATTGTAATTGTTTCAATATAAGGAAGCTCATTTCCTTCATATCCTTCTCTGGTATCAACACCGTAATAATTCGTACTCTTTGTAAATGTTGCATAAGAATCTATTTCGAAATCTGTCAAAACATATGCACCTGTGCCGCATGCATAATGCCAATCCGCTTTTTGATCATCTGTAAGATCATCCCATTCAGGACCCGTTATATTAACATTACAGAGCATAAAATCTGATGCTGCAATATCAGCACTTGTATTAAAGTGAAATACAACAGTCTTATCATCCGCAGCCTCTATTGATTCAATCATATAAAGACTACTTTCCCAGTTCTCATCGCAGATTACAGCTTCATCACACATGCCTATTCCAAGCAAACGGTCATATGAATATACAACGTCTTCAGCCGTTACTGCTCTTGCTCCGAAAATATCGTATTCTTCCATTCCTGCCGCGGATTTATCCTGAAAGCATGCATCTTTAAGAGTTACTGTAAATGTCTGCGCTTCAGAATCCCACTCCCATGTGTCCGCAAGCATACCTGTCAGCCTTGATGAACTTGTTGTTTCATCTTGATATTCCTCTGCCCCCAAAGTCACATCAATTTGGAACAACCTTTCAAACCAAAGCTCCCATTTATATGACTGACTACAGCTTGGATCAGTATCAAGATCTAAAGTCTGCATTGTCATATTTAAAGTGCCACCATATATGGCTTCTCCGGTTACTGCAGATGTGTCATTTCCATCAGCTGTTTCCGTCGCAGTGCCTGATTCGCCTTGCTCATCACCGCTGTCTGTGCTTCCTCCGCATGCTGCTAATGAGAACACCATGACTGTCACCAGCAGTAGCGAAACTAACTTTTTTAATCCTTTCATTTTTTACCTCCTAATACATTTTTATTATATTTTTACTATAAATCTCATTAATCTAAAACAGAAGTATTGATTAGGCACTCACCTGTGCATATAGCGCACAGATGGGTGCCTAGTCAAATAGATATAAATTTCTGTACACATATCGTTTTACTGTTATAATCTAACTATGAATCATTTTTTTCTTTTAAACAGGAGCAGCCATGTATCTTATTTCAGTATATTTTGACGATAATGCAAATAAAACGCTTCAAAAATACATAGATAAAATTGCCGCTGTAACAGGCAGCAGCTTTATGACGGATAATAATGTCCCGCCGCATATGACCATATCTTCCATAGAAGCCAGGTCAGTCGGCGTTATCGAGCCTGCCTTTGAAAACTTAAGAGGCTCCCTTTCATCCGGCAAAATCTTTATTGCCTCTCCGGGGCAGCTACTCCCGTATGTAATGTTTGTTTCACCCGTCTTAAACGAATACCTTCTGGATTTTTCAAAGACAATTTATAATGCCGTAAAAGACATTCCGGAA
>JAILQM010000031.1 GCA_024698965.1 Eubacterium sp. | reverse complement strand
TAACAGATGTTCTGTTAGTTACTTTATATCCGTTACTACTATTAGCAGCCTGAGCATCAACTACAGGTACAGCTACAAGAGTAAGAACCATAGCGAGTGCTAAAAGTCCGGATAAAAGCTTTTTGCTAACGCTTTTAAGCATAGCCTCACTACCTTTTCTTGCAAAATTCAGACAAAAAGAAACCCACACCCGAAGGCCTGAGTTTCGAAAAAAATATTAACACATCAATCAATTTTTTTCAAATCAAATTATCCATATCCCACACTTCTTTATAGCATTTTTCAGCAAATTATATTACCATAAAGCCTTGAAACTATTTTATTAAGGAGGTTCAAGTATGAACACAATTAACACAACCACTATTAACGGAGACATGACATTAAACGAATGGATGGACTATCTTATGTCCAGTGAAAGAATTCTTTCCGCGCGAAGAAACACCATCCGCAACCTAAAGGAGCGCTACAAGCACAACATCCAGGAGATTTTGGGTGAGAAGATTCTTTCAAAGATTACGCCGCTCGAATGCCAGGAAGTTTTAAACAAAATGTATGAACAGGGCTATGCGGCAACCACGATGTCGCTTACCAGAAGCGTTATGCACAATATTTTTGAGAATGCGCTCGGCTACAACATTATATCCATTAACCCCGTAACACGATTTGTAAAATGCCCTTTCAGACCTAAAAATACTCAGGTAGTGCTTTCAATGAGTGAGCACACAAAGCTTATTGATTATCTTAACAATAACGATTTTATTTACGCCTGCCAGGTCAGGTTCATCCTGCAGACCGGGCTTAGAATAGGCGAGCTGATTGCTCTTAAGTGGGAGGATGTCGATTTTAATAAGAGGAAAATACATATAAGGGCTACAATGGAATACGTGCCGGCTTTGGAAAGATTTGTAAGAAGCGAGCCGAAAAGCTATAGCGGGAAACGCACGATTGACCTTACGACAGAGGCGATAAACTGCCTGCAGGTTCATTATCTTAAGGATGTAAAATTCATAGGCACCGAGTTTGGCGACTTTGTTTTCCTAAACGACAGTGGAAAACCGATTAAGCTTACAACTTACGATCAGGGACTTAGAAGGCTTGCGAAGCGCTGCGGCATAAAGACGTTTTCTATGCATGCGCTAAGGCGAACCTTTGCGACAAGATGTGCTGAATCCGGGATGATGGCTAACATTCTCCAGGCAGTAATGGGACACTCGGATATCTCCACTACTCTCCGCTACTATGTAAAGGCCACAGATGAGCAGACCGCCATTGAACTCGGAAGATTTGATGATTATATGAAGAATGCCATTCAGTTCCCGCAGCCTTTCATGGGAGCGCGCATATAAAACTGTTGACACCTTCGGCTTCGTCTGTTATTTTAAATTTATCGATGCTGCGTGCACAAACGGAGGGTTTATGACACGCAAAATCTTTTTAAGAGGATTATCCGCGGTCCTTATCATTTTGGTTTTCTTTACGGCTCTTATAATACATACTGAGCCGGTATCGGCGAAGAGCTCATCTTCGTTTTCGATTATTGTACTTTCCACCTACAATAAATCAATGTCCATAGGTGATGAATTTTACCTAATTGCCGTTTCAACCACCGGCAAAATCCCGACTTTTAAAAGTTCGGATTCATCTGTGGCATCAGTAAACACATATGGTCTTGTAACCGCAAAGAAAAAAGGAAGCTGCAAAATAACGGCTAAAGTAAGCGGTGCCGAAAGTTCATGCAAGGTTACGGTCGAAAAGACTACAATAACGCTTTCTGCGACCTCAAAGACTCTATACAGAACAAGGACATATAAACTTAACGCTTCATCTTCCACCGGACATGATGTAAGCTTTAAAAGCAATAAAACATCTGTAGCTGTTGTGGATGATGAGGGAAATATCACTGCTCTAAAACATGGTACGGCGATAATAACGGCAAGCTGCGACGGGACGAAAAAGACCTGTAAAATTACGGTTAAGCAGCCTAAAATAAAGCTGTCGGATTCGACGCTTAACCTAACGGCCGGGCAAAGCTACAAGCTTACGGCAACTGTATCATCCGGCGTCAAGCCCGAATGGAGCAGCAGCAACATAAATGTGGTTTCCGTAGACGAATACGGAAATTTAACAGCACGTCAAAAAGGGAAGGCATACATCTATGCCAAAGAGGACGGCGTAAAAGTCAGCTGTATAGTTAAAGTAACAGAATAGATTTATAAGATGCACGTAGCATTGAAAAAGGGACTGCCTTTTGGCAGTCCCTGATATTTTTATTATTAGAATGCTTTTGCAAGCTCTGCAAGTTTAATCGATGACTCTGAAAGTTCATTAAACGCTGCAGTTATCTCCTGTGTTGATGCCGCCTGATTTGAGGCAATTTCATTTGATACTTTAACCTGCTCAACAACCTGCTGCATAGACTCTGAAATATCCGAAAGTCCTTTTCCGATTTCCGAAGCGGAATCACCGCTTGTCTTTGCAAGCTTTCTCATTTCTTCGGCAACAACGGCAAATCCCTTACCTGCCTCACCGGCTCTTGCCGCTTCGATAGCTGCATTAAGAGCAAGAAGATTTGTTCTGCTTGCGATAGATTCGATACCGCCTACAAAACCGTTTGCCTCTTCTATCTTGGCTTCTGTTGAGTTTACAATCTCGGAAATACTGTTCATTCCCGAAGCCATATCCTGCGCTCCGTCAGTAATTTCAGTAATACTTGCAAGAGAATGCTGAAGAGATGCGCTCATCTTTTCTGTAGCCTCTTCTATCTGCATACTTACTTCAAGTGATTTAGCAAGATTAAGTGTTCCGATTACATTTCCCGATGGAGCAATCACCGGTGCGATTACGGATTTAAACGCAACCCCTAAAATCTCCTTAGGTAAAACCATAGAAATACTCTTTTTTGTCTTCATAACCGACCAAATATCTGAATTTGATCCGGCTTTCTCCCCAACCGGACATGGTGCAGGCACACCAAAGTCATTAGACTGAGCCGTTCTTAAATTGATGCCGTTCTCATCGAGATATGAAATCATAACCTCTTCATGCATCATATCCACCATAAGCGGCAACATCTCCACTACCGCCTCTTTATATTCTTCATCTGTCATCTTTATATCCTCCCATTTACATAAAATACCTTCAAAAACATTATACAAGAATATGAGTTTTATTGTCAATTTAATTGTATAAAGATTTCATACAGTTTAAACTTTTCTATGCTATTTACATACTCAAATCCAAGCTTTTTTGCTATATTAATGCTTGCAATATTATCTTCGGGCATAACGCAGTTTATATGGCTTATCCCCAGCTCCTCTGACATATAAAAAAGTGCCGCCTTGCCACATTCATAAGCAATTCCCTGTCTCTGCCAATCCGGATCTATAACATATCCAAGCTCCGGAGTCATCTCTCCGTTCACTTCTCTGTTATCAAATCCTATGCGTCCGATAATTTTTTTCGTAGCTTTTTCTTCTATTACCCACATACCGTAACCGAAAAATCCATACATATTTTTTTTATATGCCCTAAGATACTCTTCTTCTTTGGGCCTTTCATAAAGAGGCTCTATAGATGAGGCAATCTCGGGCTTATTATATATTTTATATAATTCATCCAAATCCTCAAAAGTTTCTTCTCTTATAATGCATCTTTCGGTTTCGGCTACTGTTCATGGATAACCGTGAGCCCTCCTGTATATTTTTTCAAGATAGTCTGCGTCCGCAGCGCTTATATCCTCTATAATATACGGAGCATTTAAATGCCCGTCGGTCTCAAATCCAAGAACCGCAATGTCGAGAGACTGCGCAAGTTCAATGTGATCGGGCTTATTGCTTATAAACAATAAATCCGTCTCAAACTCCATCGCGCTAAGGACAGCCTTTTTCTCGTCTTCACCTTTAAATCCGAGTCTAAAGTCAATGCCGTCCCAGCTCTGCATCGTAATCATGGAAAACTTCTGCACATCGAAGCTTTCCTCCCATTCTTTCGGATATTCGTATCCCAAAGCGTCAAAATATATTCTCTTTAATTTATAATCTGCCACAAGTTCTTCCTTTCCCAAGAATAATATTAAATGCTGTTTTCAAGTGTCTCATATAAAAGTGCAGGATCTACCGGCTTGCTAAGATGTGCGTTAAGCCCCGCCTGCAGACTTCTTTGAACATCTTCGTCAAAGGCATTTGCGGTTAATGCGATAATCGGAATCTTTTTGGCATCTTCCCTATCAAGCGCTCTTATTGCTTTTGTAGCCTCGAGTCCGTCCATCTCCGGCATACGCATATCCATTAAAATAGCATCATAATATCCTTCAGGGGAAGATGAGAACATCTCAACCGCGATTCTTCCGTTCTCCGCATGCTCGCAAAGCATATCTCTCATATCAAGTACTTCCATCATAATCTCGGCATTGATTTCAACATCTTCAGCCATGAGTATACGCTTGCCTTCAAGGTCTGCTTTTTTCTTTTCTCCTGCTTGAGCTTTCTTCTTTACCTTAATTGCTTTTTTAAACTCCTCAAGTACATTCCCCGAAAACAGAGGTTTTGCCACAAAGCTGTCTACTCCCGCTTCCGTAGCCTCTGCTGAAATATCATCCCAGTTATATGCAGTAAGCAAAATTATCGCCGACTCGTCTCCTATAATCGAGCGAATCTGCTTTGTAGTCTCTACTCCGTCCATGCCGGGCATCTTCCAGTCTACTATTATAAGATTGTATGGATTGTTTCTGGCCTGTCTGACTTTTACCATCTCAACAGCTTCTTCTCCGGAGTGTGCCACTTCGGCTGAGATGCCCGTCTTTTCAAGCACAAGTTTGGCGTGATCTACCGCAACCTTGTCATCGTCTATTACAAGTACAGACATATCACTTGGAATAATCTCATCCTCTGCAATATCATCAGCATCTTTTCTGTCCGACTTAAGAAGAGTAACGGTAACAGTAAATGTTGTGCCGACTCCTTTTTCCGAATCAACCTCAATCTTACCGTTCATCATGTCCACGATATTTTTTGTTATGGCCATACCAAGTCCGCTGCTGCCGTATTTATTGGCTGCCGAAGAATCTTCCTGGCTGAAGGTCTCAAATATCTTAGGCAGATAATCCTTGCTCATACCGATTCCGGTATCTTTCATCTCAAACTTAAGCGTTGACTTATTGTCGTATTCTGCGGCCTTTGTAACCTTAAAATCTACTGTACCGCCTTCAGGAGTAAACTTTACGGCGTTACCCAAAATATTTATGAGCACCTGACGAAGCTTTATATCATCGCCAATAAAATAGTCTCCGATTTCTCCGTCTGCGTAGCAGTTATAATGCAATCCCTTATCCGCGCACTGGCTTGAGATAATCGTATTAACCTGTTCAACAAGCTTGGAGAATGCAAACTCCTCGCTCTTAATCGTAAGTCTTCCCGACTCAATTCTCGACATATCCAAAATGTCGTTAATAAGTCCGAGCAAATGTTTGGCAGAGTTATCGATTTTCTCAAGATAGTCTCTCGTGCTATCGGATATTGTCTTATCGTTTAATGCAAGAGAGTCAAGTCCGATAATAGCATTCATCGGCGTACGAATCTCATGACTCATATTTGATAAGAATGCTGTCTTGGCCTTGCTTGCCTCCTCTGCGACCTGAAGCGCATCGCTTAAAGCCTGGCTCTTTTCAAGTGAACTCTTCATTTCCTCGTCGATATCTGTAAATCCGACACCGACCTCATGGATTATGTGATCTGTTCTGTCTTCTTTATGACGCACGCCTGCCATTCTAAGCATTTCATAAGTATCTCTTCCGTCTTTATGAATAAGATATCTGTATGTAATAAGCTTCTGCATCTCAAGAGCTTTTCTGATATTTTCAGGCTTAATAAACTCTAAGAAACCTTCTAAATATTGCTCATCAACATATGTATTTGCATACTCCGTAAACTTATCATTATATTTAAAGCTGTTTCCGACAAAAATCTTATCTTCTGCCTTTGAATCGTTCCTGTAGCAAATGCCGGTATCCGTATCAAGGTCAATATAATAAACGCTCCTGTAGTCTGACGCAAGAGCCGTAATCATCTTGTCCTGCTCGGCCTGTCTCTTTTGCTGAGAGAGGAGCTCTTCCTGCATTGCAAGCTGTTCTTCAAGCTCTGACTGTTTCATTCTGTTTTCGGTCTCTGCAACCTGCATCTCGACATTGGCTTTGGCAACTTTGCGCATCTGGATAAGCATTATCACAAACATTATTGCCAATATCATAGCCGTCATAACCGACTGCATAAAGCTCTTTCTGACAATGCCGTCAGATATTGACTTTATCTCTTCGGTAATAACGCTTTCCCTTATAAGGTAGGTGAGCATCCAGTCCGTACCCTCAATCGGCACATAGTATAAAGTAACCTTTACGCCTTCATATGTAAAAGAAATAACGCCTTCTTCCAAATTTTCAAAATGACCGGCAAACTCTTCGTAACTGTATTCATCATCAATCTCAGAATTTGCAATCGCTTCGATAAGATTTTTCTCCGATGCAAGTCCGCCCAAAATAACATTATTAAGAGAGATACCGTCAGTCGTATAAATATTGCAATAGGTCGTGCTGTTGTTATCGTCTGTCTGCATTGCAAGCTCGTCTAAAAGAGAGTCCATATCAAGCTCGATAAAGCAAGCCACAAGATTGGTCTCTTCAAACGGCAGATTGTCAACCGGCATAGCAATGACAAATTTTTTATTGCTTCCCTCTGTATTTTTAATGGATATTTCAGGCTCTGAAATTGTGAGATAATCGAACTTATACATGTCGATATCGTTTCTTGTGCCTTTTGAAGTGTAGATTACGCCTTCCTTATCTACAAAAGCGAATTTTTCAACACTGTAGAGCTGCTTCATCTTAGACTGATAAAGCATGAGATTTTCGGGGCTGCTCAAATCATCTTCATCTAAAAGCTCAAGCGCAACTCCCATATCGTCTAGGTAATTGTCAAAGGTAGAGCCGACGACCTGCTCTCGTCTTTCTGCAAGCTCATCAAGATACAGGAGGCTGACGTTTTTAACCGCCGTCTCCGTATCTTTACTTGCACTGTTTCCCATCACAAACGTACCTGCAACAAGTATAACTATTACACTTATCACACCAATAACAGCTATTGGAAGAATGTTACTGCTCTTCTTATTTTCCATACGGCCCTCTCCTTATTTAGCTTTAATACAACTTGTCTTTAATCACTACATTTCTGTATGTTTCAAACTTGTACACAAAGCCTGTGCCGCTTCCCCCCGGCTCTTTGGCAAATCCTTCAGGGCTTACCTGCGCCGCCCCTGCATTTTCGTATGCAGCAGGCTTAATAATTTCTGTAAAAACTCCGCCGCGGATTTTAATTACCGCGTTTTCCGAAACGATGTCAAAATCGTTTGGATATTTATAACTCTCGCCTTCAATCGGCAATTCATCTCCAATATTATAGATGGTTTTCTTAGGAGATATTCTTCTTATAGTCTTAGATGACCTTTCAAAGAAGTATTCGTCAAAAACATCTGCCGCAGCCTTAAGTATTCCATCTGTAAATACTGAATTTCCCTGCCTGTCAGCATCTGACTCAACCTCTGTAACAACTCCGCAGGCCGATGTCATATTTGTAACTCTGTCTATTAAAATGAGTTCTCCCAAAGTCCTGTGAGACTCAAACTCATCCAAAACAACGGCTTCCTGCAAATCTATGCTTACAAGGGCAAGCTCGTTTTTCTTAAGTGAGAATGCTTCGATAAACTCTCCGGTGTTTACATCCACCTTATGTCTTATCTCTCTTATCACTCCGGGCATCTGCTTGGTGCCTATTTTTACAATGTAGTCACCCGAGCCCTCATAATCATTATCATCCATCCAAAGAATCTTTGCCAAAAAGCTCTTTGAAATATGAGGCTTTAAGTCTTTTGTAATAACGCATCCTCTCGATACATCGACTTCTCTGTCTAGAGAAATTGTGACCGGTCTGCCTTCTGCAGCGCTGTTTGCTTCTTTATCGCCTATGTAAATGCTCTTTACATTTGCGTGTTCTCCCGTCGGAATGATAATAACCTCTTCACCCAAAGATATATCTCCGGCTTCAATCTGGCCCTGGAAACCTCTGAATGTTCTGTCCGGTCTGCAAACTCTCTGAACAGGCATGTAAAAGCCTTCTTCTTTGCGAACAGTATCTATCTTTATATCTTCAAGATACGAAAGAAGCGCAGGTCCGTCGTACCATTCCATATTGGAAGACTTCTTTGTGATATTGTCGCCCTCTGTTGCCGACACCGGAATAACCTTTACGCTAAATAAATCAAGCTCTTTTTTAAGTTCTTCTATCTGAGATAAGATTTCATCAAATCTTTCTTTTTTATAGTCCACAAGATCCATCTTGTTAACTGCGAATGCAAAATATCTGATACCCATAAGAGCACAGATTCTCGCGTGTCGTCTGGTCTGTACCAAAACTCCCTGAGTTGCATCTATAAGGATTACGGCAAAGTCCGCAAATGATGCGCCAACCGCCATATTTCTTGTATACTGCTCGTGTCCGGGAGTGTCTGCCACAATAAAGCTGCGTTTTTCTGTCGTAAAATATCTGTACGCAACGTCAATTGTTATGCCCTGCTCGCGCTCAGCCATAAGTCCGTCCAAAAGCAAAGAATAATCAATCTTGCCACCTCTGCTTCCGACTTTTGAATCAAGTATCAGGGCCTTTTCCTGGTCAGCATAGATGAGTTTTGAATCATATAAAATATGACCTATAAGTGTGGATTTACCGTCATCTACGCTTCCGCATGTGATAAATTTAAGTAAACCGTTCATATTTAGAAATAGCCCTCTCTTTTTCTTCTTTCCATGCTGCCCGCCGCCTCGTTGTCAATTACTCTTGTAGTTCTTTCTGAATTTACAGCGCTTAAGGTCTCTTCTACAATCTCATCCAAAGTATGAGCCGTAGACTCGATTCCTCCTGTCAGCGGATAGCATCCGAGCGTTCTGAATCTTACACTCTTATATTCTATTTTTTCTCCTTCACGGAGTTTTAATCTGTCGTCATCGACCATTATGATATTGCCGTCACGATAAATAACAGGCCTCTCTTTTGCAAAATAAAGAGGTACTATGTCAATATTTTCCTGTCTAATATACTGCCATATATCAGTTTCGGTCCAGTTCGAAATCGGGAATACTCTGATGCTTTCACCTTTATTAATCCTGGAATTATAAAGCTTCCACATCTCAGGTCTCTGATTTTTCGGATCCCATGCATGATTTTCGTTTCTGAAAGAAAAAATTCTTTCCTTTGCCCTAGATTTTTCCTCGTCACGCCTTCCACCGCCGAAAGCTGCGGTAAATCCATATTTATCAAGAGCATCTTTTAAGGCCTGAGTCTTCATTATATCCGTATAAGCGCTGCCGTGGTCAAAAGGATTAATATTCCTTCTTATTCCGTCCTCGTTTATATACTCAAGCATTTCTATGCCTTTTTCTTTCGCTGTTCTGTCTCTAAACTCGATCATTTCCTTAAACTTCCATGTAGTATTTACATGTAAAAACGGAAAAGGTGGTTTTTCGGGATAGAATGCCTTAAGAGCAAGGTGCAACATAACCGAGCTGTCTTTGCCTATAGAATAAAGCATTACAGGGCGCTCACATTCTGCCGCTACCTCCCTAATTATATAAATAGCTTCCGCTTCAAGCTTGTCTAAATGTGACAGTTCCATATCATTGTTTCCGCCGAACAAACGGCGCCTCTCTGTTAGATTTATCTTAAGAATCCTGCGATAATCTGCTCTTCGGCTTCTTCTTCCGTAAGTCCGAGTGTCATAAGCTTAATAAGCTGATCTCCCGCAATCTTACCGATGGCAGCCTCGTGAATAAGCGAAGCATCTACGCTGTTTGCGTCAAGCTTCGGTATGGCAACAACGTGAGCATTGCCCATAATAATCGCATCACACTCAGCATGTCCCGAACATACGGTATTACCTACGATAGATGCCTCAAAAATCTGCTCTGAGCTGTCTTTTGCAACAGAACGCGAGATTACATCGGTACTTGAATTATCACCGTTAAGCTCAACAGTATAGACGCTTGTTGCGCTCTGCTCGCCGTGTGTCATAAGTCTCTCGTGTACAATAAAGGTTGCGTCTGCTTTAAGCTCTGCCTTTGTAACTCTGTATGTTGAGTCTACACCTTTAATCTGTACCATTTCCATATCGACATAGCTGCCTTCTTCCTGATAAACCTCTGTTACAGGATTAAGAATTCTTTTACCCGAGCCGTCTCCTTCGCCGTAATGTTTTTCAACATAGCGAATCTTTGCATTCTTGCCCACATAAAATCTGTGTACACCGTCATGTTCAGAATCCTGAGTTCCGCAGTTTGAGATACCGCAGCCGGCAACTATTGTTACATCACAGTCATCTCCGATAAAGAAGTCATTGTAAACCGTCTCCTTTATACCGCTTTCGCTGAGTACAACCGGGATATGGACACTTTCGTTTTTTGTGCCCGGTTTAATATGTATATCAATACCACTTTTATCCTCTTTAGTGATAATGTCGATGTTGGCTGTTGTGTTTCTTGCCGCAAGCTCTGAATTGGCTCTTATATTGTATGCTCCGTCCGGCATTGTATGAAGGTCTGCGACCTCAGCAATAAGCTGCTTTTGTATTTCATCCATTACTCGCCACCTCCTAATTTTTCACAAGCCATTTTTGCCATAGAGGCTGTACCCATAAGTGTTGGGAAGATTTCATCCCTTGTACCCTGGCGGGCAACCTTACCGTCTTCTATAACAACGATTTCATCGGCTATGTTAAGTATTCTTTCCTGATGAGAAATAATAAGGATGGTACCGTTTACCACTTCTCTTATATTTTCGAATACTTTGATAAGATTCTGGAAACTCCATAAATCGATTCCGGCTTCCGGCTCATCGAAGATAGAGTATTTTGTTTTTCTTGCAAGTACCGTAGCTATCTCTATTCTCTTAAGCTCTCCTCCGGAAAGTGAAGCGTTTACTTCTCTGTCTATATAATCCTTTGCGCAAAGCCCGACCTTTGAAAGATATTCACAAGCCGTATCAATTGAAATTTTCTCCTTTGCAGCAAGACGTAAAAGGTCGATTACCTTTATTCCTTTGAAATGAACCGGAGCCTGAAAAGCAAAGCTGAGTCCAAGGTTGGCTCTGTCTGTAATCGACTTATCTGTAATATCCTCTCCGTCAAGCTCGATAGTGCCCGATGTCAAAGGATTTACACCCATAATGAGTTTGGCGAGAGTTGACTTTCCTCCGCCGTTTGGTCCTGTAATTACAACAAACTTTCCGTCTCCGATTTCGAGATTGAGTTTATCTATAATACAGACTTTTTTGCCGTCATCTTCGACCTCATAGACGGCATCCTTAATTTTAAGCATAAGTCACCTGTTCCTTTCTGACTTCTAACCCTCATTGTAACACAAAAACACGAGCAAAGCGAGAGTTTTACTCTCATTTTGCCCGTATATATTACAGCATTATTTTTCAACACCGCTAAGGTCTTTTACAACTTCTCTTGCGATTATAAGCCCGGCAGTCGCAGGTACAAAAATCGCGCTTGATGGAGTCATTTTTTTAGACTCTTCATCAATAATCTCTTTGACCGGAGTTTTGGCCTCTTCGTCAGAATATACCACTTTTAAGCTCTCTACTCTGCGTTTTTTCATCTCGCGCCTCATAACTCTTGCCAAAGGGCAGATCTTCGTATCGTAGATATCGGCCGCCTTTAAGTGTTCGGGATAAAGCTTATTGCCCGCTCCCATCGAGCTTATCACAGGAACATTTGCCTGCTTTGCCCTCATTATTATCTCAATTTTTGCCGTAACCGTATCAACGGCATCAATCACGTAGTCAAAATCTTCAAAAGAGAACCGATCTGCATTTTCAGGTAGAAAGAATGTGTTTTTAATGCTTATTTTTGCCTCAGGATTTATATCTAAAATCCTCTCTTTCATAACCTCTGTCTTATACTTTCCAACAGTTGTGTGAGTTGCAATTATCTGTCTGTTAATATTAGACTCACTTACCGTGTCTTTGTCCACAAGTTCAAACTCTCCGACGCCGCTTCTTGCAAGTCCTTCGCAAACATAACCGCCCACGCCGCCTATCCCAAAGATTAAGACCTTGGATTTATTTAGTTTTTCTATGGCACTATCGCCCAAAAGCAGGGCAGTTCTTACGAACTCTTCGCGCATAAATTACTCTCCTGTATGAGATTGGCTTTGTTTAGCGCCTTTTTAATCTGAGGTGCTATTACAGCCGTTACTATTATCTTACAAAGATCAAATGGTATAAACGGGATAACGCCTGCGAAAAGTGCGGCGCTAAAGCTCATACCCGCCACATATGAGAGCCATGCCGTTCCAAATGCGTAGCAAACCGCCACTCCCAAAACCATTGCGGCTACATGGATGATGTATCTGCCCGGGAATTTGTCTATTATTGTTCCTGCGATAAGAGAAAGGAAAATATAGCCTATAAGATATCCTCCGGTTGGTCCCAAAAGCTTTCCTGCTCCGGCAGTAAATCCCGCAAAAACCGGGACTCCCGCAAATCCTATTAAAAGATAAATCAAAACCGCAATTGTTCCCTTTAATCTTCCCAAAATATACACAGATAAAAGTACTCCGAGTATACCGAGTGAAACAGGCACAGGTCCTATTGGCACAGACAATGGTCCAAGCACGCAGCAAACCGCTGTCATTACGGCAGTTACTGCCATTTCAGATACTGATAATTTTTTCATTTTAAGTCTCCTTTTTTGTAAGCCGGCAATAATATCAGACAAAAAGTCTGCGGGATAATTCTATCCCACAGACTATTATACTTATGTCCGTTTTATTGTCAACCCTATTTCTTCAAAAAGGTGACAATATATCTTAAACGTTAATTTCAGCTGTCATTCCGACTTCCGAAGAATACTTTCCGATAACCGGATTTACCACATCTCTTAAGTACACTTCTACCTGTCTCGGAGCGCGTCCTACATAAAGCTCAGGCTTAAAGTTGTTTTCAATCTGCTCTTTTGTAAGACCGAAGTCAGGATCGTTTGCAATAAGCTCAGCAAGATTGTTATCCTTACCTTCTTCTTTTACTGTCTTTCCGGCTTCCATTGAAAGCTGTCTGATCTTTTCATGGAGCTCCTGGCGGTTTCCGCCGGCTTTAACAGCGTCCATCATAATGTTTTCTGTGGCCATGAAAGGAATCTCTGCCATAAAGTGTTTTTCAATTACCTTAGGATAAACCTTAAGGCCGTCAGTTACGTTAATGCAAAGATCCAAAATACCGTCGATTGCAAGGAATCCTTCCGGTACCGAAAGTCTCTTATTTGCCGAATCGTCCAGTGTTCTTTCAAACCACTGAGTTGCTGATGTAATAGCCGGGTTTAAAGCGTCAGCCATTACATATCTTGATAAAGATGCGATTCTTTCGCTTCTCATAGGATTTCTCTTATAAGCCATTGCTGATGAACCGATCTGGTTCTTTTCAAACGGCTCTTCAACCTCTTTAAGATGCTGCAGGAGTCTGATATCATTTGACATCTTTGTAGCACTTGCGGCAATTCCTGCAAGTACATTTAATACTCTCGTGTCAACCTTTCTCGAATATGTCTGTCCCGATACAGGAACACATGCCTCAAATCCCATTTTCTTAGCAATCATAGGATCGATTTTATCTATTGTCTCATCATCTCCGTTAAAGAGCTCTTTAAAGCTTGCCTGAGTACCTGTTGTACCTTTAGAGCCCAAAAGCTTTAATGTTGACTGTACATATTCAAGGTCTTCGAGGTCCATCATAAACTCATTTATCCAAAGAGTTGCTCTTTTACCTACCGTTGTTGGCTGAGCCGGCTGGAAATGAGTGAATGCAAGTGTCGGCTGATTTTTGTATTCATCAGCAAACTTTGCAAGTTTTTCTATAACATTAACAAGTTTTTTGTGAACGAGTTTGAGAGCTTCGTCCATAAGGATGATGTCCGTATTGTCTCCCACGTAGCAGCTTGTTGCTCCGAGATGAATAATACCGGCCGCCTTCGGGCATTGTACACCGTAAGCGTAAACATGGCTCATAACATCATGGCGCACTTCTTTTTCTCTTGCCTTTGCAACATCAAAGTTAATGTCGTCCGCATGGCTTTTGAGCTCATCTATCTGCTCTTGTGTAATTACCGGCTTTCCGTCTTCGGAAAGTCCAAGCTCCATCTCAGTTTCTGCGAGTGCTATCCAAAGCTTTCTCCATGTGCGGAATTTTTTCTCAGGCGAGAAAATGTACTGCATCTCCTTGCTTGAATATCTCTCTGAAAGTGGTGAGACATATCTGTCGTTCATCTGTTTTAATCCTCCGTTATATTCTGAATGTGTCTACTGTTTCCTTCAATACATTAACGTTTTCGTAAACCTCTCCGGTATCAGCAGTAATCTCCTCAGAAGCATTTGTAATCTCGGCAATATTATCTCTGATATTTTCAAGATTTTCTGCGAGTCTGTGCTGTTCATCCGTAGTATCCGAAACAAGACTTGAAGCCTCTTCGACAGACGCGGTAAGTTCCTCTGCCTGAGCTCCGAAAGAAGAACCCGAATGAGCAAAGAATTCAGAGTCTTCTCTGTATTCTACCGCAAGCTGTTCAAACTTGTCATAATCCTTGATAACAACTTCATCCATAAATTTAAGGATTTCGTTTGCTTCAAGAGAAAGCGCATCTACGTTTCTTATTACTTCATCGGTAAGTGTACTTACCTTCTCAATTTCTTTTTCTGTATCTGTACTAAGTCCGTTAATCTCGCCTGCAACAACAGCAAAGCCTCTTCCGGCCTCACCTGCTCTTGCCGCCTCAATAGAAGCGTTTAAAGCAAGAAGGTTGGTCTCTGAAGCAATGGATCTTATTGCCTCTGTAACATCTGTAATCTGGTTAATAACCTCAACACCCTTTATAGCATTTTCAAGTCTTTCTCTACTTGTCTCAAGTCTGTGAGTAGCCATACCCTTATTTTCAATAAGTGCAGGTACAATCTCGTCAACCTTGCTTCTGATTTCTTCAGATTTTGCCGCAACTTCCTGAGCGCCCTCGGCAAGATCGTCTGAGGCTCCTCTGAGCTGATTGAATACCTCATTTACATTATTGATACTTTCTGTCTGATGTATCATGCTGTCTCCGGCTTCGCTCATAAGTCCCGAAATATCGGTAATACCGTCATTCATTGCAGATATTCTGCTCTTGGTATTTTCCATGTTATCGCGAATAACTCCGGATTTGTCCTTTGTCTGTTTAATAACATCGACAAGGCTTTCCTGCATTACATCGACAAGGGAATTAATTTCCTCTATCTGGCTAAGTCCCGGCTTCATATTTTCCGGTCCGACAATCTTATCAACGATAAAGTCACAAATATTTCCTACAGGTTTAAGTGCTCTCTTAATCTGCTTCCATGTAAGAGTCATACCTATTATGCAAAGTATAGCTGAAACAAGTACAATCGGGATGTCGCAATAAAGGATTGATAAAAACATCTGGCTGATAGGCTCATATGCGCCTACAATCCAGCCTGTAGATTCTATTGTTTCCGTATAAACATAGTAATAAGCACCGTCATAGTTTTTAAACGTTTCGAAAGTGCCCGATGTAAAGGTTACTCCGAGAGTATCAAAAAGATTTGTATTACCGCTTTCCGCCGGAAGATATTCTTCATTCTCATGAGCCAAAACTTCTCCGGATTCATTTGTCAAAAAGGCTTTTACATCACTGTCTTCATCGCTCGATGCTCCGACAATCTCAACAATTGTATCAATTGTAATGTCTGCTAAAATGCAGGCCTGTCCGCTGTAATTTCCGTTAACCGGACACGCCACGGTAACTATCATCTGACCTGTTGCAAAATCCATATACGGCTCTGTAAAAATAAGTCCGTTTGCAGCAAAAGCATCTGTCCACCACGACCTGGTTGTTGGGTCCAAATCCAAAACGGATTTGTCGGCCGGATATACTCCCCCGTCATAATCCTCACAATAATAATACATGAGTGCGTATTCATTATCGGAAAGATTATCTGCGAGATAATCCATTATGCCATCCTTATCAGCGCTGTCCATATGTCCTATACTTACGCTTAAAGTATTTACTATAGAAGCCTGCTCACTTAAAAAACCGTTAATACCGGCCGCCTTAGACTCAGCTCCCAAAGTAAGCTCTTTCTCGTAGAAATTCACATTAAGCATTCTTATAGTAATTGCACTTATTACTGTAACAATAAGTATAATAAGCAATGTACTAATCAGCGCCGGATAAAAAATCGCAGTGTCAATTCTTTTGGTTTTGATCTTTTTCATACTAACTCTCTCCTTTACATCATATGTTGCCTTACCCTATGTATCTCTATATTTACTTGTCGTATTTTCCCCTGATATCTTCTTTAGGCGGCTCTAGCGGATATTTTCCGGTAAAGCATCCTTTACATATCGGAAGTCCCTTTACCATCTCCTCAAGTCTCTCTATCTTAAGATAGGCAAGTGAATCGGCTCCGATAATATTTTTTATGTCTTCGACAGTTCTGTTATATGCTATGAGCTGCTCTCTTACCGGCACGTCCGTACCAAAATAGCATGGCCAAAGGAACGGCGGAGAACTTATTCTCACATGTACCTCTTTGGCTCCGGCATTTCTGAGAAGCTGTATAATCTGATCGGAAGTTGTTCCCCTGACAATTGAATCATCAATCATAATAACTCTCTTGCCTTTTACAGCTTCCTCTAAGACATTAAGCTTTACTCTTACCGCAGACTCTCGTGAGCTTTGCTTAGGCTTGATAAACGTTCTTCCTACATATCCGTTTTTAACGAATCCGTACCCGAAAGGCACTCCGGACGCAAGCGCGTATCCGAGCGCCGCAGCATTACCCGACTCAGGCACACCTATTACAAGGTCTGCGTCAACCGGCGAATCCTCATAAAGGAACCTGCCGGCGTCAAGTCTTGACTGGTATACGCTTATGCCGTCAATAAAACTGTCCTGTCTTGCAAAATATATATACTCAAATATGCATCTGCCCTGTTGGTTTTTTGGCAGGCACATCGTGGTATCAGACATAATTCCGTTATCCGGTGTGATTGTTACAACCTCTCCCGGAAGGACATCCCTTACAAACTCCGCTCCGACCGTATCAAGCGCACAACTTTCCGAAGCGATGATATAAGCATTGTCTCTTTTTCCTATACAAAGCGGATGAAAACCGAAAGGATCTCTTGCGCCTATAAGCTTTCTCGGGCTCATCACAACGAGAGAATACGCTCCCTTAATCTTTTTCATCGCATTTACCACTGCCGCTTCAACGGTAGGGGTATTAAGTCTTTCCCTTGCGATATGATAAGCTATAACTTCAGAATCGATTGTAGTCTGGAATATAGCTCCGGTATATGCAAGTTCTTCTCTAAGCTCATTGGCATTTATAAGATTACCGTTATGAGCCATGGCAAGTGTGCCTTTTACATAGTTAAGTACGAGCGGCTGAGCGTTTTCTCTTGTAGACTCACCCGCTGTTGAGTATCTGACATGACCGACTCCGATGTCACCCTTCATATCTCCGAGGTTTTCTTCCTCAAAGACTTCATTGCAAAGTCCCATTCCTTTTACGGAAGTAACCTTGCCCTTAGGGCCATAAGTTTCGCTAACCGCAATACCGCAGCTTTCCTGACCTCTGTGCTGCAGAGCAAAAAGCCCGTAATAAATAGTGGACGCGACATCCTTACCATCAAAATCGTAAATTCCGAATACTCCGCATTCTTCGTGAAGATTACTCATTAATAAACTCCTTACCGGTAAGCATCAAAAATGCCTCTTTATATTTATCTACAGTTTTGTTTACAACATCATCCGGAAGATGATAATCACAATCCGGATTAGCCTTAAGATAATCTCTTACATACTGCTTATCAAAAGACGGCTGTCCTTTGCCCGGCTCATAGCCCTTGCTTGGCCAAAATCTTGATGAATCAGGTGTAAGCATCTCATCTCCGAGAACCACTTCTCCGTTTTCGTCAAGTCCGAACTCAAACTTTGTATCTGCAATAATAATGCCCTTTGAAAGCGCATAATCTGCACATTTTTTGTAAAGCGCAATTGTTAAATCTCTGATCTTTGCCGCATATTCTGCGCCCTTTCCCGGGTATTCCTTTTCAAGGACTTCAACGCTCTTTTCAAAAGAAATGTTTTCATCGTGTTCTCCGAGTTCAGCCTTTGTCGAAGGTGTGTAAATAACCTCCGGAAGTTTCTCGGATTCTTTTAATCCCTCAGGAAGTTTAATGCCGCAAACCACCCCATTTTCTTTATAGCTTGCCCAGCCGCTTCCGGTAATATAACCTCTGACAATACATTCGATAGGAAGCATTTTAAGCTTTTTACAAAGCATTACTCTTCCTTTAAATCTCTCTGCCGAGAAAAATTCCGGCATATCCTTTGCATCCGTAGATACCATATGATTTTTAACCACATCCTTTGTGTAGTTAAACCAAAACGCCGACATCTGTGTAAGGATGGCTCCTTTTTCGGTAATGTTGTTCTTAAGTATTACATCGAAAGCCGAAATACGATCTGTTGCCGCAATTATAAGATTTTCTCCTACATCATAGACCTCGCGTACCTTGCCTTCTTTGATTGGGGTAAATTCCTGCATTTTCTCATTTCCTTCCTTTGATTTATAGCGTTATTATTATATATTATTATTCGGCAAAAGTATATTGATTTTTGCCTGCATTTTTTGACTTATATAATGCTTCGTCCGCTCTCTCCATGAGTTTATCAAGGTCTTCATTGTTCCACTCTGCTATTCCGACACTTATTGTAATATGTCCGTCAAATGCGCTGAATGTTTTTTCACCGGTCTTATCATAAAGTCTTTTTACAAACTTCTCAACATCTTCCGTCTTCTCGTAGTTATTTACCATTACTACAAACTCATCACCGCCGAATCTTCCGAAATGATCGTCTTTTCTGAAAGTGTTTCTTAAAACATCGGAAAAACCTACCAAAACCTCATCTCCGACTCCATGGCCGTAGGTATCGTTATATTTCTTAAAATCATCAACATCTATGAAAAACAGTGCATGCCTTTTGTCGGTATTTTCCTCAAGTTCTTTTTCGGCAACATATAAAAATCTGCCCTTGTTATAAAGTCCGGTCATAGGATCATGCAAGGCTTTATACGCCATTATATCCTTCTCGGTCTCAAGCGTTTTATTCTCCCGATTCGAAAGGAAAAGGAGATTACTCAAAATAGCTATGAAGAGGATGATGAATACCATTATGCTAAAGATAAACACGGTTACATACTTCATGGCATTGCTGTTAAGCTCGGTTGTATAGCTTACAACGCTTTCAGCTTCAATAATGGATATGATAGTCCAGCCGCTCTCTTCATTATATATCTTTGTAATATAACAATTGTCGTTTGCTCCTACAAAGGTTGCATCTGCGCTTTCGGATTCTGTGCTTTCGGTTTCATCACCCGGGCTTTTCGAAGGCTGGGTGTCAGGTTTTTCGGACAATTTATCCGACGGTTTTTCGGAAGGCTCATCACCAACAGCATCTGCGCTTTCCGAAGATGAGTGCTCCGTAAATCTGCCGATATTTTCCTCACCTATTTCCTTTAAGAAAGCTTCGTCTTCTTCTATATTTGTGCCGATTTCAATATCATCTCTTGTGGACGCCACAATCTGTCCACCGGACTCTGTAATAATAATATTTCCTATTTCACTTACAAAATCATCCGAAATAATCGAGCTGACTGCATCAAGCGGAAGAACATAGCAAACTATTCCGACATACTCATCTTCATATTCTATAGGTGCGGCTATAACTATTACTTTCTCACCGTTTCTTCCGGAGATTGTCGTCTCTGATATTGTCTCTTCACCTTTAATCGCTTTTTTAAAATATATTTTCCGAGAAATATCGTATACATCTCCGTTAGAATCCACCGCATTGCCTTCTTTATCGGCAATAATAACATCGCCCTGATTGCCGGCATCTTCTATGGCCGTAAGATATTCTTTAATATCGCCCGCGTCCGGCAAACCGTCAGAGCAAGTAACCGCAGCAACAGTGCGCACATAGCTTTTAAGCGACTGCGCAATTACGGTAAGCTCGTCATTTTGCTGATTTACAAGGCTTTCCACCCACTCCGCTATTTGACTTGTGGAAGTTTCTTCAACCACTTCTCCGAAACGCTTATAAGAATAAACGCAGTCCACGGTTATAAGAAGTACAAGAACTACAAGCAATAAAATATTAAATGTTTTGTTTTTAATCAATCTTTTCATAACCTTATTCTCATCTAAACTCTACCCGAATTCATAAGTGCTTCCGGCATTGTGTTTACAAATCTCAAGTGCATCTTTAACTCTGAACATGACTTTTTCATATGCATCGTTATCGAACTCGGCAATCCCCATACTTACGCCGACTTCCTCGTAATTAACATCAAATTTTTCCCTGATTGCGGTTTCAAGTCTTTTGGCAAGCCCCTTTAAATTATCACGCTTTCTGTAGTCGTTTACCATAACAATGAATTCGTCGTTTTCAATTCTCGAAATCACGTCTCTGTCTCTGAAAACGCCTCTGAGCAAGTCCGCAAACTCCACAAGAAGCCTGTCTCCCGCAACATGACCCAAAACATCATTATAGTAAGTGAAATTATTTATATCCATAAGGAAAAATGCATGATTCAAATCCGGAGAAAGCTCCATCTCCTTTTTTGCGATAAACTCAAACATCTCCAGATTTATAAGCCCGGTAAGAGAATCCCTGTTGGTATGTTCTTCCTCAACAATTTTATCAGGCATATAGGTTTTTTCTTCAATGCATATTCTCACATAATTATGAATAAAAAACCCCGCAAGAAAAGAAACCACAAGAACCATACCCGCAAACAGAAGGAAATCAATCATAATACTGTTATTAAGGATTAAGTCTGCGTTTTCGCTTCCGTTTTTATATGCTTCTACGGCTTTACCTACAACAATATCAAGCCTTGCATAAAACAACGCCCCAATAGAAAAAACTATCATTATACTTAACAGAATTCCTATCCCGTTAATTGTTTTGTTTTCAAAAATTTTTCTCATAGCAGGATTATACCATATATTAATGTATTTGTGGTATAATCAGTTCGGAGGTTTTTCATTATGGATAAGAAAAAAACAACAATTTTAATGATACTTGACGGATACGGTCTTAACGACAATCCGAAAATGAATGCAGCCTATATGGCAAACACCCCGAATATCGAAAGACTGATGACTGTTTATCCTTGGGAAAAGGGCTATGCAAGCGGACTTGCTGTAGGACTTCCCGATGGGCAGATGGGAAACTCTGAAGTAGGACATATGAATATGGGCGCAGGTCGCGTCGTATATCAGGAGCTTACCAGAATTTCCAAAGAAATAGATGACGGAGACTTTTTTGAAAACAAGGTTTTGCTTTCCGCAATGGAGAACGTAAAGAAAAACAACTCATCTTTACATATAATGGGTCTCGTATCGGACGGCGGAGTACATTCTCACAATACTCACCTCTACGCAGCGGTTGAGATGGCCAAAAGATGCGGTATTGAAAATGTATTCATCCACTGCTTCCTCGACGGAAGGGACACTGCCCCAACCTCGGGAAAAGGATATGTTGCTGAGCTTGAAGATAAGCTTAAATCCATCGGAGTAGGCAAAATTGCCACAGTAAGCGGCAGATACTATGCAATGGACAGAGACAACCGCTGGGACAGAATCGAAAAGGCCTATAATGCAATGACGCAGGGCACGGGCAATACGTCTTCCGATGCCGTAAAGGCGATAGAGGCTTCTTACGCTGAAGATGTCACAGACGAATTTATGATTCCTACGGTAATTACAGACGCTGCATCTCCTGTTGCAACGGTTAAAGATAACGACAGCATTATTTTCTTTAACTTCCGCCCTGACCGAGCAAGAGAAATAACGCGTGCGTTTTGCGCAGATGATTTTGACGGCTTTGAAAGGAATTCTCATCCGAAAACACATTATGTCTGCTTTACCGAATATGACGTGACAATTCCGAATAAATATATAGCGTTTGAGAAGGTCAAACTCACTAACACTTTGGGAGAATACATTTCCTCTCTCGGACTTACTCAGCTTCGTCTTGCCGAGACCGAAAAATATGCACATGTGACATTTTTCTTTAACGGCGGCGTAGAGGAGCCAAACCCGGGCGAAGAACGAATTCTCGTACCGTCACCTAAGGTGGCGACCTACGACCTCCAGCCTGAAATGAGTGCTCCCGAGGTAGGAGAAAAATTGGTCGAGGCAATACATTCTCATAAATACGACCTTATAATCATAAACTTTGCAAATCCGGACATGGTCGGACACACCGGAGTTTTAGAGGCCGCAGTGAAGGCTTTGGAAGCCGTTGACAGATGTGTCGGTGCTGCTGTCGAGGCTCTTATCGAAGAGGACGGACAAATGATTCTTTGCGCAGATCACGGCAACTGCGAGCAGCTCGAAGATTACGAAACAGGCGATCCGCTTACGGCGCATACTACAAACCCGGTACCTTTCGTTTTGATAAACTACAAAGAAGGCGTGACTTTAAAAAAAGACGGAAGGCTCTGCGACCTGGCCCCTACTCTTTTGGAGATGATGGGAGTCCCGCAGCCTAAAGAAATGACCGGAATCAGTCTTTTAAATAAATAAAACAAGAGCTTCGCATTAAGGCATTTGCCTTGGCGCGAAGCTCTGTTTTTTTTAAACTGCCATATCAAAATTCGATCCTATAAGTCCCGATGCGGCATCTGCGTTTTTTGCGTTCGTGCCGTACGGTGTATCTTCATTGTACGAAATCGCGGTCGAGGTCGTTCCACCTGACACATACGATCTTCCGCATTCCGGGCAAATCGCCGTATGGATGGCAACGCTTGCTCTAAGCACTCTGCCGTTCCCCTCAGCCGCCTTTTCATAGGCATTTGTAACATGCTCACCTTCATGAGCTCTTACCGCAGCTCCGGCTGCATTTGGGGAAATATGAGCCGCTGACTTGAACGAAACATTCTCATCAGATCCGTCTTGATATTTGCGACTGGCACATTGCTGACACTCAATCCGCCCCGTCCTTTTAAGACCGCGAATCTCCGCATCCGACATACCGGCATCAACAGCTTCTTTCTCACTCGTCACAGCATACTTAGACATTGCGGACGAATTCTCCGCACTGCCGATCATACTGCTATAACTGTTGTAGCTGCTAAAGCCAATACCACCAATCATAACCGCTCACCCTTCTGCACATCACAGATGCACATCCTTTGCCCTATTATAATCCCCTTCAAATTATCTGTCAATTCCCCCAACAAAGGGGACGGTTCTCTTTGCTCTTTAACAAAGGGGACGGTTCTTTTTGCACCACTTACAATTATATACTTTCAGTGCGCTCCCAACCTTCTCCCGCATCTGTATCATAGCGAACAAACTTAAAATCGCACACATCTCCACCCTGACAAAGCGTTTTTGTGCGGATAAAATCTGTATAATGAAGTTCTCCGTAGTTGATAATATCAGCATGGCAGCACATGGCTCCAAGCTTCATTAGATCTCGCCTTCCGAGAATCTTTGCATAGATGCATTCATTACATTCAAAATGAAAAACATTCTTCGGATCATCTTTATGCCATGTATAACGCCAGCCTATTCCGGATTTTTTACTAAATCCCAAAGGAACAACTTTCTTCATCAACGGTAAAAAGAATCCTTTCTTAGACAGCTTCTGCATCCCCGAAGGATTAAGGAATTTCCACATTTCCTCCGAAACAATCTTATACGCCTCTTCCTCGCTTTTACCATGCTTTTGTAAAACTTCATACATAGCAATCGATGTCAATATCTGCGACATATGATCATAATTGCCCTTGTCACAATATTCTTTTTCCTCTTCAAGTAACTCACTCATTCTGTTATATATATCCTTTTGTACCTCCGACGGAAGTGTCGGAAAGAAGTTTTGATAACGGCTCGACGCAACCATTTTTTTCGGCTCATAATTTTTCATTTTCTTTACGCTCCTTTAATAAATTCATCATACCTTTGGAATAAATATCATTAATATCCCGCATTGCTTTTGCAATCTCTTCACGAGCTGCCCCTGACAATACGGCATCTCCAAGCAAGTTAAAATAGCTGTTAATCAGCAGATTTGAAGCAAGCGCGCTGATTGGAAAATTTTCTCCTGTAATCTTTTCCCAATAATTCATTTCGTGGTCCATAACATCCGAAAGAAAATTATTATAAGTCGTTCCATCAGAACACTTTAAAAGCAGTCTCGTTTCATCTTGATGCTCCAGCAAAAAATCAAGCAGTTCCGGCAATGCACTCTCAAACATCTCAGACATCCCGCTAAAAACCTGCTCACGAGGAAGCTTTTCTACACTTTCTCCTATTTTCGTAATACGCGAAACAATCCCATCCGCAGTATCTTTTACAAGTGCCTCAAACAAATCCTCTTTCTTTTTGTAATATCCGTAAAATGCGCCGCTAGTAAATCCTGATTCGGCTACAATTTTCCTCAGAGAAGCTTGACGAAATCCATCTCTAAGAAAATGTTGCATTGCAACCTGATGTATTTTCTCTTGGGTTTTTGTAATCATTATAAATTTCTCCACAAAAATATAACAGTGTTATATAACACTGTTATATGATAAAATCTTATGCTTTCTTTGTCAAGCATTTCCACAGAGGACTCAACATAGGGGACGGTTCTCTTTGCTATCTATATTTTCTGATAACTCCTATCGATGCTCCGGTAACTCTGCTTATTTGGTGAAGCGTGCCACCTTCCGCCAAAAGAGTTCGAATGATATTTCCCTGCGTTTCCTTATCGAAATTACCAAATTCGCAGGTGTCAGCACATTGGTATTGCTCAATCATTATCTTCTTAGCTTCGCCATCTCTGAGCCTTCTTTTCCCATTTACTTCCAGCTCAAGGCAGCTATCTTCATTGCTAATATGTTGATAATGTTCAAACTCCTCCCGGCTAATCATACTAAATATCAAACTACTGTCAATAAGCGGTTCCGATTCATAAAGAGCATAACTACTGTACCGATATTCCTCCGGCTCATTGCAAATACCTGCTTTAACCGGATTTCTATGGATATAACGAATAACAGTAAGCAAATAAGAGTCATCTTCTACAACTTCACTTTTAAATCGATCCTGAAATAGATGGCCAATGCGATTATACTTTAGATTATACCAATACACAAAACTCGAACCAACTCGGCGGAACACCTTTCCCAAATCCTCATCTCCCTCTTTTATCAGAAGGTGAATGTGATTCGGCATTAAGCAATATGCATACAAGGTATAACCACTGACTTCCTGATACTTTTTTAATGTGTATAAGTATCTTTCATAATCCTCGTTATCTTCAAATATCTTTTGCCTGTTAATCCCTCTTAAGACAACATGATATATTCCCGAGCCACTTTGGGCTCTTCTTGTCCTCGGCAATAATTTATCCCCTCCAATTCATTTTTTGCCTGAACATACGGTGACAGTCCCCCTTTTCACGGTCTATATACTCATTTTCGCAAACATATTTAAATATGTATGCAGAGAACCATCCCCTTAATGTTTTTTCCTAGCACAAAGAACCGTCCCCTATGTTGAGCCCTCTATGTGCTTGCCTATAAATAATTTGTTCCACTTGGATATCTTTCGAGCAGAATAGCTCTGATAAATATTCCCCCTATAAGTCCCTCAAAAACTAATTATCAATCCCTTCTTTTGCATTATATCTCATAAAATTGCTTTTTGCAAACATTTTTTTTAATTATTGTTACATTTTATTAGCAAAGAGAACCGTCCCCTTTGTTCATTGTTCTAGCAAGGAGAACCGTCCCCTTTGTTCACGAGTTATCTTATAATGCTCCCCTATGTCCCAAAGCAGTTTCCAGTTCCTCTACACTGTGCGTATGTCCATGTTTTCCTTCATTGATCACATGAACGTGATCATGTGAGTGAACAATAGTATGTGTATGTGTAGTACCGTCATGTGTATGTATTATCAGATGCGAGTGAGCATGTTTATGGCTATGTATCAATGTATCCCTGACAATAAGGACAGTCCCTGCAATCATTATTACCAGCGCTATAATAAACATCAGCGTGAATCTTGCTTTCAAGAATACAGTTGACAGTGCCACCCCAATAAACGGGGCGATAGCATAATAAGCGCTTGTCTTTGCTGCTCCCAAAGTTTTCTGTGCTCTGATGTACGTAAATATGCTGAGCCCATATGCAACAAATCCAAGCATCATTATTAATGCAATATATGAAAATCTGGGGATGCTCTCTCCAAGCACCATAGCAACTATGAACGATCCTGCCCCTGACCCGATTCCCTTTATGGTCACTATCTCATAAGTGCTTTTTCCGGATATCTTTCTTGTACAGTTATTTTCAAGTCCCCAGCAGACAGTCGCACCAATGATAAATATCGAACCCAATGAAAAAGAAAAGCTCCCCTCTCCCGAAAATGAAAGTACTATACTTGCCACTGTAATAAGAGATATGGCTCCCCACATTCTTGCGGATGATAGGTGTGAAGTTAGGGACAGCAGCTAATGCATCACTTCTTGGAAATTTTGAGATCGTTGCAACAACGTTGATTGCATATGGGCTTTTCCGGGAGAGAGTATCCGCAAGAATGTGGGGAGCCATATCTCTTATTACAGTGGCAAGTATAGTACTTTCAATTTCGGGAGAAGGGAGCTTTTCTTTTTCATTGGGTTCGATATTTGTCATTGGTGCGACTGTCTGTTGGGGACTTGAAAATAACTGTACAAGAAAAATATCCGGAAAAAGCACTTATGAGATAGTGACCATAAAGGGAATCGGGTCAGGAACAGGATCGTTCATAGTTGCTATGGTGCTTGGAGAGAGCATCCCCGGATTTTCATATATTGTATTAATAATGCTGCTTGGATTTGTTGCATATGGGCTCAGTATATTTACGTACATCAGGGCACAGAAAACCCTGGGAGCAGCAAAGACGAGTGCTTATTATGCAATCGCCCCGTTTATCGGGGTGGCATTGTCAACTGTATTCTTGAAAGAAAGATTCACGTTGATGTTTATTATTGCGCTGATAATAATGATCGCAGGGACTGTCTTTATTGTCAGGGATACGTTGATACATAGCCATAAACATGCTCACACACATTTGATAATACATACACATGACGGCACTACACATACACATACTATTGTTCATTCACATGATCACGTTCATGTGATCAATGAAGGAAAACATGGACATACACACAGTGTAGAGGAACTGGAAATCGCTTTGGGACATAGGGGAGAATTGTAAGATAATCTTACAAAAGAATGTTAAAGCTTTAGAACGAAAAATCAAAATTAAAAAGGTTTTAGGACAAAGCCTTAATGCATGTAAAAGGTGATTTTATGGTATAGTAGAATCCGCATAGGGAAAGCACTTTCTGAAATGGATAGGAAACTACAGCCAAGAAAAAAGATATAAAATTTTCATCTAGGCCTTTCGTTAAAAAATTCACCCAAGTCTTTCTTTAAAATCTTCATAGGAAAACTTCTTGATAAGCTCTATTGTTCCATCTTTTTTCAGCAAGTAGATCGCAGGAAGAGGAATTCCGTTAAAGGTGTTATTCTTACAGATCGAATAAATAGCCATATCACCAAAAACAAGCAGTTCGTCTCTATTAAGATCATGACCGAAAGCGTAGTCTCCGATAACATCTCCTGCAAGACAGGAGGGACCTGCGAGACGGTAGATGTGCTCGACTGAAGACAATTTGCCTGAGGATGAGTCGGTTGAAGACGGGTTGCCCGAAGCTGAGTTGCCTGAAACAGAACCGCTTGAGGAGACATCGGTATCATCTCCAAATATATCATTTATGGCATCTCCGAAAACATCTCCGAAAACATCTCCGAAAAGATCCGTCATGGTTTCGGTAAAAGCATCAGGGCCAGCGCAGTTAACCGGTGAAGAAGTCGATAACGCTGAAGGATCCAATACCGGTGAGGAAACCGATAACTTTGAAGGATCCGATACTGCTGAAGACTCTACAACGCTTGTTGAAGTATTTATATCATTCGTGATCGGATAAGAGTTTAACAATGGCGGCATATAGGGCATCTCGATAACATCGGGAGTGTGACAGGCCGCACTCATGTCAAGAATGGCTATGTTATGGCCGGAGTTACGGACTATATCCAGGATCTTTGTTACAAGGTAGCCTGCATTTAAGGCAACAGCCTCTCCGGGTTCTAAATAAACATCCAGGTTATATGTCTTTTTCAGGTCAAGTATGATCTTTTTTAAGAGTGGTATATTGTAATCATGGCGGGTTATGTGATGACCTCCGCCAAGGTTTATCCACTTCATTTTAGGCAGGATATCGCCGAATTTTTCTTTTATTGCCTTAACCGTGATCTCCAGTGCATCCGAATCCTGCTCACAGAGAGTGTGAGAGTGCAGGCCTGAAAGCAAAGAAAGGGTATCGGTATCCATTTCCAGGTCGAAGATCTCACGGGTTACACCAAGGCGACTTCCGGGAGAGCAGGGGTCATAAATGGCATGACCCTCCTGAGTGGAACACTCGGGATTGATCCTGAGTCCGATCTCTTTTCCGGCGGCCTTAGCCAGGGGGCCATATTTTTTTAATTGATAAACTGAATTAAATATAATATGGTCGGCGTATTTTAAAACTTCTTTAAAGTCCTTATCACCATAAGCCGCCGAAAAAACATGCACTTCTTTACCCGGCATTTCTTCATGTCCAAGACGTGCTTCAAAAAGCCCGCTTGCTTCCGTACCTGCAAGATATTGGGAAAGAAGAGGGAAGACCGTGAAGTTGGAAAAGGCTTTTTCAGCCAGCAGAACTTTTGCTCCTGTTTCCTCTTGCAAACTTTTAAGGATTTCACCGTTTTTAATGAAGGTAGCTTCATCAAGGATGTAGCAGGGCGTCTGCACATCCTTAAAAAGCTTTTCTATATCATATTTTTCAAGTCCTTTAAACTGAATCTGCATATACCCTCTCTTATAAAAACACAAAAACGTATAAAAATAGGCTAAGCAACCGAGAAGCCAAAGATTTAGCTTACCATGAAGAAAAAGAAACCGGGTCCGGTCAGTAAAATAGTAAGCTAAATCCGGATAATTCCAGCCGCTTAGCCGACTTTTGGATCATAGGATACTTTCAGCGCACTTTCCGGGCGAGATCGGTATCCGGGCTTGTTAAAGCTTACTGCACGAGCCGTATACCTGAACTCGTCAAAGCCTACTTCACCAGCACGGGATCGTGGCTTTCGCTCTTGGGAAGGCCGTATTTGTCCAGGGCTTCGATGAAGGGATCGGGATCGAACTCTTCGATGGTGTGAACGCCGGGGGTATTCCATTTGCCGGTTAAGAGCATGAGAGCGCCGCACATAGCGGGAACGCCGGTGGTGTAGCTGATGGCCTGGCTCTTTACTTCACGGTAGCACTCCTGATGGTCGCAAACATTGTAAATGTAGTAGGTCTTGTCCTTGCCATCCTTTTTACCGGTGAAGATGCAGCCAATGTTGGTCTTTCCGTGGGTGCGGGGACCAAGGCTTGCAGGATCGGGAAGGAGAGCCTTCAGGAACTTGATGGGAACGATCTCTTTGCCTTCGAACATGATGGGAGTGGTGGAAAGCATGCCCACATCCTCGAGACAGCGCATGTGATCGAGATAGCTCTGGCCAAAGGTCATGAAGAAGCGGATACGCTTAACTTCAGGAAGGTTCTTGGCAATGGATTCGATCTCCTCGTGGTGGAGCAGGTACATATCCTTCATACCCACCTGATCGAAATCGTACTCGCGCTTGATGCTCATTGCGGGGATCTCGATCCAGTGGCCGTCCTCCCAATAGCTTCCGGGTGCGGATACTTCACGAAGGTTTACCTCGGGATTAAAATTGGTGGCGAACTTGTAGCCGTGATCACCGCCGTTGCAGTCAAGGATGTCGATGGTGTCGATGGTATCAAACTCATGCTTTTTTGCGTAAGCCACATAAGCCTGGGTTACGCCGGGATCGAAGCCGGAGCCGAGAAGTGCGATGAGACCCGCATCTTCAAATTTTTTCTTGTAAGCCCACTGCCAGCTGTAATCGAAGTAAGCGGAGAAGCCTTCCTCTTTGCAACGCTTTTCGTAGATCTTGCGCCACTCGGGATCATCCGTGTCCTCGGGCTCGTAGTTGGCCGTGTCCATATAGTTTACTTTGCACTCAAGGCAGGCATCCATGATAGTGAGATCCTGGTAGGGAAGTGCAATGTTCATTACCAGATCGGGCTTATAAGCAGAGATCAGTTTTACCAGCTCGTCCTTGCTGTCGGCATCCACTTTGGCTGTTTCTATTTTTGTCTTCGAGGTCTTGCGAAGCTCCTCCGCAAGAACGTCGCATTTTTCTTTGGTCCTGCTGGCGATCATCAGCTCCGAAAAAACGGAACTT
>JAILQM010000035.1 GCA_024698965.1 Eubacterium sp. | reverse complement strand
AGATTCGGGCTTATTTCAATCGGAGATATTCACACTCCGGTACTTATTGAAAATTCCGACTTTCATACAGGACGCGCCGTAATTGTAACAAAGGGCTCTTCAACCTCATATGAGATTGTAAACTCAAGCCTTGTCTCTGATGAGGGTGTCATCCTCCAGCTCATGGATAACGACGATCCTGCAATGAACACCGACGCAATTAAAGTATTTGCCGAAGGCGATGTTTATGAAGAAGGAAGAGACCTTACAAAGCTTCACGAAGGACTTGACGTAGTACTTGATCTTATAGATGATGAACTTTGCGGTAACTTCTTTAATTCTACAACAAATCTTCACAGAGAAAACAGCGTAAAGAAGGGTGAAAACGGCATGGGCGCCATCTTTGGAGGCCTCTTTGCTCCGCCTGAAGGCGCACCTGTATTTTTGGATGCTCCGCCCGAAGAACTTGAAGTAAGAGACGAGGTCAACTATGACAAAATGCAGAAAGGTCCTAAGAACCTCTTTATAAATCTAATAAATACAACAGTTGAAGGTCAGATTTCATCTGCATCCCAGACATATCGCGAAGGACTTGAGTGGGTTGATGAATCTACAAGACTTGAGCTTTCCAACATAACACAGAAGGCCGCTCCTACGGTAAATAACGGCGTAATTGTTGAAATTGACACAGACTCAACATGGATTGTTACAGACAGTTGCTATATTACTTCTCTTTCAATCGGGGAGCACGGACTTGTAAAAGCCTACGAAGGAAAAGAGCTTAAGATGACTGTTGACGGAAAAGAAACTCCTATCGAACAGGATAAAACTTACTCAGGAAAGATTAAACTCGAAATTATCTAAGCCCTCCAACATATACTTATACAAATATATTAAATCACAGGTGACCGGACTTTTTAAGTCCGGTCTTCTTGTTAAGCGTTAAATTTTGGTGTATGATATAATATGTAGCGCCGAATAAGGCGCCTTTATTGGTTAGAATATATGTATAACAGGGGTGCAACATGGTTAATGATATAATGATAAAATCCTTTCTGACTTTAGCGGAAACACAGAATTTTACCAAAGCGGCAAGTATGCTTTTTCTAAGCCAGCAGGCCGTAAGTAAGCATATATCAAAGCTTGAGGAAGACCTCGATTGTCAGCTGTTTTCAAGAAGCAGAGGGAATATACATCTTACGGAAGAAGGAGAAATCTTTCTCGAAGTTTTCTCAGAATACCAGCAAAAACTTCAAGAAGCACGAAACAAAGTAAAATCCTTAAATGCTCAAAACAAGAGCAGAGTTGTTATAGGTTATCTTGATCTTTTGGATATTACAAGTATTCTCGGGCCAACTCTTGAAGCATTCGGAAAAGAACACCCGGATATAGAAATAGAATACCACAGCGCAACCGATTGGGAATTACCTATACTTTTAAAAGAAGGCAAAGTAGATTTGTCACTGAGCTTTGATAAAGAGGTAGATGAAAACTCTCCCGTAAATTACATAAATCTGCTTACTGCAAGAGAGCTGCTTTTTGTTTCCAAAAACCATCCGCTGACACACACGGCAAAATCATATATGGATTTTAAGGACGAAACAGTATTCTTTTCCCTCCCTCCATCGGGAAATGTATCTAATCTATTGCACAGACTTGATATTTTGGGTTTTCCGTATACCGGTCTTATATGTACGGAAAATATGCTTTCATCATGTACCGCAATTGATATGATGCAAGGAGTTTCCTTTGCGATAGAACACAGCAATGTTATTAATCAGGGAAATTTTGCAACATACGAAACCAACAATTTTGCAGACATACTCCTTATCTGCAATAATGATAATAACAAAAAATGCGTAAAAGCATTTATGAAAACAGCAGAAAAACTGTCTAAATAAAATTGCCGCACCTTTCGGTGCGGCTTTACTTTACTCATCATGAACTTTTAGGTTTGCAAAAGGATTAAACTCATCGCCGTTATACGGCCCGCTAATCTGCTTTTTGCTCTCATCTGTTTTAACTGTTATCTTTCCGCTCGGATCACATCGTCCCGGAGAATAGGTATTATTGTCATCAAGCGTTTTATAAGGCTCCGGTACCGGCACTGTATTTTGTACGCACTGCACAATATTGTTATCTGCGTGAATAAGTCCCGGTTCGCTAAGCTCCGCCGGCATTCCGCCGACTTCTCCTATTGAAATATCCTTATCAAGATAATCTATATATCTGTCATGAGCCCAGTTGCCTCTGTCATAGTCACCCGCAAGATCCGGGCAAACCTGCTCGTGGAACCACCACCATCTTCCGTCTTCGAAAACGAAATCCGATCCGTATCTTTCCCAAAGCCATATGCCGCCTCTGCCTTTTCCGTCAAAGCCAATCGGTCCCATTAATGTACCCGGTGTGAGATAAAACGACCTTGCGCTTTTTCCGTCGTCGGCAACCTCAATAACATCACTTGTTAATGCATGGCAGCCTCCCGAGCATACCGAACGCACATCATGTCCTTCAAGCTCCGGAAAGCTTTCCATAAGGTCCATCTTATCGGTTATCATCTGCCTGTCCATATGACGCACGCTGTTTGTATATACTTCTTTGTAGCCGACCATCCTGCCGAACTGATGCGCCCAGGTTGTATTCGGAGAATCATACCAAAGATAATCCCATTCTTCTCTCGAATATCCCGCACCGTGCAGATAGGCGTGTCTTGCCTTAAACTCTTCAACCGTCTGAGCCGCCTTTGCATTGTGAAGGCGCTCTTTAAATGTAAGCTTTTTATTCAAAATACACACCTCCTATCTGCGTTCTCTCTCATAATAAGGTTTGCCCAAATCGCCAAGCGGTCCGTAGCTTTCCTTGTCACAATAAGTATCATAAGGTCGAGGCATGTCCTGATAAATGTACTCCCATCCGAAAAACGGTTTGTAGACATCTTTTTTTACGGTCGGCTCTCCCCAGTCTCTCCTTAATGGATCCTCGTCTTCGCTTCTTTTAACCGGTACATCCGCATATGCTTTTCCGACTTCAACAGTGTGATCGTGTTCAAGCACAAGATGCCAAATCTTCCACTTTCCGTCCTCTTTAAGAAGATCTGCGAATATGAGACCAAACTCCATGTACTCATCTGCACTATTTGGGTTTCCTATTGCCTGATAACCGAGCTGATACCCAAGATACCTGGCGCTCTTTCCGTCGTCAGCTATATAAACCAAAGGAGTTGTTGATGTATGCATGGCTGCCTGGCCCAAACCCAAGTTTTCTCTTGTACGGGTTATATTTTTATCGGCCTCTATATATTTATCAAGTCTTTCATAAAGCTCATTTTCTCTGTCCCCGACATAATGTCTTGCAATCTCGTCCATACCCGTGTAGTATCCGTTGTTATATGCAAGTGACGCCGTCTTTTTGTTATCGGCGTGCTGCACCCATAAATCATCAAGCTCTTCTCTTCTCATATCGCTTGAATAATAATATGAGTGACGATTAATAAGCTGTACACAATTTTCCTTGTCCCAGATGCGCATTACTTCTTCTTCGTCTGTAAAATAAGCCATTCCTACATCACCCCCTCTGCTCCGTAACTGAACGTATTTTCAAAGGTGTCGTAGGGCTCGGGCAATCTCGGCGAAGGTGAATGTTTTCGGTTTTTGTTATAGTATTCTCTAAGACAATACTTCTTATCTACCTTCGGCAAAGGATAATCTTCCCAGTCCTTAAACTCGTCTCTGTCTTTATAGCTTACGTTATTTTCCGACCACTTAAAACCCGATACGCTGTCAATATCTTTTAGATACTGCAGATGCCATATCTTCCAGTTATCGTCTTCCAAAACAAAGTCGGCTGCAAAATATCCCCATTCCCAATAGGCAACAGGTCCTTTTTTAGAAAGCTTTGAATGCGAGCCTCTTATCATCCATATGCCCTTGGCGGTTTTACCGTCCAATGCCTCTTCTATAACGTAGCTGTCTACCGGCTTATAGTTCATCATTCCGACGCCGTAAACTTCTTCATCTGTCTTTTCCCCAAGCTCTTTAGGAAAAAGACTCTTTATCTTTTTACTCTCTTTTTCTATGGCTTTTCCCGCGGCATTATAATACTCTGAAACGCTGTTTGGTCCTATATAAAATCCCTCATTTACGCCTAAAGATATATCTGCGCGCTTTGACCAGTATTTTTCAAACATAGAGCGCTCTTCTCTAAGCACATAGTCCGCCGCCATCTTGCCCATGAGATTTCTTATGTCTCTGACATCTTCCCATCTCCCGAGCAGAGTTTCTTTGCTCATCTCTTTAGCTTCCATATCATCACCGCTTTTCTCTTTTAAATCCCCGGATAGCTCTCATAAGGTGCCGGTACATGCGGCTCATCTGCCGGATATATTGTACCCGGGCCGTACTCCCACATAGGTTTGTCGAGTAAAATCACTCCTCCTTCCGGATCTTCAAACGGAGTTTTTCCTTCTGTAATATCATCCTGAGGCTCGCCCCACGACTTATTGTAAGGTGATAAAATAAGCGGATATAAAATGAGGTGCCAGAACTTCCATACCCCATCTTCTTTTATAAATTCCACATAATACTTACCCCAGCACCATGCTCCCTTTTCCTTGCCCTGTGCAGGAGAAGTCTCACTTCCGCATGAGATAAAGCAGGCTTTTGCAGTCTTTGCATCACCTGCAACTTCTATAATTTCGGTATCCATGTCATGCATCATCATAAGGCCTTTGCCGAACTCTTTGAATTCTTCTTCGGATCTGTCTCCGTGAATATCGACATAGCAGTGTCTTACACCTTCCCAGCCCTCAAATCGGCCAAACGGCATTGTAATCCACGAATCTTCTCTCTTTGCCCAAAGCTCAACATATTCGTTGTTTCTAAACGATGTGTGGAGATAAGAATACAGTCCCATAAGGTTTCTGCATGCCTGTGCGGCCTCCACTCTTTCTGCCGCAAGCATGAGTTTATCAAGTCTCTCATTCATATTCTTAATCCTCCTCTTCCGTAATCTCAATTCCTACATCATCAAAGGTCTTATACGGCCACGGTACCGGTGGCTGATTTGCAGGATAAAGTCTGTCCTTTGAATAGCTCCATATCTTTGAAGCCTTTTTAGCCTGTGTGAAAGTAAAGTCTTCAGGCTTTGGCTGCTCAGCATCAACCCAGCTTGTGCCGTATTCACACTTAAATACGGGGTATAGTCTCATATGCCAGATCTTCCACTGTCCATCGTCGTCTTTAATAAAGTCAACGCCGTATTTTCCCCAGCACCACTCTGCATGAGCCTTGCCCTTTTCGCCGCCTTCTGTGCCCGGTACGCTTCCTTCAACCCAGGTCTCGTGTCCGGGTGAAAGCCATGCACCTTTGGCTGTCTTTGCATCCTCTGCAACCTCTAAAACCTCAGTGTCCATTTCGTGCATCATTACAGCGCCTTTTAAGCTCTCAAAAGTTTCAGGATCGTTTCTGTCTCCATGGTCTCCCATATAACACTTTTTAACGCCCTCAAATCCTTCATAGCTGCCCCATGGCATAATAAGAAGGTCATCATCTCTTTTTGCCCAAAGGTCGATATATTCTTTATTTCTGAATGCAGTATGATAATAGCTGTATTTTCCCATGAGATTGCGGCATGCTTCCGCAGCTTCAGCTCTCTGAAGCTTAAGTTCGAGTTCTTCTAAAATTTCGTTTTCAGTCATTATCCTACCCTCCTATACAAAGTCTTTCCAAAGAGCCGGTACTGCATTTTCGTACTTGTCATAAGGAAGCGGCGGTTCCGGCTCATTTGCAGGATAAACGCTGTCCTTTGACCAAGCCCAGTTCGGCTTTGGCAAATCTTTATGGTGTTTAAACGGGAAGTCCACAGGGTCCATATCCGGATGCTCTGTCCAAGGCACATAAAAATCTGTCTTATAAATTGGCCAAAGTCTCAGTTTCCAGAACTTCCACACTCCGTCCTCTTCTATAAAGTCAACCTGGTACTTACTCCAGGCCCACTCACACGAAGAAATAAGAGGAGTATTTTCCGGCACCGGATCTCCTTTTTTCCATCCCGGTATACTGTCAAAATCCGGAATATATACGCTCTCATGTCCCGGGCTTATCCAGCAGCCCTTTGCAGTCTTTCCGTCTGCCGCAACTTCAAGCACACATGTGTCCATTGCATGCATCATCATTCCGCCCTTAAACATAGGGCTTTCTTTTACTTCTTTGTCTTCTCTGTCACCGTGGTCTTCAAGATAGCAGGCCTTAACCCCTTCTTTTCCGAGATAATATCCCCAAGGCATTGCCAAAATGTCATCTTCTCTGTCGGCCCAAAGTTCTACGAACTCTCTGTTTCTCATAGCAGTATGAAGGTATGAATACTTTCCCATAAGATTTCGGCATTCCTGTGCAGCCTGCATACGCTTAAAACCAAGTTCAAGTTCTTCAATTGTTCTTGCCATTTACATCTTCCTTTCTTTTAAAAAACCCCACCGTCTTAAGCAGTTTGCTCAGGCGGCGGGGGCTTATATTTTATTTACTAGTTAAACAAGTCTCCGTATTTTTCGTTAAGTTCATCAAGTGAATATCCGAAATATGCAAGTGCTGCATCAGCAACTTTGTTAAACTCATCAAGCTTGCCCTGCTCCTCAGCTATAGCTGAATAAACATTGTAGTCCTGAAGATATTTAAGTTCGTTATCATATGCAACATCTTCTTCTGATGCCCATGTAATTGTTGCGCCTGCTGCTTCCATTTCAGCAATAGCTTCTGCCTCAAACTCATCTGTAAATGTCATAGAGTACTCAGATGTCTTATCACAAGCATACTGGATAAGAGCCTGCTGATCTGCTGAAAGTGAGTTCCACTTATCAATGTTCATGCAAAGCCAGAATGAAACCCTTGTAGCATCTGATACAAGAACGTATGGAGCAACCTCAACCCATTTGTTTGAAGCTACGGCTGTAAGAGAAGCACTTGTTGCATCAACAACACCTCTTGAAAGAGATTCGTACTCATCTGTTACAGCGATTGTTGTAGGAGACATTCCGTAAAGTTTCCATGTCTCACCACCGATTTCAGTACCCATTGTAAGTCCGGCAAGTTCTGAGTAAGATGTGATAAGCTCTCTTGTTACGATACAGTTATGTCCTGTAATCTGACCTGCGAGAACCTTAAGTCCTGCTGCCTCAGCCTCTGTTGATGTGATTGCTGCTGTCTCTTCGTTGTTGAAATATATTTCGTCGCAAAGTCCCATTGTCTCATCCACGCTTGGGCCGTTTCCTGCATACTGCCATGTGATAAGTTTTTCTGTCATTGTTGCTTCAAGCATACTACCGAAATCTGTAGCACCTGTTGCGATGTTATTACCGTCTTCAAGCGGTGTGGAAATAGATCCGCCCATATAGCGATCGAACGTAATGTTTCCGCCTGAAAGGTCTTCGATCATATCCATACAATATGTAAGAGTGATAGAACCCTGCTCAGATTCTGCAAATCCGCATGAAACCGTAAGTGTAACAGGATCACCTAAATTGTTAACGTCAAACGGAAGATCCTCATCTGTTGCTGTATCTGCCGTTGTTTCCTCTTCTGCCGCATCTGATGATGTGGCTGCTTCTTCTGTTGCAGCACCTGAGTTTCCGCATGCTGCGAGCGAGAATGCCATTGCTCCCGCAAGAATTACTGATAATACTCTTTTTTTCATTTTAACCCTCCTTAAAATAACTCTTTTATCTAAAAACCTTTTGGGTTTTTAAATCCATACCTTTTAAACTCCTGTTGCTCCCATAAGTCTCGGAAGCCAAAGAACAATATCAGGGAATATTACTATTATTATTGCCGCTGCAAGCATTGCTATAATATAAGGCCATACGCCCTTAAATATTTTACCTGCCGGCTCTCTTAATACAGTAGATACCGTAAATACTGCCATACCCATCGGCGGTGTGATTGCTCCAAGCTCTGAAATCATGATTACAACAATTATCATTGCATATCCGTTAAATCCAAGTCCTGTAAGAAGCGGGAATACGATTGGTACAGTAATCATCATTACCGACATACAATCCATTACACAGCCGCAGAAGATATAGAATACTATGATTACAAAATATACTGCAAGCGGTGCAATACCGAGGTTTGCGATAATATCTATAAGCATGTTTGCCATCTTTGTAATTCCGATAAATCTACCGAATACAGTGGCAGCCATAACTATAAGGTACATACTTGAAAACATCTGACAGCCATCCCAGAACGAATAAAGAAGTTCTTTTACCGTCATCTTCTTTGCAAGAGCGTAGATGCAGATTGCCACGCACGCTACCGCGCCACCTACTGTAGGTGGGAACCATCCGAGGAATGAACCTCCGACAATGAGTCCGAAAAGAAGTAAGATAGGAAGAAGAAGGCTTAATGTCTTTATTCTGTCCATCCATGTTACCGCTCTGTCCGCATCAGTAATAGGCGGCACCTTGCTAGGTGTTATTCTTATTGCAAAGAATATCATTACAAACATTACGAGAACCATTAAAAGTCCGCCCGCAAAGCTTGTCATAAGTCCTGTTCCGATTGAAAGATCTGTAAGTAAGCAGAATGTAAGTACACCGATTGAAGGTGGAATAAGAGATGATAAAGATCCGGCTGCGGAAATTGTTCCGAGCGAAAGAGACTCATCATATCCTCTCTTTTTAAGCTCCGGTGCTGCAATCTTACAGAATACAATTGTTCCTGCAGAAGATACTCCCGAGCAAGCACCAAACACTGCGTTTGCAGCTACAGTTGCGTATAAAAGTCCGCCTTTTCTCTTAGATGTCCACTTCTGCATTGAGGTAAAAGTTCCTGCCGCAATACCAGTATCACCGGCAAGTACACCTACTATCATAAACAGCGGTATAACCGAGAATGTATAATTGGCAACCGTTGTAAAAAATCCGTTTGTAAACTGCATTAATACCATCTGAGGTGTGGTTACAAGATACATACCCACGAGCGACATTCCCATTACGCAAAGGTAAACAGGTACTCCGAGTACTACGAGTGCTATCATAACCACAAAACATATAATACCAATAACTCCTCCGGTCATTATTCATTTCCCCCTTTCTCTTCTTCTATCTCTTTGGCCATCTCTGCCGGATTCGGCATAACCTCCGGATGATAATCAAAAATATCTCTTAAGATGCACCAGAAACTGGTAAATGCAAATATTACCATTCCTGTTCCGAGTAAGAAGTTGAAAGGCCAGATGTAAAATTTTCCGGCGCTTGTTGAGCTCCAAGCCTTTGCGGCAAAGTTATCTGCCATAAGTACGTATGCTCTCCATCCGATAAATCCGTTTAATGCAATAAGTAAAATATTACTGATTACATCTATTATCGTAAGTAACCACTTCGGATAATGCTTGTTGACAAAATCAACTACCACAAGTCCTCTGTCCAGGTGAACATGTCCTATTGACATAAATACGATTGGGATAAGAAGATACGTAATCCAGTCATTACAGCTCGGCACCATTATGTGGAAAAACTTTGATGTTATTACGTTGACGGTAGCTAAAAGCGCTACGATCATCATCATAATTGCCGGTGGATATGATATCCATTTGAGAATCTTTAGTACAGTTGCATCTGCTTTCGCAAATTTGGGATGCTTTACCTGTTCCATAAAAATGTACCCCCTTTGTTTTAAATACCTAACCTAAAATAATACTATCAAAACGGTTATTTAATGTAAAACAACCAATTTTTAATTATTAACAACAAAACGTAACGAACAAAAAAAATAAACGGTTGTGATAAATAGTCATCACAACCGTTTTGATTTTACTTGTCCCATTTATTTGAAAGAGCATCGATTTGATCTGCAAATTTTGCAAGATCTTTGTTGGCTCCTTCTTTGTTTTTCCTGATGACGGCAAGAAGTCTTTCCCCGGCTGCGAGTAACCTGGCGTATACTGTGGAAACTCTGGCTCCTTTAACCTTCTTTTCGGCAAGTTTCCTGTCTCCTTCTTTAATCATTTCGCCGGTTATAAGATCGAATGCATCACCGCTGTACGGCGCGTATGCTTTCGTATTCATCTTATCTGCAAGCTCAGCTGCAAATTCATCTGTAACTTTATCATCGCCATGAACTACAAAAATCTGTTCAGGCTTTTTCTTCATTTGATCTACCCAGGCCACAAGATGATCGTGGTCGGCATGTCCGCTTATTCCCGGTAAGTTAATAATGTCGGCATTTACGGCCACTGTCTCACCGAAAAGCTTGACCTCCTTTGCTCCGTTTAAAAGAGCATGTCCTAAAGTTCCCGGAACCTGGTAACCTACAAATACTATGGTAGATTCCACTCTCCAAAGATTATGCTTTAGATGATGTCTGATTCGGCCCGCCTCACACATTCCCGACGCGGAAATAATAACCACGGGCTTTGTAAGGAAGTTAATTGCCATAGAATCATTACTTGTAACCGATGTTTTAAGGCCCTCAAAAGCAATCGGGTTTACTCCCTTTTCAATCATCGCCTTATCTTCGTCCCTAAAACACTCCGATACGTTTTTATTAAAAATATTTGTCGCTTCCACAGACAGCGGACTGTCGACATATACATCAAAGTTCTTATGCACATGTACAAGTCCCTCTTCTTTAATCTGTCTCAGATAATAGAGCATCTCCTGTGTCCTGCCAACAGAAAACGCCGGGATGACAACATTTCCGCCTCTTGAAAAGGCATTATCCAAAATCTCTGCCAAAGACTTCGCATAATCTATGCTGCCCTCATGATTTCTGTTGCCGTAGGTCGACTCAATAAGAAGGTAATCAGCATCCTCCGGAAACTCCGGGTCTCTTATAAGCGCCCTGTTGCCGTTTCCAAGGTCCCCGGAAAATACTATCTTTTTGGTAACCGCACCTTCGGTAGCTTCCATTTCAATAAAAGATGAACCGAGAAGATGTCCGGCATCCCTAAAAGTTACTTTTATATTTTCACATACATTAATCTGGGTATCATACGGACATGGCACAAACTGCTGCATAACATTTACAGCATCAGCCAAATCGTAAAGAGGTACCACAATTTCCCCGCTGCTTCGTTTTGCCTTTCTGTTTTTCCACTCAGCTTCAGTTTGCTGAATGTGAGCGGAATCCTTAAGCATGATATTACAAAGCTGCGTCGTGGCATTCGTTGCATAAACCTGTCCCCTAAAGCCCTTTTTATACATAAGAGGTATAAGGCCCGAATGATCAATATGAGCATGAGTCACAAAAATATAGTCAATCTCGGATGCGTTAACCGGAATTTCCTGGTTAACATACATATCCGCCCCCTGCTCCATACCGCAGTCAATCAATGCATTTACATCTCCGACCTGCAAAAAATGGCAACTTCCGGTAACTTCATGAGCAGCACCGATAAATTCTATCTTCATTATAATCGCCTCCCCATACATTAAGACTAATATTAGTATACCACAAATGTATGAAAAAAAAGATACCATCTCTGATATCTTTTTTAATACGATTAATATATTACGCATGTAGTTCCATATGGAATTTTATTATAAATGTACTTTGCGGCCGAAAGCGCAAGTCTTACACATCCATGTGATAGGTTTGCTCCTAAAGTTCCGTTTGCAATTGCAGACGATACCGGCGAATCGGTAGGCCAGTATAATACAGAATGGAAAAGATAGCCGCCGGTAATCCTTGTAGCATACCAGCATCTGTAGCCGCCTTCAGCATCAAAGTACGTCATTTTATACGCTTTAGAACTCGTAGTACCCATTTTAAAAGTACCGGTAACTGTAGGCGTATCCGTAGCTCCTACAGTGCACTTAAATGTTCTTACTCTAAACAAGCCTCCGGCAATTGTTTTATAGATTGCAACCTTATGCGCCGATAAACTTACAACAACTATAAATTTAGTGTCGGACGTTGCCGCAACCGCCTTTTTATCAAGCGCATCTCCTTCATAGCTCTGCAAGCAGCCGGTTTTACTAAAGAGATAAATTGTGCCGCTTATCTTCTTTAAACCAATAGCCGCAGATCCCTTATTTGAACCCTTTGTATGGAAAAAATATGTATTACCGCTGATTTTTTTCCATCCGGTAATCATAACTCCGTTCTTTTTAAAATAATAATATTTTCCGCTTATTTTTTTTAGCCCAGTATAAGCCTGTCCGTATGTAGAAGAGGATTTAGAAAAATAATAGGTTTTACTGTTATACGTTCTCCATCCTGTCCTCATTATTCCGTTGCCGTTGAAATAGTAATACGCACCATCTATTTTATTTACACCGGTAAGATAATTGCCGTCCTCATCATAGTAATATGTATATCCGTCAATCTCCTGCCAGCCGGTAAGAATATCAGTCTCTTCCTCTGAAGTATCTTCATCTTCGGTATCGGTAGTCTCTTCCTCGGACGCTTCTTCGCTTGATGACTCATCTGAGGTAGAATCATCAGTTGTCGTATCGGTATCTTCACTTGTTGTTGTTTCTTCAGTCTCATCAGCGTATGCTATATATTGAGGCATTGTTAATACCAAAAGCATTGCTGCAAAAATTAAAAGCTTTTTCATAAAATTATATTTCTCCATATAACTCAAACGATAGTCACATTTTAACACATACAAAATAAATTAACCAATTAATTACTGATTACACAAAAAAAGAGTTCAAAATGAACTCTTTTTTAATGACCCCGACGGGAATCGAACCCGTGTTACCGCCGTGAAAGGGCGATGTCTTAACCGCTTGACCACGGGGCCATATAATAAAACGGGACACACGCCCTAAAAAAACTCCCCGAGTAGGGTTCGAACCTACGACCCTTCGGTTAACAGCCGAATGCTCTACCGCTGAGCTATCGAGGATTATTGTGCCTCTGATAACTCTAGCCTACGCGATACCTGGGGAACGCGCCGCAATGCTCTACCGCTGAGCTATCGAGGATTATTGTGCGTACCTACGAGCGATGCAATTTCATAAAATAAGAACACGAAGTGTTCTGCGAATGCGCATCGCTAAACGTACTATGTACACTCAAAACTTCACACAGAGTAATTGAAACCATTAACCCGCGAGAGCAAATCTTTTGCGCTCGGTCATTCGGATTCCGCTTCGCTTCATCCTCATGCCTTCTCGCTCAAATTCAGCCTCAGAAAGCCCCAGCTCCCTAAGCAAGCTTAGTCGCTGTTTCTTTCTTCGTCTGAGCTCTCGCTCACTTGGTCAAGACTTCGACCTATTAGTGGCAGTCCGCTTCATACATTACTGTACTTCCACTCCTGTCCTATCTACCTTGTCGTCTTCAAGGGGTCTTATTACCTTATAGGTAGGGATATCTCATCTTGGGGGAGGCTTCACGCTTAGATGCCTTCAGCGTTTATCCCTTCCAGACTTGGCTACTCTGCCATGCACCTGGCGATGCAACAGATACACCAGCGGTCCGTCCACCCCGGTCCTCTCGTACTAAGGGCAGCTCCCCTCAGATATCCTACGCCCACGCCGGATAGGGACCGAACTGTCTCACGACGTTCTGAACCCAGCTCGCGTACCGCTTTAATGGGCGAACAGCCCAACCCTTGGGACCTGCTACAGCCCCAGGATGCGATGAGCCGACATCGA
>JAILQM010000068.1 GCA_024698965.1 Eubacterium sp. | reverse complement strand
TCAATTGAAAATCCCGCATATTCTTCTACACATGTGTTGTCAAATATGTCTTTATCTAATTTTCGATGTCTGATACTTTCGCTATTCGTTAATCTTTCGAAAAAATCATCTGCTTCCCATTCGCCCGTGATAGCATTCTTTTTAAAAAAATACGCACGGTTCTTGTCAAAATACACTCTGGTTTGCTCACTACAATCAAAGTATTCGCATGCCCGTTCACCCGTTACCACAACAAGATCTTTTTCTATCCTAACAGCAACACCGGATATAAGATTTCTGCCATATATTTCTTTTACTATTCTCTTTGGTGTATCTTCGGGAATTGGCCGGCTTTCAAAAACCATTTGACATATTTCTGCAAATACTTTTATTCCAAACTTTTGATATCTCTTTTTTACAAAAGAAAGTGCATGAACTATTTTGGACTTATGAAGTAGTTTCACATTATTAACAAACGCTTTATATAGAGAAAATGAAAATTCTTTATCCGCATCACAAAGCGTATCATATGCTGTTTCATAAAAAAGGTCTTCTATCTTACAAGCCTTTTTGGTATAATCACGGTTTTCTATAAATACACTATTACCGTAAAAGACATACCTTTTTACTTCTTTAACCGGAGATGCCGTACATGAATACATATTTTCTCCCAAGTTTTTGCATTCTACGGTGATCTCAAAATAACGATATACCAAACATTCGCCAATTACCATTTCATATAAAAATGAACGAACAACCTTTTTATTAGCCTCTATCACACAATGATTACTAACTTCTGCGCCAAAGGCCTCCGTAAGATCTTTTTCATCGGACAAAAAACGATCTGAAACAATTACTTTATCTATCTTTTGCAGATAGTAAACATATTCAGAGGGTTTAATACAAAAAGTAAGAACAGTATTTTTATCTAAAGGATTCCCTTCCCAACTATTTTTGCTCACACAAGGAATATTCTCGATACACTCATCAAACTTCACTATTTCCCAGGTGGGTTTTAAGTCATCAAAATGAGCGAACGCCATAAATCTCCTGCATCCCGACTTCTCAAAAAACACCTGATCAAACCCCTCACCGTTTACGTTAATTGCAGATTCCTTAATTTTCGTTTTTAAAAATCCCGCGTTTTCCAAAACCTTTTTTGAAGCGGTATTTTCTGCAGCACTCCATGCCTTTAAAATACTGATATTTTCGTGATTGAGAAGATAATCGCAAACAACATTTAAAGCCTGCGTAGCTATACCTTTCCCCCAAAATTCTTTAAAAATACTATATCCTATTTCAATACTGTTTTCATTTTCATTATAGTCATAAGCTCCTATTATTCCGGATACGTTTTCTTTATATACTATAATCCATGAATAATCCGTCTCATCTTCATCATAGCCACATATAATTTCGTTTATAAAGTCTGTTGCTGCCTGCAGCGGAAAATACGGATTCCACCCGGTATAACGCATCATTTCAGCGTCACATCCCAGTTTTTCATAAATAACATTAATATCTTTATCTGTATATCTTCGAAGAGTTAAATCATCGCATTTAAGCTCTATTGTTCCTCTTTTCATATATCCCGGCCTTTCCTTTAATAGGTTGCCAAAGTTTTTCCTTAATTCCCCTATAACTTGAGCTTATAAATCATAACCCGCCGTTTTTCATCTGCCACTTTCATAGAAATTCTTGTAATAAATCCCACCTTTTTATTAAGCTTAGCACGAGCTTCTGTAAAAAATGTTTTTTCTTCTATAAGAGTAGCGTTACATTTATTAGCAAATTTATCCCCGTCATCTACAGCAAAATACATTATTGCATTTTTGTTCCCGGTTCTTTTTATAAACCAGTTTGTAAACTTTAATCCGTCAGAATTTGTGGCATCAAAAATTATTTCCCCGTAAGGAATAGCTTTCTGACATTTTCTGATAAAATCCACAACTTCTTCCTCGTGAAAATACTGAAAAACGCCACTAACGACAAGAAGCGTCTGAAATGCCGTATCAATCTCTTTTACCCATTCCATTTTAAACATGTCCCCGGATATAAGAATCTCTTTGTCTCTTTCTCCCAAGACCTCTCTTCTGGCTTTAATAACTTCCGGCAGATCCACCTCAAACCAGTTTATAGTCAAATAATCTTCATGTATCCTGTCATATGCTGTTTCCAGACCTGCTCCAAGACAAACAACATTACAGGTGCCGTTTAGTTTGGCAAATTTCTTAATCATCCTGTCTGTGTTGTAATACCTTGCCACAGAAGCAAGATTGCTGTAATCAGAAGCTCCTTTATCTACTCCGCTTGGAAGTAAACCTTCAAGTTCCAATGCTTTTTTATCACAAAAATACTCCGGAAACTTTTTTGATACAGCTATTCTGGCCACAAGCGGTACAAATAATGTATTTGACACACCTTCAAATTTATTCATAACTACCTCCCACGCATTAATAAAAAAATTTAACTATATAAGTAGAAAAAAGCCTTGCAGGCTTTGGAAAAATGTTAGAAAACAACGACTTAGCAAAAATGCTAGAACAGAAACCAAAGTCCAAACAAGGCAAATATAACATTTTATTATGAAAGTTCTATTTAAACTTTCGCAACACAATTATAACATTAAACCACCGGTTCGTAAACATTAATTTTCAGATTATTGGTAAAAATTTATAAAATAAATTCTTTTTTCTTTAGAAAACACAAATAAACGTACTTCCTTCACCCGGATTACTCTTTACATTTATATTCCCGTTATGATATTTCACTATTTTTTTTACCAAAGACAGCCCAAGTCCAAGTCCTTTTGAATTTCTTGACTTATCTCCTCTGTAAAAAATATCCCATATATGCGACATTTCTTCATCTGTCATTCCTATTCCGTCATCGGCAACAGATAATATGACCTTCTCTCCGTCCTTTTTTAGACCCACATATACATGCCCGTTTTCTTTTCCGTATCTTATAGCATTCTGAATAAGATTGTTAACCATGAGCCCAAAGAGTTCTTTGTTAACTTCTTTTTTAACATCTTTCTCTATCATTGTAATTACTTCGATATTTCTATCTGCAATCAGTCCAAAATCTTCACATGAAGATGAAACAATCTCGCTCAAAGAAGCCATTTCCATAGGATACTTTTCAGTGCCCTGTTCCATTCTTGTAAACAATAAAAGAGTTTCTATAAGGTGCGACATCTTGTAGCCCTGCTTTTGGATAGAGGCTATCGATTCAAGAAAATCCTCTTTCGAATCCGCATTTTCAAATGCATACTCACACTGGGCCAAAATAACGGACACCGGCGTTCTAAGCTCGTGAGAAGCGCTTGAGGTAAACTGCTTTTCAGCCTCAAAATTATCCTCTAAAGTATCAAACATCGCATTTATATGAGATGAAAGCCTTGAGAGCTCATCCCCGTTATCCTTAAACTCTATTCTTTTGCTTAGATCAGCGCTAAGCCTTATTTCCTCAGTTGTCTCATCAATTTTTTTGATAGGCATAAGGAATCTTCCGGTCAAAAAATATCCGCCCAGAAAAGCAATAATGATGAGAATAGGAATTAAAAGAAATACATTTTTATGAGCTTTGGCAATATCAAAAATTGTAACCTCTGCCTTAACTATTCCTCTTACATAATAATCAGTGCCGTGCCTTACGCTGATTTTTTTGTCATAATAGTAATAAGAAACCCCGTCAATCTCAGTTTTCTTAGGTTTATCCGATTTTTGATATTTTTCATCATCAAGTTCCTCATATAATGACAATCCCGCAACCCTGTTACCGTCTTCATCATAGATAATGAGTTTAATATCATCTCTTAAAAAATACACCTCAGCTTCTTCGCCGGATATAACGCTTTCCCTTAAATCATCATCTTCTTCTAATTCAGAAGCTTCTTCTTCCACAACTTCCGTAAGATTTTCTTTAATAGTGCTGCTGCTGTAGGACTTATATACCGACATTACAACAGCTAAAAAAGCCGTCGTTATAAGCAATAAAAACAGCGTAAACCATAGAGATATTCTGAGTTTTAATGACAGTTTCTTTTTCATTCTTCTACCTTCATTGTATAGCCTATTCCCCTTACCGTATGTATAAGCTTTTGGCTATAATCTCCGTCTATTTTTTTCCTGAGGTAATTCATATAAACCTCAACAATATTCTCTCCGCCTTCATAGTCATATCCCCAGACGTGGCTTAAGATTTTTTCTCTGCTGATAATCCTGTTCTTGTTAAGCATCATAAACTCCAAAAGAGAATATTCCTTCCCGGTCAGGCGAATTTCATCTTCTCCCCTTTTAACTATATGGCTTTCCATATCAAGGGATAAATCAGCCAGCTCAATATTTGCCGAAACATTTCCTGCCGCAGTCCTTGTAACCGCCATTATTCTTGCAATTAACTCATCAAAAGAAAACGGTTTGACAACATAATCATTTGCCCCGAGATTTAAACCCTTAACCTTATCCGCAACAGTATCTTTTGCGGTAAGAAAAATAACAGGGGTAAGGTTTCCTTTTGCCCTAAGCTCACTTAAAGCAGCTATGCCGTCTTTATTAGGCATCATAATATCCATTACTACGACATCATAATCGGCATAGCTTAACCTGTCCAATGCTTCTTCGCCATCAAAGCAGCTCTCTACCGAAAAGCCTTCGGCTTTTAACTTTTTTACTATAATCTCATTAAGATCCTCATCATCTTCAGCAATTAAAATATTCATAAAGATTCCTCTTTACACCACCTCAACTATTGCTTCTTCCTGTTTTTCTCTCTGCATCAAATAGCTAGCAATCGCAAAAACAACCAAAACGGCCGCTGCAACAGGATATACAATAATGAGTCTGTTTGTTGTTCCGTATATGTCAATTAC
>JAILQM010000058.1 GCA_024698965.1 Eubacterium sp. | reverse complement strand
TAACAGCCTTAGCTGAATTTTCCTTTTAGAGTAAACTCTCTCGTCCACCCGCCGTATCCTAGTTCATACGGCTGGAAGCATACCACTACTTTTCCGTCTGTATCAACATAAAAGTCGTAGTCTTTTGCGGTCTTTTCTTTTAATACGGTGCATACCGTTGTTCTGTCAAGATTTTCATCAGATGCGAGAATCTTCTTTTTTAAAGATTTTCTTATCTTTGAAAGCTTTTTGGTCTTAGTTACCGAGGTAATCTTTGTAACCTCTTTGCCGCTTGAAGTACTGAAGGTATATCCTACAGTAGCAATATTTGTTACTCCTCCGGCATACCAGTAATAATCTTCTCTTACGCTTATTATTTTTCCGTTATAGCATACAGACTGAATAACATAATCAAAATAACTGTCATCATACTCCGCCGTTTCAACATCTCCGGCAGCATACTCAAATATTCCGCTTTCGGAACTGAAAAAATCATCGCTTGACTGTTTAAGCACGGCATTAATATTTTCAGCTACTTCACTGTCGCCCTCTATTACCACTCGGGTAAAATAATTTACGCAGGTTATTGTTGCATTGTCTCCCACACATTCCGACGAATTATTTACGGTCTCCGTAGAATATTCAAGAGTTGCAGCCTCAACCCCGGGTGCATATAAAATAACAGCTGCGGCAAAAACAAAACATAAACTTAAAACATACTTTTTTATACTCATAATACTCCCTCCCGATTATTAGTTTTTAAAGCTGTGTATAGGTGCAGGAATTCTTCCTTCACGCTTAATAAAGTCTTCACATGAGAACTTGTTTACAGGCATAATAGGTGCATAACCGAAAAGTCCTCCAAACTCAACAGTCTCTCCGACACCCTTGCCTGCTACAGGAATAAGACGGCAGGCCGTAGTCTTTTGGTTAACCATACCAAGAGCCATCTCATCCGCAATAATACCTGAAATTGTGCTTGCCGATGTATCTCCCGGGATTGCAACCATGTCAAGTCCCACAGAGCATACGCAGGTCATAGCCTCAAGCTTTTCAAGAGTAATTGCTCCGGCCTGAGCTGCGTTAATCATACCCTGATCTTCGCTTACAGGGATGAATGCGCCCGAAAGTCCGCCTACATAAGACGATGCCATAACTCCGCCCTTTTTGACCTGATCGTTAAGCATTGCAAGAGCTGCCGTTGTACCCGGAGCTCCGGCATACTCAAGTCCTATCTCACATAAAATATCGGCAACGGAATCTCCGACTGCAGGAGTAGGAGCAAGCGATAAGTCCACGATTCCGAAAGGATAACCGAGCTTTCTTGATGCTTCTCTTGCAACAAGCTGTCCGACTCTTGTTACCTTAAATGCTGTTTTTTTAATTGTCTCGCAAAGAACCTCAAAGTTCTCTCCTCTGACATCTTCAAGCGCTCTTTTTACAACGCCCGGTCCCGATACTCCGACATTAATAACCACATCAGCCTCGGTTACACCATGGAATGCACCGGCCATGAAAGGATTGTCATCAGGTGCATTACAAAATACAACGAGCTTCATACAATCTACAGAGTCTCTGTCTGCGGATGCCTCTGAAAGCTCTTTTAAAATCTCTCCCATAAGACGAACGCCGTCCATGTTAATACCCGTCTTTGTGGATGCAAGGTTTACCGAGCTGCACACTCTTTCGGTTGATGTAAGAGCTTCCGGAATTGAACGGATAAGCATCTCGTCAGCCTTTGTCATTCCCTTTGATACAAGGGCAGAATAACCGCCGATAAGGTTAACTCCCACTTCTTTTGCAGCTCTGTCCATAGTCTTTGCAAGTGTCACAAAATCAGACGGCTTTTTGGCTGCAGCTCCACCGATAAGCGCGATAGGAGTTACGGATATTCTCTTATTAACGATAGGAATATTGTATTCCTTTTCGATTTCTTTTCCAACCGAAACAAGGTTCTTTGCACAGCTTGTTATCTTGTCATATACCTTTTTATTTACAGTATCAAGATCGGCGTCGATACAATCCAAAAGACTTATACCCATTGTGATGGTACGAACGTCTAAGTTATCGTCGCTGATCATCTTATTGGTTTCGTTTACTTCAAAAATATTAATCATTACCTAAATTTCCTTCCTGTATAAGCTTAGATTCTGTGCATTGATTCAAAGATTTCGCTTCTCTGGCATGTAATCTTTACGCCAATCTCCTCACCGATCTGTGCAAGCTCATCAGAACATTCATCAAAAGGCTTTGCCGAATCCTCAAGGTCGGTAATCATCATCATGTTGAAATATCCCTGAATGATAGTCTGTGAGATATCAAGAATATTGATGTGATTGTTTGCAAGATAAGTACATACCTTTGCTATGATTCCGACAGAATCCTTTCCAAGTACAGTAATTATCGCTCTGTTTTTTGTGTTTTCCATTTTTAATTCCTCATTTCTTTTTTATACTGTATATACTTCGGACGGGCAGTCCCTTCTTGCAACATCAATAGGAAAATCATCGCCCTTATAAGGGCAATCGCCCAAGGTAATCTCTGCTCTGACCGTTTCGTAGGCAAGCTCTGCCATATTGTTTTCATGGCTCAGGTGCCCAAGTACAACCCGGCCGAAATTATCATGTAAAACGCGGCCCAAAAGCTTTCCGCTCGTCTCATTTGAAAGATGGCCTTTATTCCCGAGTATCCTCTGTTTAAGAGGATAAGGATACGGCCCCATCTCAAGCATTCTCACATCATGATTGGCCTCGAGGAGCAAAATATCAAGCCCCTGCATAAGTTCTACCTGATGATCCGTATATATGCCAAGGTCGGTCACAACTCCTGCCGACTGCGTGCCGCTATATGCAAGATATGCCACAGGCTCTGCCGCATCGTGAGATATCTCCATAGGCAAAATCTCTATATCTCCTATGGAAAATCTGTTCTCGGCACTGACCGTATGGCATAAACTCTGATCTATTTTCCCGACGGAAGAAGTCGCAAGCACCATGTTTTTGGTACCTTCCGTCATATACATCGGAATCCCGTATTTTCTGGCAATGACTCCGAGCCCTTTAATATGATCTATATGCTCGTGAGTCACACATATTCCCGAAATATCCCGAGGGCTAAGATCTGCTTTTAAAAGTCCCTCTTCTATCTTTTTGCCGCTTATTCCGGCGTCTATGAGAATATGTGTATCGTCCGATCCTATGTATATGCAATTGCCGCTGCTTCCGCTTGCTATACTAAGTAATCTCATCCTATAATTCTTCCCAACGTATTTCGACCTTGTCTCCCGAATGGAGAGGCTCTGTGTACTGCGCATTGTGGCCGTTAAGCTTTGTAACTATGTTTTTGCCCTTTCCTGCGCTAAGGTCAAAGTTAATCTCATCAAACACATCAACAAAGATGAAGTTTTCTTTGCCCGTAAGAAGAATTGTCTCACCGTTACACTCGATGTTTATTCCGATATTTGCCGGAATCTCATCATTGTCCTTTAAGTGGCTGTAGTTAGGTCTTATATCGCTTAAAGAATCATCATCCGCAAAAGGAAGCGCTGCCTCGACCTCTTCGCCCGTTGTAAGGAAATTAAGTGTTGTCCACTCTACGGTAAAGTTCTCATATACCTCGGTGTCCATAACGGCATCCTTGTTGTTAACAAGGATTTCTTTATCCATATCAAGCTCGACATCCATAAACTCCATGAGCTGCTGAATTGTGTAATAGTTTCTGAGCTCGATTCTGTCTCCGTCCTGAATATCGTAAAACTGCGATACAAGCTCTCCGTT
>JAILQM010000033.1 GCA_024698965.1 Eubacterium sp. | reverse complement strand
TCTCGCTTTACGAGCTACTTTATGATATAATACCCACGCAGGTTTATCTGCGTGGGTATTATGATTTTTACCGAATTATTTTATTAAGCAAGATTTTATTAAGTGAGGGATAAACATGGGAAGAGCAGGAGGCGGAGGCGGAGGCCATTCGTCGGGCGGAGGCCATTCTATGGGGCATACCGGCGGAGGTCATCATATTGGCGGCAGCAGTTTCGGAGGAGGCTCAAGAGCAGGAGGCGGCAGCAGCTTTGGAGGAAGCTTTAGGACTTCGGGCAGCTATAACGGACCGGGAATGAGGAGGTCTCCTATGGGCGGACCGGGAATGCCACCACCGAGGAGAAATCCCGGCGGACCTGTTATTTACGGAGGCCCGGGCTGCGGCGGATTAGGCTGCGGCGGTACGATTTTACTTATATTTGTCATAATATTAGTTATGAGTATAGCCGGTTCATTTATAAGCACCGGTTCATCTGCGGATTCGGACAGCACTACAAAAAGTACAATCCAAAGAGAAAAGATCGATAGCGGTAATGCATATATTAATGACTGCGTTATTGATGAGCTCGGCTGGTTTGAAAATGTATCTAAGACCGAAAGTCGTTTGAAAGAGTTTTGGGAAGATACGGGCGTGCAGCCTTATATAATATTTAAAAGCTATGATTCTCTTTTAGATTCTGACAGCGCAAAAGAGGCGTGGGCCATAGAATATTATGATGAGAACTTTACAAATGAAAATATTTTCCTGTTTGTCTACTTTGCGGAGGAAGATACTGATAACGAGGTAGGCTATATGGCCTATGCAAACGGTCTTCAGACTTCATCTGTTATGGACTCTGAGGCTGTTGAGATATTCTGGAACTATCTCGACAGATACTGGGTTACAGACATGTCTACGGACGACGTTATGGTAAATACCTTTGTTAAAACGGGAGATACGATAATGAAAGTATCGGCTACATCTGAAGATGTTGCAATGTGGGCATTTATAGCGATTGCAATAATTGCAGCCGGAGTAATTATCGTTGTGCTTGTAAACAAGAAACTCAAAAGAGATAAGGAAAAGGCGGAAGAAGATCAGAGAATACTTAATACGCCTATAGACGATCTTGCAGATGATGATTTAACCAATAAATATCTATAAGGAAGGAGCTTTACTATGGGAATGATTGAAACTTTGGGGAGAATCCCGAAAATTTTGGAGGCAAACATTAATGCCATTTTGGACAAATGCGAGGATCCTGCAAAGATGATTGATCAGCTTTTGGTTGATTACAAAAGAGATCTTGCGGATGTAAAGAGGGATACCGCAGAGGTAATGGCAGACGTTAAACTTGCCGAGAAGAAACTTGCGGACTGTGATGAGGAGATTGCGAAAAAAGCAAAGGCTGCGGAAAATGCTCTTAAAGCCGGAGCTGAAGACGACTGCAGAACAATACTTGCATCAAAGCAGACACTTGAAGTTACAAGAGCTTCTCTTCAGCAGAATCTCGATTTGGCAAGAAAGAATGCCGACATGATGAAGGAAGGCTATAATAAACTTGTCAGAAATATAGAAGAGCTTGAGCAGAGAAAGGATGCCGCAAAGGCTAAGATTTCAATGGCAAAGGCTCAGCAGAATATCAATAAGACGGCTGCAAAAGCAAATTCTACAATCAGTCTTGATGCATTTAACAAATATGAGGAAAAGGCTGAGAAGATGTTTGCATCGGCAACTGCAGAAGCAGAGCTTGACGCTCAGACGGTAAGTGCAGAGTCGCTTACGGAAAAATACGCTGACGCGTCTTCATCTACAGCTGTTGATGATGAGCTTGCGGCACTTAAAGCAAAACTGGGTATGTAAATGGATTTATTTGATTATATGAGAGAGCAGACGCTTGAGAAAGAAGCGCCGCTTGCTTCGAGGATGAGACCGAAAAATCTTGATGAAGTGGTTGGGCAGGAGCATATTGTCGGAAAGGACAAGATGCTCTACCGAGCCATTAAGGCCGATAAGATAAGTTCGGTTATTTTTTACGGTCCTCCGGGTACAGGCAAGACGACTCTCGCAAGGGTAATTGCAAACACCACCAATGCGGAATTTACCGCGATAAACGCTACAGCCTCCGGAAAAAAAGAGATGGAGGAAGTTGTGGCAAAAGCAAAAGATATGCTCGGAATGTATCAGAAAAAGACGATTCTTTTCATAGACGAGATACACAGGTTTAATAAAGCTCAGCAGGATTATCTTTTGCCGTTTGTCGAAGACGGTACAATAGTTTTGGTGGGGGCTACAACAGAAAACCCCTACTTTGAGGTAAACGGGGCTTTGATATCGCGTTCTGTAATATTTGAGCTAAAGCCTTTGGCGCCGGAAGATATAAAAACCCTTTTAAAGAGGGCGGCAGCAGATACCGACAGGGGAATGGGCTCATATCATGCAGAGCTTGATGAGGATGCCGCGGATTTTATTGCGGATTTTGCAAACGGAGACGCAAGAAGCGCGCTTAATGCTCTTGAGCTCGGCATACTTACAACAGAAAAATCCGAAGACGGGATTATACATATTACCCTTGAAGTTGCGAAGGAATGTATACAGAAACGTTCCATCAGATATGATAAGGACGGGGACAACCACTATGATGTTATCTCCGCTTTTATAAAAAGTATGCGCGGATCGGATCCGGATGCTGCGGTATACTATCTTGCGAGAATGCTTTATGGCGGAGAAGACATTAAGTTTATTGCAAGAAGAATAATGATATGTGCGGCGGAAGATGTCGGAATGGCAGATCCAAACGCATTAAATGTGGCGGTTTCGGCGTCACTTGCCTGTGAGAGAATAGGAATGCCCGAGGCACAGATTATCCTTTCGGAGGCGGCGGTTTATGTGGCAACCGCACCGAAAAGCAATGCGAGTTATATGGCGATAAACGAAGCTATGGGAGAAGTCAAAAAAGGAATAACTCCTCCCGTACCTGTGCATCTGCAGGATTCGCATTACGGCGGGGCAAAGAAAATGGGGCATGGCATAGGATACAAATATGCACATAATTATCCGAATCACTATGTGGATCAGCAGTATTTGCCTAATGATTTGGAAGGCAGAGCATTCTATAATCCGACCGAAATCGGATATGAAAATAAAGTCAGGGAACGCCTCCGTTCTCTCAGGAAAGGAAATTAAAAGTGAAAAAATATTCTGAAATGACTCGTGATGAGCTTCGCAAAGAAGAAAAAAATCTTGAATATCAGTATGAAAAATACATGCTGATGAACCTTAAACTGGACATGTCGAGAGGAAAGCCGTCAAAGGCTCAGCTTGATTTGTCTTCCGAAATGCTTGATGTGGTTAACTCCAAAACGGACTGCCATTCCGAGCACGGCGCAGACTGCCGTAACTACGGCGATGTTGCCGGTATAGATGAGGCTAAAAAAATGCTCGGAGACATGGTTGATGTGCCATGGGATCAGGTTATAGTATACGGAAATTCATCACTTTCCGTTATGTATGATTTTGTATGTCGTTCAATGCTCAAAGGTGTACTCGGTTCAAAGCCTTGGTGCAAATACGATGAGAATGTTAAGTTCCTCTGTCCTGTACCGGGATATGACAGACATTTTGCAATCACCGAATATTTTGGCATTGATATGATAAATATTCCGATGACACCGGAAGGCCCGGATATGGAGCTTGTGAAAAAATACGTGGAAAGCGATCCTTTGGTAAAGGGTATTTGGTGCGTCCCTAAGTATTCCAATCCGCAGGGAATCACATATTCGGACGATACCGTAAGGGCTTTTGCCAATCTTAAGCCTGCGGCAGAAGATTTCAGAATATATTGGGATAACGCTTACTGCGTACACCATCTTTATGATGATAAACAGGATGAACTTTTAGACATTCTTGCCGAATGTGAGAAGGCCGGAAATCCGGATATGGTTTACGAGTTTTTCTCAACATCAAAGGTAACATTTGCCGGAGCCGGGATTTCGGGCTGCGCGGCATCATATACAAACCTTGATGAAATCCGTCATCAGATGGGAATAAAGATAATATCTTACGATAAATTAAACATGCTTCGTCATGCCAGATATCTTGTTAACCAGGAAGGTATCAGAAAGAAAATGAAGCAGCATGCGGAAATAATGAGACCTAAGTTTGACCTTGTATTAAATAAGCTGAACGAGGAACTCAGCGACCTTGAGATTGCTAACTGGATTGAGCCTAGGGGTGGATATTTCGTGGCATTCGAGGCTATGCCGGGATGCGCAACAAGAATAATTGAGCTTTGCGGACAGGCCGGAGTTAAGATGACTCCTGCGGGAGCACCTTTCCCTTATCACAAAGATCCGGAAGATTCTGTTATCCGTATTGCTCCGTCGCTTCCTCCTCTTGAGGAACTTAAGACAGCAATGGAAGTATTTACAATCTGTGTAAAACGAGCAACTGTTGAAAAATTGCTTTCGAAGGAGGCGTAAAAATGGCAGACAAAGAAACAGCTCTTAAAATGCATGAGGAGTGGAACGGAAAGCTTGAAACCGTTTCAAAAGCTCCGGTTAAGACAAGAGAAGACCTTTCGATTGCCTATACACCGGGTGTTGCCGAGCCTTGCAAGGTTATAGCGGAAAACCCGGAAGCAGCATATAAATATACAATGAAGTCAAATACCGTTGCTGTAATATCAGACGGCAGTGCGGTTTTGGGACTCGGAAATATCGGAGCCCTTGCGGCTATGCCGGTTATGGAAGGAAAGTGTTGCCTTTTCAAAGAATTCGGCGGAGTAAACGCTGTGCCGATTTGCCTTGATACTCAGGATACTGAGGAAATAATAAAGACAGTCACCTATCTTGCACCATCTTACGGCGGAATTAACTTAGAGGATATTTCAGCTCCGAGATGTTTTGAGATTGAGACAAGACTTAAAGAGATTTTGGATATACCGGTCTTCCATGATGACCAGCACGGCACGGCGATTATCGTTCTTGCCGGAATAATAAACGGTCTTAAGGTTACCGGTAAAAAGAAAGAGGACTGCAAGGTTGTTGTAAACGGAGCAGGCTCTGCGGGAGTTGCCATTACAAAGCTTCTCTTAAGATATGGATTTAAAGATGTGACAATGTGCGACATATCCGGTATTCTCTCAAAAAAATCCGAGAATCTTAACTGGATGCACAAAGAAATGGTTGAGGTGACAAACCTCAGCGGACAGACAGGTACTCTTGCCGATGCTCTTAAAGGAGCAGATATTTTTGTCGGAGTTTCCGCACCGGGAATAGTGACAGGCGAGATGGTAAGCTCGATGAACAAAGACAGCATTCTTTTTGCAATGGCAAACCCTGTACCTGAGATTATGCCGGATGAGGCAAAGAAGGCCGGAGCAAGGGTTGTGGGAACCGGACGAAGCGACTTCCCTAACCAGGTAAACAATGTCCTTGCTTTCCCGGGAATCTTCAAAGGAGCCTTAGAAGGCAGAGCCAAAGCTATTACGGAGGAAATGAAGCTTGCTGCGGCAAACGCTATCGCTTCACTTGTGGCGGATGATGAGCTTTCCGATGTAAACATACTTCCGGAGGCATTCGATCCGCGTGTTGCAGATGTAGTTAGCAAAGCGGTAAAGAGTCTTATTTAAATTTATGAGCATGATAGAAAAAAATACTACATTATATAAGCTGATGGTGCTTTTCATGCTTGAAAAAGCAGGTGTTCCGATGACGAGCGCTCATTTTTCGGAATTCGTTCTCGAAAAAGGCTATACGGATTATTTCACTCTACAGGCGTCCTTGTCGGAGCTTGAAGAGGCCGGACTTGTAAATACAGAGCATGCCGCCGGCAGAACTCTTTTTACTTTATCCGACGAAGGTGCTAACTCTCTCAGGTTTTACAGCGACAGGATTTCCGAGGAAATCAAGCAGGAAATGGCTGAGTTTTTAAAGGAAAACAGCTTTGAAATAGAAGAGGAAAACATAGCAGTTTCGGAATATTACCCGTCGGGAGAAGGCTTTGCGGCGAGATGCAGAATAAAGGAAAAGGACCAGCCGGTAATAGAGCTTACCTTAAATCTGCCGAAAGAAGAGCAGGCTCAGGCCGTTTGCCTTCAGTGGAACGAGAAGTATTATGAGGTATATGAATATCTTATGGATATGCTTCTTAAGTAAAGAGTTGACAAGATTAAGGGTGTTTTGTTACAATATTACGAGTGCTTATAACGAAGATTATATATTTAAACGCATATAAGGAGGAAATTAAATGATTTCAGCAGGCGATTTCAGAAACGGTGTTACGATTGAAATTGAAGGAAATATTTATCAGATTATCGAATTCCAGCATGTAAAGCCGGGTAAAGGTGCAGCTTTCGTTCGTACCAAACTTAAAAATATTATTTCAGGCGGTGTAGTTGAAAAGACTTTCCGTCCTACAGAGAAATGTCCTCAGGCTCATATCGACAGAAAGGATATGCAGTATCTTTACACAGACAGCGGACTTTTCTATTTCATGGATAATGAAACATACGATCAGGTTGCTTTAGATCAGGAAACAGTAGGAGACAGCCTTAAGTTCGTTAAAGAAAACGAAATGTGCAAGGTTTGCTCACACAACGGTAAGGTATTCTCGGTTGAGGCTCCTCTTTTCGTTGAGCTTACAATCACAGATACAGAGCCGGGTATCAAGGGTGATACAGCAACAGGTGCTACAAAGCCTGCTACTGTTGAGACAGGTGCTACAGTTATGGTACCTCTCTTCGTTAACCAGGATGATGTAATCAAGATCGATACAAGAACAGGAGAATACTTATCAAGAGTATAATTTCTCTGTCTTAATTGTAAATTATGCGGCCATCGCTTTAATGCGGTGGCCTTTTTTTATACCCTTATGCCAAAGATATATAACAATATTAACTCGCACACTTTATGACTTTGTGGTAGAATATCTTTAATGTGAGTAAGGAGGATGAGGATATGAGTTACGCGGACAAGGTTTTTGCTGATATGTGCCGGGACATACTTGAAAACGGCACAAGCACCGAAGGGGAAAAGGTGCGTCCAAAGTGGGAGGACGGAAGCTTTGCTTACACCATTAAAAAATTCGGTGTCGTAAACAAATACGATCTTTCAAAGGAGTTTCCGGCGGTGACTTTAAGGCGTACGGCCATTAAGAGTTGCACGGATGAGCTTTTATGGATCTGGCAGAAAAAATCCAACAACATTCATGATATGGATGCCCATATATGGGACAGCTGGGCCGATGAAGAGGGTTCTATCGGTAAGGCGTACGGATACCAGATCGGACAAAAGTATGTTCATCACAAGGAAATCCCGGGAGAAGATTTATCTTCTTATCCGTCTGCTGAGATTACACCCGAGGGTGTTATGCTCGATCAGGTCGACGGAGTTATCTATGATTTAAAAAACAATCCGTATTCGAGAAGAATAATGACAAATATTTACGTGCATAAAGATTTGCATGAGATGAATCTTTATCCTTGCGCGTATTCTATGACATTTAACGTCACAAAAAAAGAAGGTCAGGATAAGCTTGTTTTAAATTCGATTCTAAACCAGCGTTCCAACGACGTTTTGGCAGCAAATGCGTGGAATGTGGCTCAGTATGCCGTTCTTACACATATGCTTGCTCAGGTTTGTGATATGCAGGTCGGAGAATTCGTACATGTGATTGCGGATGCTCATATTTACGACAGACATATTCCTATGATTAAAGAGCTTATCGAAAGAGAGCCTCATCCGGCTCCTAAGTTTTATCTTAATCCGGAAATTAAGGACTTTTACAAGTTCACAAAGGATGATGTAAGACTTGATGACTATGAATTCGGTCCGCAGATAACAAATATTCCTGTGGCGGTGTAAGGAGAAAAGATGAAACTGATAGTGGCGGTAGATAAAAACTGGGCAATAGGACTTAGAAACAAACTCCTTGTAAGCATTCCGAATGATATGAAGTTTTTCAGAGAAGTTACGACAGGTCATGTTGTTGTAATGGGACGAAAGACTATGGAGAGCTTCCCGGGAGGAATGCCGTTAAAGAAAAGAACGAATATCGTGCTTACGAAAAACAGCTCATTTAAAGCCGGAGATGCGATAGTGGTTACGGATAAGGAAGAGCTTTTAAAAGAAATTGAAAAGTACGATACGGACGAGGTTTATGTAATAGGAGGAGAGAGCATATACAGAATGCTTCTCCCGTACTGCGATACTGCATATATTACTAAAATCAATTATGAGTATGAGGCGGATACGTATATTCCGAATCTTGACGAGGATGATGAGTGGGAACTTATCGAAGAGAGCGAAGAAGAGACGTGTTTTGACCTTGAATATAAATTTACAACATATAGAAGAAAGCAGGGAAAATAATGGATATAACCGGAAAGAAATTATTTGTAAAAGCACTTAAAGCTGAAGGCGTTGATACGGTTTTTGCGTATCCGGGCGGCGTAATTACGGATCTTTTGGATGAGCTTAACAAGACGGATATCAGACTTATTCTTCCGAGACATGAGCAGGCGCTTATACACGAAGCGGAAGGATATGCAAGAGCTACGGGTAAAGCTGCAGTGTGTCTTGTGACAAGCGGACCGGGAGCAACGAATACAATCACCGGACTTGCGGATGCATTTTATGACAGTATACCGCTTGTGGTATTTACAGGACAGGTCGCAAGAGGACTTGTCGGAAATGATGCTTTCCAGGAAATTGATATGATGGGTATTACCCGTAATATTACAAAATACGGAATAATGGTGCCGGACAGACCATCTTTGGGACGCATTATAAAAGAGGCGTTTTTTGTGTCCCAGACAGGAAAACCGGGACCTGTTGTAATAGATTTTCCTAAAGATATTCAAAACGAAACCGGAGACAGCGAGTATCCGGAAAGCGTTTCGATGAGAGGCTATAAGCCGAGCGAAGGCGTTCATATCGGCCAGCTTAAAAAAGCCTGGAAGATGCTTAAGAACGCCAAAAAACCTCTTATCCTTGCGGGCGGCGGTGTAAATATTGCCAGAGCAAATGCAGAGCTTATCAAGTTTGCGGAAAAGACAAAGGTGCCTGTAATGACTACTATTATGGGTAAGGGAGCAATGCCTTCCGACCATCCGCTTTATCTCGGAAACGCCGGAATGCACGGCAAATTCGCCTGCAACAAAGCAGTTAACGAGTGTGATGTGCTCTTTTCAATAGGAACGAGATTTAACGATAGAATAACAGGGTCACTCAGCAGCTTTGCTCCGAATGCCCAGATTATTCATATTGATATAGATACAGCTTCGATTTCGAGAAACGTTGTTGTAAACGTACCTATAGTTGCCGATGCAAAGCTTGCGCTTTCAAAGATCAACGAGTGGGCAACAAAGGTAGATACAGCAAAGTGGATGGAAGAAATCAAAAAATGGGATGAAAAATATCCTATGAGTATGCCAAACGATGTGGGACTTACTCCTCAGGTTATTATGAAGACAATAAACGAAGTCTTCGACGGAGAGACAATCTTTACAGCCGATGTAGGACAGAACCAGATGTGGGCTACACAGTTTATAGACCTTAAAAAGGGAAAGATGATGATTACTTCCGGAGGACTCGGAACTATGGGATTCGGATTCCCGGCTGCTGTGGGCGCAAAGATAGGAGCGCCTAAAAAGGATGTTGTATGCGTAACCGGTGACGGCGGCTTCCAGATGAATATGCAGGAGATGGCGACTTCTATTGTGGAAGGGGCGCCTGTTACAGTCATTCTTTTAAATAATGCATATCTCGGAATGGTGCGCCAGATGCAGCAGATGTTCTACGGAAAGCGTTATGTGCATACATCTCTTAAGCTGCACGGTGAAGACATCGATCCGAATGCAAAGCTTGATGCTGAAAAGCATGAATATGTCCCTGACTTTATTAAGTGGGCTGAAAGCTACGGTGCTCTCGGAATAAGAGTTACCGAAAGAGAAGATGTAAAATCCGCACTTGAAAAAGCAAAGGCCAATAAGGATACAACTACGGTAATAGAATTTATTATTGAACCTGAAGAGGTTGTACTTCCTATGGTTAAGGGCGGAAGCGCACTTGACAATATGATTTTATAGTTGGCGGATTTGGTATAAAGGAGACAAAATGGAAAAAAGATGGATAGCGCTCTATGTTGAAAACCGGGTAGGTGTACTTGCCAAGGTATCGGGACTCCTTGCCGGAAAAGGTTATAATATGACATCTCTTACAGTGGGTACCACAGAGGATGAGACTGTATCGAGAATGACAATAGGAGTCGAAAGTGACGACATTACATTTGAGCAGATTAAAAAACAGTTCAATCGTATGGTTGAAGTAATAAAGGTTATTGACCTTACCGATATGCCTGTACATATGAAGGAAATCTTATACGTAAAGGTTAAAAAACTTGATTCTGCCGGCAAAGAAGAAGTATTTAGAATTGCCCAGGTATTTTCGGGACAGGTAATAGATATAGGAGTTGACAGCTGCATTATAGCCTGTATGCTTACGGACCACAGAAATAACGAGCTTATATCGCTTCTTAGAGCTACCTTTAAGCATATAGAGGTTGTAAGAGGCGGATCTGTGGCAATAGAAAGCGTTTCTACATCCTGCAGATAAGATGAAGAGAGTTTGGAGCGGAAGGCATTATAATAAAAGAAAATGCCATAACCTAAGGTTATAAAATTCATAGAAACTCTATATACTCGGTTATCTTGAATAATGATAAAAAATGTACTAAAATTTATACATCCGTAAAATGTATGATTTTTAAAATATAAAAACAGAAAGAAGGTTTTCCAAATGGAAAAGAAAAACATTGACTGGAGTAATCTTGGATTTGCATATCAGAAGACAGATTACAGATATGTATCAAATTATAAAAACGGTGCCTGGGATGAGGGTGAGCTTACAACCGATGACACAATTACAATGAGTGAGTGTGCGGGCGTGCTTCAGTATGCACAGACTGTATTCGAAGGTCTTAAAGCATATACAACAGAAGACGGCAGAACTGTAATGTTCAGACCTGACCTTAACGCATCCCGTCTTGTGGATTCGGCTAAGCGTCTCGAGATTCCGGCATTTCCTGAAGATAAATTTATCGAGGCTGTCGCAAAGACAGTTAAGGCAAACGAAGGATTTGTTCCTCCGTACGGAACAGGAGCAACTTTATATGTAAGACCTTACATTTTCGGAAGTTCACCGGTTATCGGTGTAAAGCCTGCCGAAGAGTATCAGTTCAGAGTGTTTACAACACCTGTAGGACCATACTTTAAGGGCGGCGCTAAGCCTATTACAATCAAGGTTTCCGATTATGACAGAGCGGCTCCGAACGGAACAGGTCATATCAAAGCCGGCCTTAACTATGCAATGAGCCTTCATGCAATTGTTACAGCTCATGAAGAAGGTTTTGACGAGAATATGTATCTCGATGCCGGAAGCCGTACATATGTAGAAGAGACGGGCGGAGCAAACTTCCTCTTTGTTACAAAGGACGGAAAGGTTGTAACTCCTAAGTCTGACAGTATTCTTCCGTCTATCACAAGAAGATCTCTTGTATATGTTGCAAAAGAGTATCTCGGACTTGAAGTTGAGGAAAGAAAGGTTGCGTTTGACGAGGTTAAAGACTTTGCCGAGTGCGGACTTTGCGGAACAGCAGCAGTAATTTCTCCTGTCGGAAAGATTTACGATCACGGCAAAGAAATCTGCTTCCCAAGCGGAATGGATGAGATGGGACCTATTACTAAGAAACTTTACGAAACACTTACAGGAATTCAGATGGGCAGAATCGAAGCTCCTGAAGGATGGTTATACGAAATTAAATAAAAATATTTTTATAAGCCGGTGCAAAAGCTTTTATAAGAGCTTTGCATCGGTTTATTTTTGTGTTTTTTTCAGGTATATATGCTATAATAGGCAGGTACAGTTTTAGTAAGAGAGGTAATCGGATGTTTGTATTAAGCATGGATGTTTTATATAAATTGAATAATACTGATATAATCGGCATGCTTAAAGATTTGCCGCTTCCTAATGAGGTTGAGTGTACCTGGAAAGAGGCAGGAGATGCGGAAAGCTTTGTTATGCCGCAGGACAGATACGTCGTTATTATTACAGATGATATTAAGCTTATCGGTAAAGCCGGAGAGTACCCGGACTTTTCTATGATAGTATATTGCGGAAAAGTGACTGAGGATACTCCGTATTTAGATAAAATAGATCAGCTTTGGCTCTTTAGAAATGAAGAATATATTAAGCATAATTTTTTAAAACTCATTAAAGCTTTAAAGGATGAATATGACGGCATTATGCATACTAATACGGCTGCAATGCTTGTGGATTCATGTCCGGACATGATATGGATTAAGGACCTTAATGGAATACACCTTAACGTTAACAAGCATTTTTGCGAGGTTGTCGGAAAAACAAAAGAAGACTGCCGGGGAAAAACCCATGAATATATTTGGGACGTATCGGAAGATACCGATTATTCTGAGCTGGTCTGCGTAAAGTCCGAAGATGAGGTTATTAAAGCCGGAAAGACACTGGTTTTTGAGGAACTTGTTCAGATAGGTGACAATATGAAGCAGCTTATGACATATAAGTCACCCATAAAGGATATGTTCGGAAATACCATCGGTACCTGCGGTATCGGACATGATATTACAGACCTTAACAACATGGGACTTGAGTTCAGCATTTTGCTTGAAAACATACCGCTTCCGGTGCTTTTATGCGATGCGGATTTTAAGACAATCAGAATGAATGCGAACTTTAAGGACATGGTCGATTTAAGCGCTGAGGAAATTTCGGATTTTGATTATAGAATTTGGAGAGAAAAGAATCTTAAGGTTATAGATGAACCTAATGTCGACTCAAAAAGACATTCTATAAGTTTTGAATGTAAGAGAATAGGCAAGGGAAAAGAAGCGTATTTTACTATAATAGAGCAGGAAATCTATGATTATATAGGAAATCTTACCGGGTATTATTGCGTATTCTCGGATACGACTCTTAGGCATTACTATGAGCAGAGCCTTATAAATGCGGCAAATATAGATACGCTCACAGAGCTCTTTAACAGAAGATATTTTTATGAATATATGATAAGTCATAAGGGAAACCCGATGACTTTGCTTTATATTGATTTGGATAATTTTAAAATGGTTAATGACAGGCTCGGTCATTCGGAAGGAGATGAAATCCTTAAAAAATCGGCCGGCCTTATAAAAGATATTTTTGATGACGGACTTTGCGTAAGACTCGGAGGCGATGAGTTTGCCGTAATACTTGTGGGAGAGTACAGCGGCAATTCGGTAAACGAAAGATGTATAATACTTGATAAGGCAATCTCTGATCTTATACAGGGCCAGAATTTCTGTATCTCTGCAAGTATAGGAATGGTACAGACTGACGGAAAAGAAGTGGATATAGATGCCTTTGTACACGAAGGTGATGTGAGTATGTATGAGATAAAGAGGAATCGTCATGCAGGGGACAAGTCTTAAGGACGAATTTAAAAAAATATGGTCTAAGCCTCTGCAAAGGAAGGTTATTATTTGGATAGCAGCGTTTTTAATGGCATCTGTGGCTGTGACAATAAGATCTGCCGAAACAAAAGCAGACCTTTGCGATCATCTTGATGATATTATTGTTACGGTAGATGATGAGGAAATATGTCTGCAGGAGCTTTCGTACTATATTATGATATGCGAAGCGAAGATAAATGCCGTTGCTGAGGTTTATGATGAAACCGATACAATGGCATTTTGGAATATATATACCAATCAGACATTTATAAGAACTCAGGCCAAAGAAGCTGCGATGAATACCTGCGTGAGGGACTGCATTTATTCGCATGAGGCAGATGAGGCCGGAGTAAGTCTTGACGAAGATGAGCTTAAAGAGGTTGAAACTTACGTTACGGAATGTGTTGAAGGCCTTTCTTATAAGCAAAAGAATGCGACACAGTTTGATGAGGAGAGTCTTACTCCTGTCATCGAGAGGGTGTATTTGGCACGTAAATATGCCAATATGCTTTTGGAGAGTGAGGATTTTTCGGATTATAACGATACGCCGAATGTGAGTGTTGATATAGGCGGACAATATTATACAGAGCTTTACGAATCTCATGAAGTTGTGATAAACGAAAAGCTTTGGAAAAAAATAAGCCTGGGGAATATTACTATTGAGAAGGTAAAAGTTTAGGATGGGATTAGGAAGTAAAAAGCTATCGGTTATTATAGCTATTGTGGCTGTGACTGTTGCGGCGTTTTTCGGAGTGTGGTTTTATCATCTCTACAATGATTATGCCGAAAAACAAAAGCTTATTAAAGAGACGGCCGATGCTGATTCAAAAACACATATTACCGTGACATTTATGTCCACACAAAGCTCCTGGAGCATGACGATTGCAGATCTTATTGCCGATTTTGAGGAAGAAAATGAGGACATAGATATTGAATACGATATTATTTCGGAGACGGGATTTTATGAGGATACTTTAAATGTTCTTTATGCCAGGGGTGAGCTCGGTGATATAGCCGAGATGGTAAATCCTTCCTTTTTCGAAAAAGAAAATCTTTTATATGAGTTGCCGGATGACATTACTTATGCGGTGAAATATGTCAGTGCCTATGACGGAAAAAAATATGCGGTAGGTACAGCGTGTTATACCTCGGGTATAATCTACAATAAAGATATATTTGAAAGATACGGCCTTTCGGAGCCTAAAAACTACGATGAGTTTATCGAAATCTGCGAGACTCTTAAAAATGAGGGAGTAACGCCTATAGTGCTTGCCGGAGCCAATTCATGGAACCTTTCCGTTCTTCTTAATCATTATTTTGACAACAACGTATTAAAATACAATCAGTATTGGATGGCAGAGATGCTCTCAAACAAAGCTTCATGGGAAGATGATGATGTTAAAGACATGTTTTCGGATATGAAGGAGCTTTTTGAAAAAGGGTATATAGATACTCTTTGGAACAATACCACAGATATAATGCTGCCGGAGCTTATGGTAAACGGCAGTGCCGCTATGTCATACACCTGCAGCTGGATGGTAAACGAGGTTGAAAACCTTGACGATGAAACAAATCTCGGATGGTTCTATCTGCCGGATTCGAACGGACAGACAATTACCGATAAAGAAGTATACAGCTATTGGACAATTACGAAAGAGTGCAGCGAAGATGAGGACAAACTCGAAGCTGCCGAGCGTTTTTTGAGGTATTTTTATTCTGAAGGAGTATATGAAAAAACCTGCGCCAATATAACGGGACTCTCTGCTTTAAAGAGAGACTGTGATATCGAATACACTGATATGCAAAAAGAAGTGGTTGATAAAAGTACCGAGGTGGATAAAATATTTACAATCTCGCTTACCAATTCTTTTGTGCCGCAGCAGTTCAGAAGCTATATGTTTGAACTGATTTATCCTTTGCTTGAAGGAGAGCTAGACACAGACGAGCTTTGCACAAGCCTTCAGGAGAGGTGGGAAGAAGTGTTGGAGGAGGAAGAAAATGAATAGTTTTAACAATTATGAGTCGACCTTCTCAAAGCTTACAAAAACATTTATCGCCTTTGCGGTTCTTCCGATGATTGCCATATGTATGGCATTTTTGGTGCATTATTCAAGCAATGCCGAGTCTATGACAATAAGCAATATGCTTCAGATGAGTTACTATCTTGAGGAGAATGCTTTGGGAGTAATTAACTCGGTGGATGATACTATGAGATATGTCTATGAGTACACCACGACGGACAGGCAGTTTTTGTATGAGATATTAGAGTCGGAAACCTTAAGCAATCAGCAAAAAACCATATATGTAAATTCGATGCTCCAGCAGATGCTTTCGATGAACTCCTATATATCGTCGGTGCGTTTTGTGACGGAGGATAATTCGGGATACTTTATTTTTCATAATGCCGAAAAATCGGTAATACTTGAGCCGGCCTATCTTGACAATAAACTTTATTCGGATGAAAGCACCTATCAGAAGATGATGTTTGGACCGTGCAGACCGGAAAGCCAGTATGTAAAAAACTCGGATGATAACGTATTTTCCATTGTAAGAAATTATTTTGACGTATCTACTACTGCGAATGCTCAAAGTAAGGTTCTCGGCACGATTTATGTGGATATAAACGAAAATGTTTTTGATGAGTATACGGCAAGTTTAGATGTCGGAGAAAACGGAAATATATACATATACAACCCTCAAAAGGGAAATTATCTCTACAGCACGGATAAAAGCGTTTATGAGATTTCGGAAGATAAGTTTTCGGTTTATGAATCGTATTTTACGAGCGAATGCGCAAGCGCGAGTATCGGAAATATGAGGCTTATATACAGAGCGCTCGGAGATACCGGGTATTATGTTGTTATCGAGACATCTATTGAAGATATAAGAAGCGGATATATGGAAAATGTTTCGTTTATGATATTTATTCTTCTTCTTTTCCTTTTTGTGCTCGTGGCAATTTATACAGTGTATTCGGGAAGACTCAGCGGACCGGCGAGAGTGCTTAAGGATGCGATGCAGGAAGTACAGGTGGGTAATTTCGATGTCGAGGTTGACATTAAGACAAATGATGAGTTCCAGTACCTTGGCGACGGATTTAACAAGATGCTTCACGATCTTAAATATTATATAAATCAGGTGTATGAGGCAAAGCTTAAGCACAATATTTCCGAAATCAACGCGCTCAAGATGCAAATTCAGCCGCATTTTTTGTATAATACTCTTGATGTAATAAGGATGACGGCGCTTGAAAACGATGATCCTCAGACGGCCGAGCTTTTGGAATCGTTATCCGATCAGATGAGATATGTGACAGATAATAAAGAACTTGTTACAATAAATAAAGAACTTGATAATATAAAGGCTTATTTTAATATAATTCAGGTAAGATATAAAAAGAGGTTAAACCTTAAGATTAATGTAAGTGACGAAGAGCTTGGACTTTACATCCTAAAATTTGCGATTCAGCCGATTGTTGAAAATGCGGTTAAGCACGGACTTAAAGAAAAGCAGGGCGTTGGTACGGTAAACGTGGATGTGACAAAATACAACGAAAAGCTTGAAATCAGCATTATGGATGACGGAGTCGGAATGGATGAGGATAACCTTGGTTATCTTAAAAAGATTCTCTCACACGAAGAAACCTACTATGAAAACGAAGCAAAATACAGAGTGGGAATCGGACTTAAGAATATATCGGATATTATAGATATGACATACGGAAGCGACTATGGGGTAAGCATAGAAAGTTACAAGGGAATAGGAACCATAGTAACACTCAGGCTTCCGATTATAAAAGAAGGGGACTTGGAAAATGCTAAAAGCAATATTGGCAGATGATGAAGAAGTAATCTTAAACGGTTTGGAGAAAATGATAAAGTGGGAAGATTTCGGCATAGAAATCGTGGCTAAGGCAACTGACGGGAGGAAAGCTTTAGATGAGATTCACAAGCACGTGCCCGACATTGTTATAACGGATGTAAAAATGCCGGGACTTACAGGTATCGAGCTTTTGGAAAAGACTTCGGAAGAAGGCCTTGATAAAATTAAGTTTATCTTTGTAAGCGCCTATCAGGAGTTTGACTATGTAAAGGCGGCGCTTTCAAAGGGAGCCGTGGATTATCTTTTAAAACCGGTGAGGAAAAAAGACCTTGAAAACGTGCTTTTAAAGGCCGGAGAAAGTATTAGCAATCAAAAGACGGTTGATATTTTCAAAGAAAACAAAAACGCCGTAAAGCTTAGAGAGCTCTTTAGCAATATTGATGAAGGATATGAGTATACTACAGACTTTATTTACGACAATTTTGTAAAAAAGGATATGGATGCCGAGGGCAAGTTTTACGTGGCGGTCTGTGCAAGTATTCTGGGCTACGATAACGGGCAGGAAAAGGAAACCTACGAAAAAAGAAAGCTTTTGCAGTTTGTTATCTATAACAGGATTGTCGAGATTGTTGTTGAGGAAAACAACGGTTTTGTAGTTAAAAAGGATGACTCTTCCTGCAACATGGTCGCTGTAATAGACGATGATAAGGCCGATAATTTCATAGAGGAAATTATTGTGCCGATGAAGAAAAGAGTTGAGGAAGAGTATAATGTTACTATCTGTGTCGGTATAGGAGACAGGACAAAGGATATCGATGAGGTGAGAATGTCCTACAACAGCGCGCGTTTTGCTTGTGATCTCTACTATTTTGAAGGCAGGGAGATTATCGATATCTTAAACATAGATTTGCCGGAGTCGGGAGAAGGCGGAGGAATAGATGAGTATAACCGTCTCGTAGAGAGGGTTCTTACAAGCATATCTACCAAAAACGACGATATTGTAAATGATATTAAAAGAACTCTTATGCAGATAAGGATAATGCATTACGGAAACCGTGAAGCGGCTATTTCGCTTTGTTTGGCCTTTGCCGGACAGCTTTTTGAGAAGCTTAAAAACTACGAAATGATTGAGGGTAGCTTTACAGAGCATCAGGAGACTCTTTTGAAAGAGATAAATGAGAAAAAGACCTACAGCGAAATGGCTGAGTTTGTCGCAAAATACTACGGTAATCTAATGTCTAAGATTTACCAGAACATGCAGGCAAAGGATGTTTCCATAATCATTCAGATAAAGGATTACATGAAGGAAAACTACATGAACGACATCTCTCTTAAAAAGCTTGCGGAGATGGCGTGCGTAAGCCCGAGTTATTTTAGTACATTCTTTAAAACGACAACCGGAGAAAACTATAAGTCTTATCTTATCGGCATAAGAATGGAAGAGGCTGTTAAGATGGTATTAAATACCGACCTTAAGACATATGAGGTGGCCGAAAAGGTCGGATATAACAACGTAAGGCGTTTTGTTGACGCATTTAAGGCAAGATACGGAGCGAGCCCTATGGAATATCGTAAAATGTATAAAAACTAAAAATATTCACTTAAAAGGCGGCAGTGATGCTCCCAGGTATGGGCGCTCTCGCAGAGCTTTCGGCCGTTTTCGGCCATGGCCTTTAAGTTTTTGCCATCGGAAAGAAGGGAACTTACCTTATTAGGGAGTTCCCTTAAATTTTTGATTGAATAGGTGGCGATATCTTTGCCTCGGGTAAAGTTATCGTCGAAATATTTGCTCTCATCCGATAAAGATACGCTGTTTGAAAGCATTGTCGAGAAAATCCTGTCATGGCAGCCGGCCTTAAAATGCGGCATTACGTTAAGGACAATCTTCGAATCCTTCATAAGATCAAACTGCTCGCTGAATTTGACGGGCGGGAGTATGGTAACGTTGTCTAAACCTTTAAGGAAAGCCGCTTTTTCCCAGCCGTGACCTGCGAGGGTAATTTTTTGACCGCTTTGGGCCAGCTCTTTTACGGCCAGCTCTCTTACTAGGGCTGTGATGTATGTGTCAACCGGAAAGTAGGCATGCATTCTCAGAGGAAAACGTATGATGCTTGCCGGGCTAGATATCTCTTTTGCAAACTCCTCAAAAATATCTTCGAGGGGTTTGTCTAAGTCCTCTTTTTGCCTTTTTATAAGCTCTGTAATATCATCTTCAAGCTCCTTGCCAAGGTCATGTACCATATCCAAAATATACGAAGGGTCGGTGTAGGTGCCGGTAAAAAGAAGATCGGTCGTTTTTTCCTCCCATAAAATCGGAGATGACGGAGCCGAGCCTGCGACAGGCATTGTTATACATTTTTTGATGTTGGGATACCATCTTTCGATATATTTTTTATGGTTTTCGTCCACGCAGATAATGTTGTGGTTTTTAAGGTTTACTTTTATCATATCGTGGTGATAGAGAGGATGGTCTAAAATATAGTTGTAAAAAGGACCGTCAATTGTGTCCAGATAAAACTCGTTTTCCGTCGTATCAAGCCCGGGGAGTATAGAGTTAAAATCAACTATCGCATCATAAGAGCGGCCGCTGTAGTCGTCAAGGCTCTGCATTTTTTGCCTGTCAGAGTCAAATACATCAACTTCCCACCCCATTTTGGCAAAATAATAAGCCATTTGGTCGGCAAAATAAAACGGTGAGTCGTAGCAGAATTTTTTAACTTTGAAAATAAGAATTTTTTTAGCCATAATTGTTCCTTTTTTTGAAATATCTATTATGATTGTATCATAATCAGCCGAAAATAGTAGTGGGTAACTACGCGTATATTTTAAATATAATGGAGGAGAATATGTCAACAATTTCAGCAACGGGAACAAGCTACAGCAGTATAGTCAATTCGGCAATTTCTTCGATAACGGATGAAGACAGCGTTGAAGTAACGGAAGAAGCTTTAAAAGAGGCTTATAATGAGAGGATAAAAGAACTCATGGCCAATGCGCAGTCGGGTTCATCGTCTTCATCTTCTGAGTCGACTCTTTATAAGACAATGTCTGCGGCATCTGAAGATGCGGTAACAGCTCTTGCGGCGGTTAAAAGCGCGATATCAGGCGGAAGTGCAAGCGATATCGCTTCTGCGATAAGCAGTTTTGCAACAAGCTATAATACAATGCTTTCATCTATGAGCAGCATAAGCGGAGTAGAAGAGAAGGCTATTTTAAAGCAGTTTCAGAGTTATCTTTCGGATAATGAGGAGGCACTTTCGGCCATCGGAATTACATTCTCGGATGACGGAGAACTTACTGTAGACGAAGATACTTTGGCTGCAGCGGATACAGAAGATATAGAGGAGCTTTTCGGTTCGTCATCTAAGTTTATGACAAAGATGACAAAACTTACAAAGAGCGTGCTTTCTGTGGCAACATTAAAGACAAGCGGTTCGAATGCGCTTGCAACACTTTACGGAAAGAGCGGCACTTACAGTTCGGCTTCTTTAAATACAAGTCTTTTGGATGCTTTTTCGTAAGAAGCAGAGGTGAGATATGAGATTTTACATTTCCGATCTTCATTTTTTTCACGATGCTCTTAATACCAAGATGGATAAAAGGGGCTTTGAGAGTGTAGAAGAGATGAACGAATACATGATAGAAAAGTGGAACAGCCGCGTGAAAAAAAGAGACGAAGTTGTTATTCTCGGAGATTTTTCGGTTGGAAATGCAGAACAGACAAATGAAGTTTTAAAAAGGCTTAAGGGAAAGCTTTATCTTATTACGGGCAACCACGATCACTATGTGCACAGCGCAGCGTTTGATGAGGAGAGATTTGTCTGGATAAAGCCCTATGCGAAAATGCATGACAACGGAAGAAGAGTTGTCCTTTGCCACTATCCGATTTTATGTTATGACGGACAGTACAGAAGAAACAAAAAGGGCGAGGCTTATACCTATATGCTATACGGTCATGTTCATGATACGGCAGATGCCAAAATGGTGAGAGAATGCGCAAAGCTCTGCTCGCAGACCAAAAGAACGGTTTTTCCGGAAGGAAAGGAAATAAATGTACCCTGCAATATGATAAACTGCTTTTGCGGATACAGCGATTATGTGCCACTTACCTTGGATGAGTGGATTGAAGTAAATAAAGGGCTGCAGTAAAATTACTGCAGCCTTTTTTTTAAAGCTTTTTAACGAGTCCAAACTTTGGGACTTCTAATCCTGTAATATAATCATGTAAACGAAAACAAGGATTTAGAAAGTAGGTATCCAAATGAAGGACATGTTAGTATTTGTAGTTGTATATGTAGCCGTTATAGCCTGGCCGTATTTTGCAAACGGTCTTTATCTTATCGCCGAATCTGCGGCAAAGCTTCTTAAAAGAATTAAACCGGTTTAATCGTTGTGGGATAAGACATAGTTTTTGATGGCTTCAAAGCTTTCCGGACTTAAGTCATGCTCAACTCTGCAGGCATCTTCTGTAGCTATTTCAGGATCTACACCAAGGTCAATGAGCCATTTTGAAACGAATTTATGGCGTTCGTAAATAGTTTCGGCAATTTTACGACCTTCTTCGGTAAGAAGTATATAGCCTGCATCGGTCACTGTGATATGACCTTTTTCGCGCAGGTTTTTCATTGCTACGCTGACGCTGGATTTTTTGAAATTCATTTCGTTGGCGACATCAATCGATCTTACTGCAGGAAGCCGCTCGCTGAGCATAAGGATTGCCTCCAGGTAATTCTCTGCCGATTCGTTGTTTGTTGCTCTCATAATTAACCCCTTCGTATTATTTGATATAGAGTGTATCCATTTTATTTTTGTCTACGCTTCTTTCGCTTAAAGCTTCAGTAGGATAACCTAATGCAACAGCGGAAAGAGTTCTGTATCCCTCCGGAATCTGAAGGAGTTTTTTGACCTCTTCGTTTTTGTAAAGGACCTGGCTTACTCCCATAAGGTAGCAGCTTCCGAGTCCTGCATTTGTAGCTGCGATGAGCATGTTTTCGGTAACCGCTCCGGCATTCATTCCTATTAAAATGTCTTCTGCGTCTTCTTTGCCGAGAACATAGATTACAGTTGGAGCGCCGTAGGTCGGTCTCATACTTTCGTCATGTACAGCTGCTGCAAAAAGTTCATTTACTTTATTTAATACATCCTGGTTCTGTATAACAAGAAGCTTGGTATCTTCGTATTTACCCATAGCTACAGGAGCAAGATACGCTCCGTCAAGAACTGCCGAAAGTTCGGCATCCGAAATCTGCTCAGATTTGAAACTTCTGGTTGAGCAGCGAGTGCTTAATGTTTTAATCGTTTCCATTAGAATATACCCTCCTAGAATTTATATATATACATTGTACCCTATTTTTATTTTGAGTCAAGTTAAACGAGGCGAAGATGAAAAAAATTATCTTTGAAAACACGCGTTTTTGGGGGAAAAGCAAAGACCACGGCCTTATGGCCATGGTCTAAAAAATGAGGGGAGTATAATTAATTAATAAGGGGTATAAAGTGAAAAGATAATAAGGGGTTTATCTATTTTCACTGACTACATAATAATACATTTTTTTTTATAATGCAACTTTTATTTTTCTTATAAATAAGGTAAACTTAAGTGGAATAACGGATTGGAGATATTAATGAGACATTTTGAACTTATTTGCCCCTGCCATTTCGGGCTTGAGGCGGTTTTAAAAAGAGAGATATATGACCTTGGATATGACATAACTCAGGTAGAAGATGGTAAGGTTAGTTTCGAAGGAGACGAAGAAGCCGTTGCGAGAGCAAACATATATTTAAGAAGCGCCGAAAGGGTGCTTATTGTTGTGGGTAAATTTCATGCCGAAACCTATGATGAGCTTTTCGAAGGCATTAAAGCGCTTGACTGGGAAAACTATATTCCGGAAAACGGAAAGTTCTGGGTTACAAAGGCGGCGTCTGTTAAAAGCAAGCTTTTTAGTCCGTCAGATATTCAGCGAATTGTCAAAAAAGCTATGGTTGAAGGTTTGAAAAGCGAGTATAATGTAGAATGGTTTTCCGAAGACGGAGCATCTTATCCTTTGAGAGTCTTTCTTATGAAGGACGAGGTCACGGTAACTCTTGATACTTCCGGAGATTCTCTTCATAAAAGGGGCTACAGGACAATGCACGGAAAGGCACCTATATCGGAGACGCTGGCTTCTGCCCTTATTATGCTTACTCCGTGGAAGGGAGACAGAATTTTTGTCGATCCTTTTTGCGGAAGCGGTACCTTTGCCATAGAAGCTGCTCTTATCGCGGCAAATATCGCTCCGGGTACATACAGGCATTTTACGGCAGAGACATGGGATAATATTATAGATAAGTCAGTCTGGGATGAAGTCAGACAGGAAGCAAAAGATGAGGAAAACAGAGACATTACCTGCGATATTCAAGGGTATGATATTGATGATGATGTGCTTAGAGCGGCCAGAGAAAATGCTGTAAGGGCAGGCGTCGATCATCTGATACATTTCCAGAGAAGGGATGTCAAAGATCTTTCGCATCCGAAAAAATACGGTTTTGTTATAACAAATCCTCCTTACGGAGAAAGACTTGAAGACAAAAAGGATCTGCCTCCGGTATACGGAGCAATAGGAGATGCGATAAAGAGGCTTGATAGCTGGTCGTTTTATCTTATTACTTCTTATGATAATACCGAAAATGACATAGGCAAAAAGGCGGATAAAAAAAGAAAGATATATAACGGAATGATCAGGACGGATTTTTACATGTATCCGGGTCCTAAACCACCTAAGAAAAATAAAAATACGGAGCAGTAGATGAGAAGTGCGGAAGGTAAAGCTGCATTATCATTTTCATTACTCGCAGCGTTGATTATTGGGTTTATAATGCTTAATACAAGCGGAGTTATTACCCTTGCATCGCTGCGCGCTCAACTTGCCGAAGAAGAGATTGCCATGGTCGCTCTTAGCGAAGAAGAGGCTGAGGAAAATCATTTTCTGAGGATTGACGGGGATGATATTGAGGCTGATTTAATTACAATTGAAAATGATTACCTGAATAATACGCTTATTATAGAAGTTGAAGGCGAGGATGCGGATTATTTTACAAATCACCCGTTAGCCGGAAACAGCGATCATATCTACGGTATGTGGTGCGGAGAAACCGATAAGGGCTTTGAGTTTGATATAGAGCTTGACAGCCTTTACGAGTTTTGCCTGACAAGCGGTGAAGGGTGCTATTACGTGGATTTTGCCGAAGCGCATGATGTCTATGATAAGGTGGTTGTAATAGATCCGGGACACGGAGGAGAGTCATCTCCGGGAACGGTAAGACAGGGAATACTTGAGTCGGATATAACGCTTGATATAGGCCTTTTGGTATTTGAAATGCTTTCGGAGCAGGAAGATTTGGGAGTCTATATTACAAGAGTTGATGATGTGGATACATCTCTTGATGACAGGGTTTATCTCGCCAATACCTTTGATGCCGATGCTTTTGTAAGCATACACTGCAACTCGACAACCAGCGGTGAGATGGACGGTATCGG
>JAILQM010000030.1 GCA_024698965.1 Eubacterium sp. | reverse complement strand
ATATTTAAATATTCAGGTTAAAACAGTTAGGGCTAAAGGAATAGGATATGATGGCCCGGATGTTGATACTAATATAGCGGCAGATAATTTGCCAAAATTTTTACCGTCAATTTTACCTATTATTGTTGTAGTAGCACTGACATTTATATTTGCTGCGCTTAAACTTCAAAACACAATTGGACTTGATTCAAACGGACAGCTTGTACTCGCAGAACTTGTGGGATGTATTTTGATTTTCTGCCTTAATAGGGAAAAATGTATGGAAGTGGGGGTACCTAATCTACTCAGAGGCTTTACACAGCTTTGGCCTATGATGCTTACTGCATGCTGCGTTTTTGGATTTGGAAAGGTAATGACCAGCAATGCATGCGTCAGCGTATTACAGGAAAGCATTCTCGGATTACAGATTAATCCTTATATTTCCATTATGATTTCAATGATGGTTATTGTAGGAATTACATCCGACGGTATGGCAGGTATGCTTGTATGGCTTCCTCTTTTCGGACAAAGCTATCTGGATATGGGATTAAACGGAGGAGCTATGAGAAGAATGATAATGACAGCGTCTTGTACATTTGACTCACTTCCTCAGTCACAGACCGTTGCTAACAATTTGGCAGCATTTGGTCTGACTCATAAAGAAGGTTATAAAGATCTTTTTGTTACAACAGTTATAATACCGGTAATATTCACGATATTCTGTTGCATCTTATGTGTAATCTTCTACTAAAATATGAAATTTTCATCCTAACAATAAAAGAAAGGTGCTGTGCAATTTTATTTTGTACAGCATCTTTTTTGTTACCCCCAAATAGTGTATAATACCGGATATGGGAAATATGGTATTAAGGAGAAAGGGGTATATGAGAATACTGTTTTATGGGGACTCAAATACATATGGATACGATCCGAGAGGGCCGATACCGGGAAGATACAAAGAGGAAAAAACCTGGCCTTACCTTGTGGGGACAAAGATTAAAGACGGAGAAGTATTTGCGGAAGGATTAAACGGAAGAGAAATACCTTCGGAAGAGTTTGATTTCGAGGTGCTTTTTAATGCTGTGAAAAGATATTCTCCTATTGATTACATCGGGATAATGCTCGGAAGTAATGATTATCTCAATATGTTTACGCCATCAGTAGACGAAGTTACCAACAAAATGGAAAAAGCTCTTATAAGATTAGAAAGAGAATTTCCGAATCTTAAGATTCTTCTTATTGCTCCGCCGCCTATAAAGACTGCAAATGTTTGCGGTATGAGGAAATACGATACTGAAGACGGAAGTTTGTCAAGAGCATATAAAAAGCTGGCCGAGAAAAAGAATATATTGTTTTTTGATGCGGCAGCAGAACCACTCAGCCTTGCTTTTGACGGAGTGCATCTGGCAGAAGAGGGACATGGACAGCTGGCAAAAAGGCTGGCCGACTATTTTAACACGTTTTAACAAAAATCCCACAAAAAAGTTACATAAGGCTATTGTTAGTAGCACAAATAAGAAGAGCAATGTAAAAGAATTTGACAATCGCAACAAAATATTGCGATTTTTAGTTGCAAAAGTAATGTGCTATAACATTTTGAAAAAAATTTGCAATATAATATACGTGTAGTTGTATTGATAAAAACGGAAGGTGGAAAATATGAGTAATATATTAGCGGATAAGTTAAAGGCGCTTAGAAAAGCACATAACTATACTCAGGATTATGTTGCTGCGAGCCTTGGGGTGGTAAGACAGACTTATTCACATTACGAGACAGGACGAAATACTCCGAATGCAAAGACACTTTATGCGTTGTCTGTATTGTATCAGATTCCGGCGCATGAGCTTTTATCGCTTATTGTAAGACTTGATGAGGAACTTATGCCGGAACAGAGAGATAAGAAAGAAGCGGCAAATGATTTTGACGATTTTCTTTCTTATGCAAATGATGAGCAGAACAAGAAAAGATTTCATCTTTTAAATTATTCGGAGAAAGAACTTCTTTATTATTTCAACAGAATTTCGACTATTGATAAAAGAGAGATAATCGAGTTTACAAAGATTAAAGCGCGTAAAGAAGTAAAAGAGTAGAAAAAGGCAGAAGAATCTTGTAGTTCTTCTGCTTTTTTTTTGATATAATTAATCAAAACAATAAGGAGGTATTCTATGGATAAAAAGGCATTATACAGCTTAAGCTATGGGGTTTTTATGCTTGGCGCCCGCTCAGGTGAAAAGAAAAACGGATGCATTACCAATACCTGTATTCAGGTGGCAAACTCGCCTACAAGGATTGCAATTGCGGTGATTAATACGAACTATACCTGTGATCTTATAAAGGAGAGCGGAGTATTTACAATGAGTCTTCTCGATCAGAGCATAACATTCGAAACTATTAAACATTTCGGAATGCAGTCGGGAAGAGATGTTGATAAACTCGACGGTCTGCCGCTTCCGGAAGATGAAAACGGTGTTCCTTATATGAATTGGGGGAGCTGTGCAATGATAAGCGCAAAGGTTGTAAGCAGCCAGGATTTGGGAAGTCATACTCTCTTTATAGGAGAGGTGCTTGACGCTAAGGTGCTTAGTGAGAATGAGCCTCTTACTTATGCGTTCTATCAGAGCAATATCAAGCCGAAGCCTGAAGTTAAAAAAGAAGATAAAAAGATTGTAGGCTGGAAATGTAAGATTTGCGGATATGTATATGAGGGAGAAACTTTACCGGCAGATTTTGAATGTCCTTTATGCGGACACGGACCGGATGATTTTGAACCTATATATGAAAGCTAATATAAAAATAGCCCGGTACAAAAGCATGTACCGGGTTATTTCTATATTAAAGTGTTATACATTTCCGCCGAGTGTTGCACCCATGTCGCAGATTATTGCTTCGCCGTCGAGCATATTGCAGCTGTCGGATGCGATAAAGAGTGCAAGAGCCGCAACTTCGTCCACCGTACCGAAGCGGCGGAGAGGAATGTTTTTAAGCTGCTTGTCACCGAATTCCGTACCTTCAAGCTGTGAGCGGTTTATTTCTGTGATTACGTATCCCGGGCAAATTGCGTTTGCCGTAATGCCGTATCTGGCAAGTTCCCAGGCAAGCGATTTGGTAAGGTTGATTGCGCCGGCTTTAGATGAACCGTAAGTTGCAACGCCGTTATTACCCTTGATACCTCCTATTGAACACATGTTGATAATCTTTCCGCCAAAGCCCTGACCTGCTTCATTTTGTTTAATGATCTGACGGGCTGCGGCCTGGGAGCCGAAGTAGACACTTTTTAAGTTGGAATTCATAACGGTGTCATAGTCTTTTTCGTCAACATCTATGATTTTTTTTGTTATTGCGACTCCGGCATTGTTGACCATAATATCGAGTCTGCCGAACTTTTCGACTGTTTTATCGATAAGAGCTTCTATCTGCTCTTTATCCTGAACATCGGTCGCAACTCCCAAAGCTTCTCCTCCGTAAGAGATGACTTCATTTGCAACCTTGTCACAGTCGTCCTGGTGTCTTGATGTTATTACAACCTTTGCGCCTGCTGCTGCAAAGGCCATTACGATGCCGTATCCGAGTCCTTTTGTGCCTCCCGTGATTATACAAACCTTGTCGGTAAGGTCAAAAGACGGAAGTTTGACAGGTGATTTTTCTTTATTGAAACCCATTTAAATATCCTCCTTAACTATACTATAGTTATTATACTACAAATCCCCAAATAAGGTTGCTCCGTTTTTTATATAATGCCAATGCAATTTGGACAAGAAAGCAAGGTAAATACTTATTTGACACTCAAATAGTTTGTGCTTAAAATGTTATAGAGAAAAAGAAATCTAATTATGGTTTTTCCCCAAAAGGAAAGACACAGGAGGAGAATTGTGGCCAGAATACTAGTTACCGGCGGAGCCGGATTTATAGGATCTCATCTTTGCAAAAGGCTTGTTGAAGAAGGAAATGAAGTAATATGCGCAGATAATCTTTTTACCGGCTCGATGGAAAACATTGAAGCTTTAAGGGATTATAAGAGCTTTGAGTTTATAAAACACGATGTGACAGAAGAGCTGAGAGTTGAGGTGGACAGAATATTTAACCTTGCCTGCCCCGCATCACCTCCTCACTATCAGTATGACCCGATAAAGACAATGAAGACTTCGGTATTTGGAGCTATAAATATGCTCGGACTTGCAAAGCGTTTAAATGCCAGAATCTTGCAGGCGTCTACAAGTGAGGTGTACGGTAATCCGCTCATGCATCCGCAAAAGGAAGAGTACTGGGGAAATGTAAATACTATAGGAATAAGGTCCTGCTATGATGAGGGAAAAAGAGCTGCAGAAACATTATTCTTCGACTATCACAGACAGAATAATGTTGATATAAAGGTTATTCGTATATTTAATACTTACGGCCCTAATATGAATCCCGAGGACGGAAGGGTTGTATCAAACTTTATAATGCAGGCATTAAGAGGAGAAGATATTACAATTTACGGAGACGGCAGTCAGACCAGGAGCTTTTGCTATGTTGATGACCTTGTGGAAGGCATGATGAGGATGATGGATTCACGCGACGGCTTTAGCGGCCCTGTAAATCTTGGAAATCCGGGAGAGTTTACTATGCTTGAGCTGGCAAATAAAGTAATTGAGCTTACGGGTAGCAGTTCAAAGCTTGTATTTATGCCGCTTCCGCAGGATGATCCGGTCAAGAGAAAGCCGGATATTTCACTTGCAAAAAAAGAACTCGGATGGGAACCTAAGATAGTTCTTGAAGAAGGGCTTAAAAAGACAATAAAGTACTTCGAAACAAAGCTATAATGGTTGCATAAGACGCTTTAATGAGGTATAGTGTTAAAAGATTTGTTTTTAAGGAGAATAACGATGAGACAGGAAACAAAATGTATAGAAGGCGGGTATACGCCTAAAAACGGAGAGCCGAGACTTATACCTATTGTGCAGAGCACAACATTTAAATACGATACAAGCGAAGATATGGGTAAGCTTTTTGATCTTGAGGCAGAAGGATATTTCTACACAAGACTTCAGAACCCGACAAACGATCTTGTTGCAAAAAAGATTGCGGAGCTTGAAGGCGGTACAGCAGGAATGCTTACTTCTTCCGGACAGGCTGCTTCATTCTTTTCGGTATTTAATATAGCTCAGGCAGGAGATCATGTAATTGCATCTTCAAGCATCTACGGAGGCACCTTTAATCTTTTCAATGTAACAATGAGAAAGATGGGAATTGATTTTACCTTCGTTGATCCGGATTGTTCGGATGAAGAGCTTGAGGCAGCATTTAAGCCTAACACAAAGGTTGTATTCGGTGAGACCATTGCCAATCCGGCGCTTATCGTTCTTGATATAGAACGTTTTGCAAAGGCCGCACATTCTCACGGAGTGCCGCTTATTATAGATAACACTTTCGCAACACCTATCAACTGTCGTCCGATTGAATGGGGTGCGGATATTGTAATACATTCCACAACAAAATACATGGACGGACATGATGCGACAGTAGGCGGAGCAATCGTTGATTCAGGTAAGTTTGACTGGATGGCTCACAAGGATAAATTCCCGGGACTTTGCACACCGGATGAATCATATCACGGAATTACATATGCCGAGAAGTTTGGAAAAGAAGGAGCATTTATTACAAAGGCAACAGCTCAGCTTATGAGAGATTTGGGTTCAATACCTTCACCGATGAACTGCTACATCTTAAACCTCGGTCTTGAGTCTCTTGCGGTTAGAATTCAGAGACACTGCGAGAATGCTCAGAAGGTTGCTGAGTT
>JAILQM010000008.1 GCA_024698965.1 Eubacterium sp. | reverse complement strand
AGAACTTTACCGTTTTGACATTTTTTACTGCTGATTCCGTCTGCGCCGATACAGGTGATCGTCCATACTTTTTCCTTTTTATCGTCCTCTTCAACAGATACACACTCGGTAGCAGTTCCTGTATAAGACACTCCCACAGATGATCCGGAATCAAATCCCGTTGCAACAGCTAAAGCAGCAGATGATAAGAAATAATTTACATTTAAGTTCAGAATCTTATATATATTAGCCATTTTCAATATTTTTTCGTTTTTGGCTAATAGAAGCATGGCATTAAAAAACAGCACCGGACATTTGACTATCCGATGCTGTGTAATCTATTTGCTAACCTGGGTCTCAATATAGCTTGTTTTCTTTTTCATACTTTTTCAGCTTGCAGGTTCTCCTCCTCCCCCCTCCTTCCGAACACTTGTTCTTGACTTCTCCCCACTCCGGTCCTATAATATATGCACAAAGTGTTGAAAGGAGGCCTCGTTATGCCGGGATTTGTACATTATCAGAAATCCTTAGATGTTATTTGTCAGCATAAAAAAGACGGAAACATAGTTCCGCTAAAGATTCGTCTTCAGGATGAAGACGGAGAATATCAGTCGTTTGTTGTCAAGGCATACCGGTGTACCAACCTTTCTAAGACTATAGATCCGAGGCGGGTTCCTACTGTTATGTTTGAATGTAAGATTCAGGCTTTCGGACATGAGCGCATTATAGGTATCTCCTACAGTTTTACCGATGGACTTTGGAAAGTGCTTGGGATAGACTATTAATCTTCACATTTCTTTCACAATATCCTTAAAGTTCATTTAAGTATGATACCGTATATTAATAATCGTAGAAAACATAATATTTTCTTTTTCATACTTTTTCAGCTTGCAGGTTCTCCTCCCCTCTATATTTACCTGCAAGCACTCCCCCTTGAAAACAAAGGCGGTTGGAAATTTCCAACCGCCTTTAATATATGTTAGGAGTAAATTATCCCAGTCCCGGGAATGCCATAAATATAAATGCTTCTGCAAGAGCTGCTGCCATTGTCCAGACTACGGTACACATAAATACCGGCATATAGCCTTCTTTATGTTTTAATCCGGCCATACCAAGCATTATAATGATAGCTCCCTGGAATGGCAAAGTATCAAATGTCTGAGAAGCTGTAGATGCTATTCTGTGAAGTGCTTCAGGTGATATGGCAAGTGACTCCGAAAGCACAGGAATAACGATCTGAAGTCCTGCAGGTGGTGAACCTGTAAGACCTACAAGTATTGTAACCGCAAATACAACAAGAAGTGTACCCGGTATATTAAGGCTGAGTGTTCCGTCAATTATTGCCTGATAAGCGTCTGTTGCCTGTACAACTGTTGCAAAACCTACAACAACGCCGCCCAGGAAAAGTGACTCGGCAGCTGTTTTTCCGCCTTCATTTAAGCTGTCGATAACTGTGGCAAATCTGCTCTTTCCTTCCGCAGGTTCAATGTTTCTCCAAAAACAAACCAGTGAAAGAATAAATCCCACAAGAAGAGCCGGTACAAGCTCGCCCACTACATTAAATACAATAACAACTGCTACAAGAGGAAGAATGCAAAGGATGAAATTAGGATATTTATCATCTTCTTTTTCTTCCGGTACGGCTATTGAACCGTATTCAAAGTTAAGACCTGCAGCGCTTGCTTTATGAATAGCTGTCGTGAGATAAAATCCGCCTCCTGCAACCATTATTACAACACCTATAAGGCCCGGGATAAGTCCTGCATAAGATGAGGTTCCGAGCAAACCCATAGGAATTGAATTTACGACAAGCGGTGCACCCGGTGTTATTGCTGCTGTAGATACTCCGCAAGTAATAAGGCCTACCATAAACTTTCTCGGTATGTTTGCCTCTTTACATATTGTTGCCATAACAGGGAATAATGTAAAGAGCGCGCAGAAAGTATCTATTCCGCCGTAGCACATAAGAAAACTTACGGCTATACAGATAAATACGGCAATGGTCTGCTTTCTTTTTCCGTCTGCATTTTTAGCAAAAACGCCCATGAGAGTTTTTGCGATTTTAGGAGCAGCTCCTGACGCGATATAAATTCTTCCCATCAAAATAGATAAAAGGAAAATTGCAAAGAGACTTTGCATAAATCCGCCGGCTCCGGCTACAAAGATTTCCGTAATTGATGTAAGTAGCGGAATGCCATTAATTCCGGCTACAAAAAGTGCACAAATAGGTGCAACATACATTACGGACATGCCTTTAAACGATAAAAAGATAAGTATCGCAAAGGCAATCAGAATTGAAATAATTCCGACTGTGATGTTCATAATATTACCCTCCTTTTAAAATGTAACCCTAACAACTTATGCCTTAATACTACCTTTTTTCCAAATGATAATAAATATCGCACAATATGGTTCGTTACTTTCCATATGGATAGAATTGTATATTACGGCTTTTTAGAGCATAAAAAATGATGCAGCCGAATATAGCTGCATCATCTTATTTTCCCACCCTTACGGATGCATTACAATTTTTCCTATAGCCTTGCCGCTGTCTAAAAGCTCATGGGCTTTTCTGGCGTCTTCAAGTGCAAAGTCCTTGCATACGAGAGGCTTAACTCTGCCGTCTCTTATCATGTCAAAGCACTTGTCGGCGTTGGCAAGTCTTCTTGCCGGCTTATCGTCAAAGACATGGAAAGAGAATGACCTGATTGCCTGAGCGTGAGGAGCTCTCTTTATGATTGTGTCGAGCTCGTCAAACTCCGGTGAGCCGTCGAGCCAGTTATAAAGGATAATCTGTCCGAAATCCGCAAGATAATCAAATCTTTCGATAAGCTTTTTGCCGGCTGTCTGGTCGTAGATAATATCTGCGCCTTTGCCGTTTGTCGCATTTAAGACCTCGTCTTTTGCTGAGGCTGTTTTGTAGTTAAATACATGCTTTGCGCCGAGTTTTTTTAGCGCTTCGCATTTTTCGTCTGTAGATGCCGATGCGACTACGTTAATGCCGCTTGAGAGAGCCATCTGGATAATGGTTGTTCCGATTCCTCCGGCTGCGCCCGAGATATAGATGCTGTCTCCGTCTGTGCCTCTTCCGGCTTCAAATAAAAGTGCGTATGCAACCTGGAGATTAAGTATTCCCGGTACCATCTCCGGCTCAACTCCGTTTGGAAGCTTTATTGCATAGTTTTCTTTGGAGCACGAATACTCCGCATGTGAACCGCAACCTGTCGCATTAAGGATTGCAACCTTGTCTCCGACTTTGATGTCTTTTACAAGCGGTCCTACCGCTTCTACAACTCCGCCGCTTTCATTACCGATAATAAGCCCCGGTAAAGCGTCCTCAAGATACGGATCGTTTCCGCTTCGCACAAGATAATCGGGTTTTCCTACTCCGATAATGGAGTTTTTAACGAGAATCTCGTCATCTTTCGGCACCGGTTTTGGCAAATCTCCAAACATTACGACTTCCGGCCCGCCGAACTTGTCTATGTATGCTGCCTTCATCTTTTTACCTCCTAATAACTTATTTTTTTAATAAAATCCTTTTTAGGTAAAGGCCTTGAGAATAAATAACCCTGGAGATAGTCCACTCCGAGTCTCTCGAGCATTTCCACCTGCTCATTGGTCTCTACCCCTTCAACAAGTACCTTTTTCTCGAGGTCATGTATCATTCTGATACTGTTTTCGAGAATTGTCTTACCACAGGTATCTCTCTCCGCACTCCAAAGAATGCTCTTATCGATTTTAACTACATCATAATCGAGTGAGAATATCGCTTCCATATTGGAAAAACCTGTTCCGTAATCGTCCATATACATCGAAAAGCCTTCTGCCTTAAGCTTTGAAACTACTTTTGAAAGTCTGTCATAATCCTCAGCCTCCACAGATTCTGTTATCTCAAAATTAAGAGAATCGTGGCTTATATTATAGCTGTTTATTATGTTTATTATATGATCGTAAAATCCCGGTCTAAGGCACTGCACAACGGACAAATTCACGTTAATAGCCTTAAGCCCGCTTTCTTTTGCCTCTCCGCCTTCTATAAACTTACATACTTCTCTAAGTACATAATCATCTATCTCTTCTACCATGCCGTTTTGCTCTGCCACAGGAATGAATTCATCCGGAGAAATCATTCCGATCTTTGAATCCTTCATTCTCGCAAGAGCCTCTGCGCCGTGGAGTTTTTTGTCTCTGAGGCTGTACGTAGGTTGGTAGTATACTTCAAGATTTCCGTCGCTAACGCTTCGTCTTACCGCGCTCTCGACCTCATTTTTTCTCATTATCCAGTCAATGTCTGCGCCGTTTTTACTTACTCCTGCCGGAATAATACTGTCCGCAACATAAAATACATCCTCTATGGTTTTAAGCTGTCCCGGAATAGACGCGCTTATTACCGAAGCTTCGAGCATAAATGAGATGCCGTTAAAATTCCAGCCCTTAGAAAATCTTTCGTTAATTGTATCTATAAGAGTCTCAATTTGCTCCTCTGAGTAATTATTGCAGGCGATAACGAATGTCTCAGGGTTTGGATGGTATATCATATGACGCTTAACAAGCGTTTTTAAATACTCCGATCCAAGCTCAGATAAAATATCGTGGTTAGCCGACTGAGTAACCCTCTCTATCATATTCGTGTTTGTAATCTTTACGAAAATAAGAGGTGTAACAATTCTAAGCTGCAGGAAATTATGGAGATCCATCTGCAGCGCATGCCTGTTGTAAATACCGGTGTCGGTATCTATCTTGTCATCTTCGTTTTCAATAAGAAGCATGGCTCCCATAACTGCAAGTGCCTCCGCAAAAAGCTCGCTCTTTATGTCTTTATAAATGAGCTGAATTACAACTCCCACAATTGCAAGCATAAAGAAATACATAAGAGAAAGTCTTCTTCTTGCATTTATCGCATTCCAAGCAAAGAAAAGCTCTTCAACCGCTAACGCAAAATAAAGAGCCGCTGCCGCATAAATCAGGTATTCTGCCCAGTTTCTGTGGAATACCATCATATCGTCATAATAATATACATAATGGAAAAAAGGATTTGTAAGAGCAAAAAGCTCCGTTATAAAAAACGGTACAGAATATGCAAGTGCCTTTACTGCGCCCCTTCTTCTTGTAGCTCCCGTAACACTTGTCACATAAAAATACAGAAGCGGGCAAAGTCCGGTATGGAGCGCGAAATATAAATATTCGCTGACATAAATAACATATCTTGCACTCTCACTTGTTGTTTCGAAAAGCTCGGCGAAAGATGCCGTAACAGATACAATTGAATTCGCTGAAATAAGCAAAATCATTGCTATAAACAATCGATTTTGCAATTTTTCCGTTCTCTTTTGAATTATAGTAAAAACAAGTACACTTATACTTATTACTAAAGCCGCAATATCAAATGCAATGTGAAATTCGTTAACTGTCTGCATAAAATTCTCCCTGTCACACAATGCATATCTCTTCCCCCCAAAAGATTTCAAATCTTATTCATATATAATAACAAAACGGATGCCAATAAGCAAGCATCCGTTTCGCCATATATATTTACACTAGATTGTCGTTATTTTCTTTACCCACTTCATGAAATCTTCGTGGTCATCGTCTTCGCAGTGTGCTCCATCCCAAACCAATCTTAAATTAACATTTTTGCCTTCTTCTTCGAGTGCGCTTGCAAAAAGCACAACCGGAGAAACAGATGTACAAGAGTCACATGCTCCATGTCTGATCCACCAGTGTTTTGCAACTGTTGTATTTTTATTTTTAACATGCCATACCGGATTTTGGCTATGGACTATTTCCATAAGTTTTTCGTCAACCTTTGCGTTTTCATCGCCGGTTCTTAACCTAAGCGCTATATCCGTCACATTTCTTGCCGGTGTATGCTCATCTCCGTAAAGATTTGGCTCAGGCTGCTCAAACTTTATATCATCTACGGCCGGCACTGCCGCAGATCTCGGTGCATAAAGTCCGAAATCCTCAAATGTAAATGATGCGTTTTTGCCGTCGTATTTAATCCAGTCTCTTGATGCAAGATATTCTTTTCTTCTATCTTCGCTTAAGTTTTTAAGGAACCTTTCGGCATCGGGAATAAGATACTCTTTTGTAATATATTCTCCGAGATTATCTATCGTAAGCTTGCCATAGCCGTTATGTCCGACATAGTTTGCCTTTTCAAGATATTTTGCAAACTCTCCTCTTATTTCCTTTGATACTGCCTTATCCTTCTCATCTTCCAATAAAGCTCCGCCCTGAAACTCTATTCCGCCGTCCATATTTTCATGGTCTATAATAGGGCTGGTTGAATAACTTGCAAAAATGTCGTCTCTTTCTTTTGCTGCTCCTATCTCCTCAAGATAAGGCTCAAACCACTCGCAGTTACCGCTTGCGGCAAGAAGGGTTGACTGCCATCCGCCTCCGCTTCCGCCTGATGCGATTATCCTTTCGGTATCGCCCGGAAATACGTCCTTATTATGTCTCATATATCTGATTGCAGCCTTAAGGTCTGTAACCATGGCAGGGGCTTTTCCGTAGAAAATGCCGTCTTCTGTCACATTTTCTCTTCCTCTGCAGCCCGGCTCTACCACTACAAGACCGGCAACAAGCTTGCCCCATCTTGAGCCGTCCGGAGGAATCATCTCTCCGTCTTCTGTAGGAGGCGGTCCCGGCATTTCCTTCATTCCGCCGAGCATCTTCATTCCGGCGATACCTCCGCCCGAATGACCTTCACCTCCGGCCATTGCCTCCCATTCTTCCGAGCTTGTAATCTCCGAAGCCTTCTTAGGCGGCTTTGGTCCGTCCGCAGGTGGCGGAGCAAAAAGTCCGCCGCTTTTAGCGGTCGTAGATAAGAGTCCCGCACAGCCGAGTCCCAAAAATATCGGTGCGCCCTCTGCATCTATTTTTTCATCTCCGTAAGATACCGGCACCTTTACATTCAAGGTCTCGTACTTGATATCCACGGGTTTTTCGCAATATAAAATGTCACTGTAGAGTTTGTATTTAAGAGTTTTACCCTTATATACCTTTTCCTCTAAAGTATAATCGTCCTTATTAAATTCAAGTCCCATTTTGTCCTCCTAATCTCCCTAACAGCTCACTCAACTGTTTAATCGTAAATGACTATTAAATTATCTCACTATGAGGTCAAAACGGTCAAACACCTATATTGTCACATATCACAGCCAAACGGTTGTAACATGCTACTCAAACGTATATGTAATACCGAGGCTTCCGCCTGCATATACAACCTTTGCGCTTCCGCCGCATATTATAGGCATCATAGGCGCAAGATGTCCGATGTCCGCATCCATTATAACAGGCACTCCCAAAGGATCTAAGATATCGGTTACGGCGTTATACTGATTAAGTCCGAAGGCTTCCTCACCAAAGCAAAGCGGGCGTCCTATAATAAAGCCCTTTGCCTCCTCAAACCAGCCGGCTTCCCTGAGCTGGAAAAGTGCGCGTCTAATAGACATCACATTAAGATCGCAGGCCTCCAAAAACCAGATGACTCCGTCTTTATAGTATCTGTTGTTAAACTCTTTTACCTTATCGTATTTCGTGCCGACAAGATTTGCCAAAGTATCAAGGCATCCGCCCAAAAGTCTTCCGCCCATTACGCATAAATCGTCAGGATAACACACAAGAACCGTCCCCTCTGTTAGGTTGTATGGGACGAGCGGGTGATCCTCGTCTTTAAGGGATTCTTTTTCCCACATGTCGTAGTTACTTACTGCATTTACCTTTCCGGATAAAACGCCGTATGCGTCATTTAAGGATTCATGCCATGTCTCCATACCGAAGGCCGCAGCACACGGGCCGTAAACGGCCGCCGTATCCATTATTGTTGCGGAAAGAAATGTAAAATTGGTATTGTCCGAATACCCCATGAACCACTTCGGCTCAGCGGCTTTCATTCTCTCAAAATCCATGTAGGGAATAACCTCACACATAAGCTCTCCGCCACCGCATGATATTAAAACATCCGACGCATCCGAGCAGTATTCCTCTGTAAGCTCACTGCCGCATTTTTCGGGAGTGTTGCTTATGCCAAGGCCGCAGCCCGCATATACGTTAGGGCCCAAATGAGTCTTATATCCCATCCTGTCCCATGTTTTTAAAGAGTTTTCAAATGCCGTCTTATAAGGCTCGGTGTCACATCCGAAAGCCGGTGCGACAAATCCGATTGTACCGTTTTTAGGCAAAAACTTTGGGTATCTCATAGTGATTTCTCCGTTCTTTGTATTTTTAATTATTATAACATACCGGAGAAGATAAATATTTTTTTATTAAATCCCCTTCCAAAAGGAAGGGGAAGATTCTAAAGCCCCGCTGCTCCGAGCGCTGTGGGAATAGCCAGAGCAATCTGCGGGAACAGTGCTATTAAAAGCACAACTGTAATTTCACAAATAAAGTAAGGGATTACTCCCGAAAAGATCTCGCCCGGCTTTATTCTGAGCGCGTTTGCCGTTGCAAATACGTTCATGCCTACCGGCGGTGTAAGTCCTGCAATCTCACATACAAAGCAAAGCGTAATTACAAGCACATACGGGCTGTATCCTATCGATGTAAGTACCGGAAATACTACAGGAACCGTGATAATGATTATTGAAACCACGTCCATGCAGCAGCCGCAGAAAATGTAGAGTAAAAGCACAAGACAGAATACAAAAAACGGCGGTGCGTTTATCTCTGATATTGCGTTTGCAAGATCATTTGCAAGTCCTGTTGCCGATATAAAAGCTCCGAAAAGCTGACCGGCGATAATGATTGGGAAAATACCCGCCTCCATGCATGCAGAGTCCCACATATTAATAAATATTCTTTTAAGCGGTACTCTTCTTGCCATGGAGTAAACCGTAATTGCCACTGCTCCTATAGAACCGCCTACAGTTGCTGTAAACCAGCCTGCGAAAGTTCCGCCTATGATAAGACCGAAAAGGCATAAGATAGGTACAAGAAGGGTGAGCGATTTTAATTTTTCAACGATTGGAACCTTTTTTGTATCTGCTTTCGGGATACTGCCTTTTTTTACAATTCCTATGATTACTACCGTAAGTCCGAGTGAGAATGCTGTAAAAAGGCCAGGTCCTACTCCTGCCATAAGACAGGTTCCGACATTCATTGTAATAGGTGAAATCATGCAGAACATGATAATAGCCATTGATGGCGGAATAAGGGTGGAAAGTGCGCCTGAAGCTGTGATGCAGCCGAGAGAATATTTTCTGCTGTAGCCGGCAGCTTCAAGTTCAGGCATTGCAAGCTTTCCAAAAACCACATCTCCGGCAATAGATGAGCCTGAACAAGCTCCGAATACTGCGTTTGATGCAATTACAGTAAATAAAAGTCCGCCCCTTACTCTTCCGAGCCACGCATGCATGGCTTTGAAAGCGTTTCCGGCAATACCAGTTTCACCCGCCAAAGCTCCTACGAGCATAAACATCGGGAAAACGGCGTAATTATAGTTAGCTGCCAAATCCATAGGCGTTGTCGTAAATTTGGTAATGAGCAAAGCCATGTTACCTCCGGCCAGCCACATATATCCGACAAATGCGCATGCCATAAGAGAGACAAATATCGGGCATCCTATAAATATTAAAAATATCATTAAAAGAAAACAACATATTCCGATTGTAGCGCCGCTCATCAGTCATTTCCTCCTTCCTCTTTTTCATCTTTTTCAAAAGGTCTGTCTTCTTTTTCCGCATAAATTCTGACTATACTCCAAATAAAAGAAAACGATATAAGGAAAAAGCCGAACGAAAAAATAAGAGAAAACGGCCAAAGCGGAAATCCGAATCCGCTGACAGCGCTTCTTGCATGGCTGCTAAGGTTTTTAGTGAACTGCACAAACCCTCTCACACTTACAAAGCCTGACATAAATGCGCCGAGTAAATAGTTAAATGTCGCGGTTATCTTCTGTACTTTTTCCGGAAAGTGACTGCAAACCAAATCTATTGATGTCTGGCCTCTGTCCAATGTGACAAAGGCCGCCGACAAAAATACTACCGGTACATGAAGATATTTGATTATCTCGGTTGAGGCGGGAATACCATGATGGAAGATCTTTTCTCCGAGTACATTTAAGAAAGCGACCATCATTATTATAAAAAGGCAAACTGCTGATATATATGATATATGTTTAATGATTGAAAGGATTATTTCATCAGCCTTACCGAGATTACCTTTAAGTTTATTACTTTTTGATGACATAAGCTCTGCTCCTTACAAGTTATTATTATGGCTGCCAGTCATATCCGGTAACTTCGGCACAGATCTTAAGAATCTTCTCCATGCCTTCGCCCTTACCGTTGGCTTCTGCATTAGTCATGGCTGTTTCTGCTTTTGCATCAAAGTTAGCTGCCCATATTCTTGCGATATCCTCATCAGAGAATTCCACAAACTCGTTTCCTGTTTCTTCTTCAACAAGAGCGATGTCTTCGTCTGTTCCCGCATCATATACTTCTGTTGCGTATGCTACTGTCTTATCGCATGCAAGCTGAAGAGCTTCCTGCTGCTCAGCCGAAAGAGAATTCCACCAGTCAAGGTTAGCTGAAATAAAGCTTCCTGCTGTATATGTTCCGTCAAGTGCCCAGTAACCTGCTACTGCATACCACTGCTTCATAACCATTGGATGAAGTCCGAGCTGTGTAGCTGTAATAAGACCTCTGTCAAGAGCATCATATCCTCCGTCAGGTCCTACCGATGTTACCTGGAAGCCGAGTTTTTCAAAGATTGCAGCATCCATATTTCCGAAAGATGAGCATCCTGAGATAAGAGAATCAAGATCGCTGAATTCAAATGTTGCACAAAAAGCGTTTGCTCCTCCCGGAAGTGTGCCGTGATCGAGGAAATAAATTCCGTTGTCGGCAAGTTCCTGCTGTACAAGAGCCGATGTTTCTTCATCTTCAAATATTACTTTGTTAAACATCTCAAGAACTGTATCAGAGCCCGGTGCAAAGCTTGGAAAACCGAGATAATTAAGAGTTCCTGTATGCGGAGTCTGTGCGAAGCATGTCATATCGCAGGTGCCGTTTCCAAGACCTTCCAAAGTATCGGCACTTGAAAGCACCGTACCGCTCCACCATACCTCTGATGAGATGGCGCCGTTTGTAAGTTCTGATGCTGTATCAAGGAAATACTGTACAAGTATTCCTCCTATATCATTCTGATTGTAGGTTGTGGCAAAAGTAACTTCCAAAGGCTCACATTCAATTGTCTCGCCTGCAGCCTCTGCCTCTGCCGTCTCTTCTGAAGTTTCGGCCTCTGCCGACTCTGTGCTCTCAGACGCAGTATCCCGGTTTCCGCAAGCTGCAAAAGAAAAAGTCATACTTGCCACAAGTAACATCGATAAAATCTTTTTTAATTTCATATTCTACCTCCTAAAACTAACCCCAACATGGGAAAAATTCCTGTGTTTCGTCTTTTTTCATATCAATTGCATCCTGTTTACATACAGTGACGCACCACATACAAATCCTGCAATCTTCCTTGTATTTTACGACCGCCTTCTTTGTATTTTCATCAAACCTTATTACATCCGCAGGACAGCTTATTACGCATTGTTTACAGCCTATGCACTTGTCCTCAACAATTCTTCTTATCGCCATATCACATCTCCTCCGGAATCTTTTCATCAAGCAGTCTGAAAGAATATCTTTCTTTATAGCTCATCTCTTTATCAAGCCTTTCTTCTTCCGGAATCATGACCTTTTCAAGTGTCATTTTTCCGTTATCGGAAAATATTTTGGTATAAGAGAGCCAGTTTTTATCATCTCTGAAAGGATAATCCTCTCTGTAATGATTGCCCCTGCTTTCTGTCCTAAACAGTCCGCTTCTAAGTCTCATCTCCGCGCTTAAAACCATATTTGCCGTCTCATGACAAAGCCTAAGCTCGTGAATATCTTTGGCATAAAGATTTGGCACAATATGCTCTTTTAAGAAAAGCACATAAGTAAGAGCCGCATTTAATCTGTCTTCCTTTTTTATAAAAGTTATAAAATACGGTGCCATTATGTTTTGTAAAAGTGATGTCGCCCAGGCCGGAGTAAAACCTCCGTTTCTTTTAAGAGGCGATAATGTAAATTCAAGTGCCCTTTTTATTTCATCTTCTTTTACTTTAATCTCTTTCATGCCGGCCGCTTCTTTTGCTGCGGCTTCTCCGGCTATTGTGCCTGTTACTGCGGAATTACAAATCGAAGCCCCTTGAGTATCATATGTCGCTCCGTTTTGCATAGTCCCGAGTCCGTCTCCTGCAGCAAAGAGTCCTGCAACTGTTGATCTGCATTCTTTATCTGCCGGATAAAGTCCGTCAGCCTTTCTAAGTGACATACCCAGACAAGATCCTCCGACAGATTCTTTGCCTTTAATCGTTATAGGTCCTTTACCCTTATGTATCTCAAACTCGGACTGCAGATAGGTAAACGCATAAGATGCTGTGCCTTCCGGTCTTTCCGAAATCAGCTCTCCGTCGCAGTTATACCTGTCAAACATACCGCCCTTTGGTTTTTTAGGCATCTCGCCTTCCTTTGGCGGTGGTGGAGGAAGCGGTGCATCTCTTTGTCCGGTCGGATCTGCCATGCCTTCCGGTGAAAAATGTGTATCCACAAATTCCTTTCCCGTTATTGCCGCTCCGGCTTTATATGCCAAAGCCTCAATATCTCCGGTCAGCTGCATGAGAGGAGGATATCCAACCGGTTTATACCCGCAACCTCCTGCACAACTTACAGTTGTTTTAGCTAAAATTGTAATAGGCTTATCTGTATCTTGCGTAAGGCCTATTGCACCTGATATTCTGTTTTCGTTTTTTAGGAATTCCGTGATCATAACATGATCAAGAATAATTACCCCGCTTTTTTTTACAACTCTTCTGAGAACTTCGCCATAAGAACCGGCTTTTTTATCAAACATTACCGCAACCTGGCAATTGCCATCCTGCTTTCCCGTCCGTAAAGTACCGTCTTCTTTAGTCTCAAATTTGCATCCCCAACTGCGTAGATCCTCAAATCTTGCGAATGAATCCAACAGACATTTTTCGGTCCAATATGTATTATTTACATATTCCCCAACCTTAGTTATTCGGCTTACCGATTCTTTAAGGTCGTGTCCCCAGTCGGGATTATAAACCATAAAGCTGTCCGCATAAGGACTTTGTCCGGATCGTCCAACATAACCTTTATCTGCCATTACTACCGATGCCCCGGCCTCTGCTGCTTTGATTGCCGCAAAACAGGCTGCTATACCGCCCCCAATAACAAGAACATCGCAGCTGTACTTTTCATTCAAATGTTAACCACCCCTTTCACATTTTTATGAATGAATGCTCATTCATTTAACAGGTATTTTTTTTCGCAGCACATAAAATGCTGCGAAATCAAACTGATAACCATGCTAAATATTAATATTCAAATGCCCCAAATCCCTTGGAAATCATATTCCATAGCTCTTCTCTCGTCTTTTCATCGCCGTTAATCTTTCCGTCGGAATACATCTGAGCAAATACAGGAGTTATGAACTGTACATATGCCATAACAATATTTCTCTCGACTTTGGAAAACACCTTAGGATAGCGTTCGACGATTTTATCGATTATATCATTTACCGATTTAAATACGTCCTTCTCCTGAGATGGTTTGACAGGTTCCGAAAATCTTACGGCCTCACGAAACTGTCTGTAAAAACTGTTTTCGTTAGGATTTTCAACAAAATAATTAAAATAAATCATCCAAATCTCTTTCAAAATATCCATGAGATCTTTATCCAAATCAAGCTCATAGTTATTGTACAATGATGCAATCTTCTTTTCGCAATATTCAAAGCAGCAGTTTAAGACTTCTTCTTTATTCTCAAAATGATTGTAAAGCCCCTGTCCCAAAATACCGACTTCTTTGCCGATTGTTTTCATTGTGACATTACTTAAGCCGTTTTTCCTGGCACATCTAATTGTGCCCTCGATAATTAAATCTCTGTTAGTATACTTTGATGCCATTTACTCCTCCTGTATGAATGAGCGTTCATTCATTTATGTTTTGATATTACCATATGAAACTATGAGTGTCAATTATGTATTGATTTTAATACATAACCGACACTCATTTTATTGCTTTTATTCTTCCACCTCAGGTATGAATACGCTTACGCTTCCCGGGCTGTTGCTTGGGAAATAATAGAAAGTTGAGTCCGTATAAGCCCTGAAGAATACATAACTGCTCGTAACATTTATGTTGCAGTATGTTCCGTCTTTTATCTTACTGTTGTCCGTTCCGTCGAAATTTATCGAATAGAGAGCCGCATCTTCGCCGAATGTCTGATAGTACACCGTACTTCCGTAAACATTATAGAGTTCAACATCACCTGAAACCAGTACAATTTCCTCTTCGGTCGATAAATTGTATCTGCAAAGAGCATAGTCTCTGTCAAGATCGAGATAGAAAAGATATCCGTCCGCATAAATCGGCATCCAGTAGTTTCCGTCTTTAAGTACGGTCTTTGAGCCTGTTGTCATATCCATAGCATAGATTTTATGATCTGTGTCTATGCCGTTATAATAAAGCACTCCGTCTTCCGCGCTGCAGGTCCTTATCATCTCACTTGTGACCTGCTCATCGTTTTCTCCGTTTATCGATACGCTGTATAAAGACGAGCCCTCGCTGTTATCATAATGCATATAGAAAATCTTGTTGCCCATAAGGCAAAGATATAAGGCCGGATCTTTCTGGAGATATTTTTTCTGCTTTCCGTTGTGATTTACCCTGCAGATAATATAGTCGTTAAAATGCATGTTTTCAAAGACATAATCTCCGCCGCTTGACGGCTCTGTATATACGGAAGAACCCTTTGCATAATAAATACAGTTGTCGTCCACATTTATATATCTTGCGCTGTCATCTCCGAGCTTTACAGCTTTGCCGCCTAAGGCAGGCATCGAGTAAAGCTTAAATTCATCCATTGGATTTGCAAAATAGATTGTACCGTTATACTCGCAGAAAAGCCCCTCATTATAAAGATTTCCCCCGGTATTTCCGGTCTGCGTTTCTACGTTTTTATAATTTACATCGTCTTTTTTGCCGAAGATAAGTGCTGCGGCTATAAGAGCAACCAAAATTACGACTACAACCAGAATTTTCTTCATAGTTTCCCCCGTTTAAATATTGATATCAAGTTCTACAGGACAATGATCTGAGCCCATTACTTCCGTATGAATTTTTGCATCCTCAAGCCTGTCCTTTAAACTTCCAGATGTTACAAAATAATCGATTCTCCATCCCGCATTTTTCTCTCTTGATTTAAAGCGATAGCTCCACCATGAGTAGATACCCTCTTTATCGGGATAAAAATATCTGAATGTATCTATAAAGCCTTCCTCTGTAAGCTTTGTAAACTTTTCCCTCTCTTCGTCGGTAAATCCGGCGTTATGATGATTGGTCTTAGGGTTTTTAAGGTCTATTTCCTTATGCGCCACATTCAAATCACCGCAGAATATTACCGGCTTTTTCTCTTCGAGGCCTTTAAGATAAGCCAAAAAATCATCTTCCCAGCGGCATCTGTACTCCAGGCGCTCAAGCTGCTGCTTTGAGTTAGGGGTATAGACAGTGATAAAATAGTAATCCTCAAACTCTAAGGTTATAACCCTGCCCTCTTTATCGTGTTCTTCTATACCGATTCCGTATGTTACGCCCAAAGGCTCTTTTTTCGTAAATATCGCAGTTCCCGAATATCCCTTTTTTTCGGCATAGTTAAAATACTGATGATACCCCGGCGTATCCATCTCAAGCTGTCCGGCCTGCATCTTTGTCTCCTGCAGGCAGAAAATATCCGCATCAATCTCTTTAAAAAAATCGTAAAAACCCTTTTGTACGCAGGCTCTTATTCCGTTAACATTCCATGATATAAATTTCATTCTTACACCTGTCCCAATAAATAATCAATAAATTGCTGAGCCGTTCTGCCCGAAAGTCCGCCGTGAGAAAGCTCCCACTTGTTGGCCTGATTAAAAAGCTCTTCTTCTGTAAGATTTACTCCGCCTCTTTCGCCGAGCACTCTTACTATCTCCTTAAATTCTTTAGGAGTCGGCGAGCCGTAGTATATTCTCACACCGAATCTGTTTGCAAGAGAAAGCTTCTCCTGTACCGTATCGTTTGTGTGGAGCTCTTCGTCTCTGTCTTCTTTGTCCTTAAAGGTCTCTCTTATAAGGTGACGTCTGTTAGATGTCGCGTAGATTAAAATATTCTCCGGTCTTACCTCAAGTCCTCCCTCTATTACAGCCTTTAAGTATTTATACTCTATCTCAAACTCTTCGAAAGAAAGGTCATCCATGTAAATAATAAACCTGTAATTTCTGTTTTTTATCTGAGAGATAACGTCGTTTAAGAGCTTGAACTGATGCTTGTAAATCTCAATTATTCTAAGGCCTTTGTCATAGTATTTGTTCATTATTGCCTTGATGCTCGATGACTTGCCCGTGCCCGCATCTCCGTATAAAAGGCAGTTGTTTGCCCGCCTTTTGCATACAAAGGCTTCGGTATTGTCGGTGAGCTTCTTTTTGGCGCTCTCATATCCCACAAGATCGTCCAAAGATATTGCCGGCACATTTGCGATTGGCAAAAGCACAGCCTCTCCGTCTTTTTCTTCTACTCTAAATGCCTTATGCAGGCCGAGTTTGCCCACTCCGTATTTACGGTAAAACTCCTCTGCAAGTCGCTTAAACTCCTCTGCACTTTCGGCCTTTTCAAGATTTTGGGAAAGAGATACTATCTGCTTTCTTATATCGCTGTTAAAGGCTTCGCCCTTTTCGCTCTCGCCTTTGTAGTTGCCGATTTCCTTAAGCACATCTACCTCAAGCGCGTCTCCGACCTCTCCTAAAGGATAGTTAAATATCTCCCTTATGATTTCAAAATCATGAAGAGCAATGCTCTCTAAGCTCTCGCCGCATTTTCCGCTTATCTCACATGAGAGGCTGTAGGAATTTTCGTTGTTTACGATAAGAAGGCTTAAATAGTTATGCCATAAATTCCCCGAAAATCCATACTTTACCGCCATATTTATAAGCTCTGTTATGCAGCTGTAAAAATCACCTTCGTAATTAAATAAAAGGTCTTTGTCGCTTTCGTATACATCGATGATTTCGGTCAGTTTTCTAAATACATTTTCGTTTGTAAAGCTTTTGTAAGCTATGAGTGTATCTGCTTTTGTCATTTAATAATTCCCCAAAATTTTAAGATTGATTGCTTCTTCTCTTATTCCTCTTAAGGCATTTTTAACGCCTTCGTCTTCGAGGTTGCCGTCAAAGTCTACGAAAAACTCGTATTCCCAGCTTACGCCCTGCATTGGGCGGGACTCAATCTTGTTCATATTTACTCCGTTATAGATAAAATGCGACATAAGGCGGTAAAGTGCTCCCGATTCATGAGGAAGTCTGAAGCATATACTGATCTTTTTTGCGTCCTTTTTAAATATTCTCTGATTTGAAACAATAATAAATCTTGTAAAATTGTCGGACTCTGTCGCTATATTTTCCTGTAAAATCTTAAGGCCGTATAAGGCTGCCGCCTGTTTTGAAGCGATCGCGGCCTGAGTCTTATCGCCTTCCGTCTTTACCAAAAGTGCGGATACCGCCGTGTTTTCTTCTTCGACCTGATTCCAGTTTCTGTGTTCTAAAAGGAATCTCTTGCACTGCATAAGTCCCTGCGGATGGGAGTAAACCGTTCTTATATCATTAATCTCAGCCTCAGGAAGTCCCAAAAGGCAGTGCTCTATTCTTATGGTCTGCTCTCCTACGATATAATTTTCAAACTCTGAAAGCATATCGTAGTTTTGGCTTACTATGCCGGCTGATGAGTTTTCTATCGGAAGCACGGCATAGTCTGCAAGTCCGTCTGCAATCGCATTCATCGCGTCTCTAAAAGTCTCAACATGAAAACGGCTCGTATCTTTTCCGAAATATTTCATAACAGCCATCTCACTGTAAGCGCCTTCAACGCCCTGGAATACAACTCTTACGTCGTTTTTCTCGATATCGTCAACGGCAATAAAAGGAAGCTTTCCCAAAACTCCTCTTTTGGTAAGGAGTCTGTACTGAAGCTTTCTGCTCATGGACATAAGCTGCTTAAAAAGCTCTTCAACACCCGTTCTGTTAAAATCACTTGAAGCAAGAGCTCCTAAAGTTGTAATCTTGGCATCTTCTCTTGACTTGTCAAATACAGCCTTGCCGTGTTCAATCTTGTACTCGGCAACCTCTTCCACGTCCTTCATTCTTTTTTCGTAAAGCTCGACAATCTCTTTGTCGATTCTGTCAATGTCTTCCCTTATTTCCGCTAAATCTCTCATCACTTTATATCCTTTTTTATTAAACAATATTAAACTCTTTTAATCAGGCAAAGTCAAATATCGACAGCTGATTGGTCTCAGGCAAATCTCCGAAAAGACCCAAATTATCCATCGACTCAACAACAGTCTTTGATACTTTTGTCCTGTTTCTGAAGTCTTCTTTTGAAAGATAAACTCCGTCGTTTGCGGCATCTTCTATAGACTCTGCCGCCGTACCGCCGACTCCGTCTATGGTATCTAAGGCCGCCATTAGCTTTCCGTCCACAATTCTGAATCTGTGAGCCTGGGCCGAATATATATCTATAGGCACAAACTCAAAGCCTCTCGCATACATCTCAAGAACATTGTGCATATCCTTAAATGTATCCTGCTCGGCCTTGGTAAGCTCATCTTTTCGTCTCTTGTAATCATCCATATAGTAAAGCAGCTTTTCCTTGCCCTGCGCCATAATCTCATAGTTAAAACTCGTCGCTCTGATACTGAAATACGCCGCATAATATGCCAGAGGATAGTTTATCTTGCAGTACGCTATTCTCCAGGCCATCATAACATAAGCCGCCGCATGAGCTTTCGGGAACATATACTGTATTTTCTCACACGACCACATATACCAGTCCGGCACTCCGTGAGCTTCCATATCCGCTCTCCAGCCCGGCCATTCCTTACACTTTCCTCCGGCGACCTTGCCCTTTCTTACTGCTTCCATTATCTTAAAGGACTCTTCGGATTCAAGTCCCATATTGATAAGATAGGTCATAATATCATCTCTCGTACAAACCGCGGTCGAAATCGTACACTTGCCTTCTTTGATAAGCGTCTGAGCGTTTCCGAGCCATACGTCCGTGCCGTGGCCGAGTCCCGAAATCCTGATAAGATCCGAAAAGCATTTCGGCTGCGTATCAAGAAGCATCTGTATAACAAAGTCCGTTCCAAACTCCGGAATTCCCAAAGATCCTGTCTTACAGCCGTCAATATCTTCGGGCGTTATGCCGAGCGCCTCTGTTGATGTAAAGAGGCTCATAACCTGCGGATCGTCAAGAGGTATCTCCTGAGCGTTAATTCCTATTAAATCCTCCAAAAACCTGATCATCGTCGGATCGTCGTGTCCGAGTATATCAAGCTTTAAGAGGTTATGATCTATAGAATGATAGTCGAAATGCGTTGTTACTATATCTGTCGACATATCGTTGGCCGGATGCTGAAGAGGAGTAAACGAATAGATATTTTCTCCGTGAGGAAGTACTATAATACCTCCCGGATGCTGGCCTGTTGTCCTCTTTATGCCTACGCATCCCTGGACTATACGGTCTATCTCACAGCTCCTTTTAGGTGTGCCGTGCTCCTCATAGTAGTTCTTCACATATCCGTACGCCGTCTTGTCGGCCAGAGTACCTACGGTGCCCGCCCTAAAGGTCTGTCCGTCACCGAAAATAACCTCTGTATATTTATGAGCCTTCGACTGGTATTCTCCCGAAAAGTTAAGGTCAATATCGGGCTCTTTATTTCCTTTAAATCCAAGGAAGGTTTCAAACGGGATATCGAATCCGTCTTTTTTAAGCTTGGCTCCGCATACCGGACAGTCTTTATCCGGCATGTCACACCCTGCGCCTCCGGCAAACTTTTTAACGTCTTCAGAGTCAAAGTCTGAGTAATGGCACTCCGGGCAGTAATAATGAGGGCTAAGAGGGTTAACCTCGGTAATTCCCGCCATTGTCGCAACAAATGACGAACCTACAGATCCTCTGGATCCCACGAGATATCCGTCTTCGTTTGACTTCCACACAAGCTTTTGAGCGATAATGTACATAACGGCAAATCCGTTTGAAATAATGGAGTTAAGCTCCCTTTCAAGTCTCTCCGTTACTACCTCCGGTAAGTTTTCGCCGTAAAGTTCGTGAGCTCTTGTATAGCAGATTTCTCTGAGCATCTCATCCGAATGATCGATTACCGGCGGGCACTTATCCGGGCGCACCGGCACAATCTTTTCGCACATATCCGCTATTTTATTTGTATTTGTGATAACTATCTCTTCTGCCTTGTCTGTTCCGAGATACTCAAACTCCTTGAGCATCTCCTCTGTCGTATGCAGATAAAGCGGCGGCTGATTGTCCGCATCGTCAAAGCCTTTTCCGGCCATAATTATTCTGCGGTATACCTCATCCTCCGGATTTAAAAAATGCACATCGCAGGTTGCAACAACAGGCTTATTAAACTTCTCTCCGAGCTTTATAATCTTTTTGTTTATTTCTATTAAGTCTTCTTCGGAATTAATATTTTCGTAGTCTCTTTTCGTGCTTTCTATCATGAAAGCGTTGTTTCCGATAGGCTGCACCTCATAATAGTCGTAAAACTCGGCAAGCCTTGTAATCTCCCTGTCTGCCGCTCCTCTTAAAAGAGCCTGGTAAAGCTCTCCCTGCTCACAGGCCGAACCGATAATAAGGCCCTCTCTGCATTTATCAAGTTCGCTTTTCGGTATTTTCGGAAATCTCGAAAAATATTTAAGGTGAGAATCCGAAACAAGCTTATAGAGGTTTACTCTTCCAATGTCGTTTTTGGCAAGAATAATTACATGATACTGATGAAGCTTTCTTATTGCCTCAACATCATTCTCACCTATAACGTTTACATCATCTAAATTCTCTATTCCTCTTTCTTTAAGTTTCTTTAAAAGCTTTACAAAAATCTCGGCAGTTGCTCCCGCATCATCTACTGCTCTGTGGTGATTTAAAAGAGACACTCCCAAAGCTTTGGCCACGGTATCAAGCTTATAGTTTTTAATCGAAGGTACAAGAGGCTTTGATAAAGCTACTGTATCAATGTAAGTAAAATCGCATGTTAGATCCATTCTCGCCGAATTTTCCCTGATAAAACTCATATCAAAATCCGCATTATGAGCTACCATGACAGCGCCTTTAGAAAACTCTAAAAATTCAGGCAAAATCTCTTCAATCGTTTTTGCATCCGAAACCATTGAATCATTTATGCCCGTAAGAGTCTCAATCCTGTAAGGCACAGGTCTTTCGGGATTTACAAAAACAGAATATCTGTCTGTAATCTTACCGTCTTCTACTTTTACCGCACCTATCTCTATTATCTTGTCCGATACAGGGGAAAACCCCGTTGTCTCTATATCAAATACGACATATTTGCCATAAATGCTCTGGCCTTTGGGATCTGTAACTATCTTTTTCATATCGTCCACAAGATAGCCCTCAACTCCGTAAATAACCTTAAAATCTTCTTCCGCAGTTACGGCGTGATTGGCGTCTGTAAAGGCCTGTACAACGCCGTGATCTGTGATGGCTATGGCCTTATGTCCCCATTTTTTCGCGCATTTAATAATGTCTTTTACATCAGATACCGCATCCATGTCGCTCATCTTGGTATGACAGTGAAGCTCAACTCTTTTTTCAATCGCATCATCCATTCTTGATACCGTAAAGTCGGCAGATTTTTTGATGCCGAAAACAGAGTTTATGCATATCTCTTTGTCATAGTTATCCATTGTGCAGATGCCCTTCATCTTTATAAAAGCGCCGGTATGTACGCCTTCGTAGAGCTCGCTTAAGTTGTCGTTTTTAACAAAAAGCTTAATCTTTATAGAGTCCGTAAAGTCCGTAAGAATAAAGGTAACTATAGTCCTTTCGTTTCTTATCGGTCTTTCTTCCGAGGCTATGATTTTACCGCATAAAATAACCTCTCCGACATCTCCTAAAAGCTGGTTTACCGGAGTTACGGCATCATCCGGGAAGTCCTTTCCGTATACAACATCGGGATTGTTTGATTTAATAATGCTTATGCGTGGGCCTCCGAACTCTATTATATTGTCCTTACTGTCTTTATTTTTGGCCTTTTCTTCGGGTTTGTTTTTGCCCTCAAGCTTTTCGGATATTTCTCTGATCTGATTTTCAATTCTGGCCTCTACTGCCGCCCTGTTTTTATTTACTCCGAGCTCATGGAATTCTGTCCTTATGTCCATTTTAAGCCCGCATCTTTCATTGAAAATCACACGAAGAAAACGGATAAGCTCATCGGTCTTATCCGGTGTAATGATGGTCTGCGGAAGGTTGAGCATCATACATTCTTTTTCCGGAAACGAAATCTGTGTCCTTTTTAAAATGTTGTAATCAAAAATGCTCTTTTTCTTAAGCTCGGCAAAAATACTCTCTTTGTAAATATCATAGAGAGTCTCCGGCGTATAAAGCTCCGAAAGCTCGTACTTTTCCACAATCTGAATCTTTATTTTAACCCTTGGAAAAAGCTTTCTTTTGATATCGTCTTCAATCTTCCATATATCTTCTTTTAAAATAAGTCTTTTGCTTAACAGATGCACACGAATAACAGACTTCTCGGGATTAGTCGAAACCTTTGTTACATCGACTTCTTTTAGCAGTCCCTCGTATTCTTCGTCTGCCTCATATGTAGGAAATACATCAAAAAACTTTTTGATCATTATTTCACCCCTAAATTATTTCCAATTGTCGAGTTCTTTAATAAGCTCATCAAGCAGCATATCTTCGGGAACCTTCCTTATAATCTCTCCCTTTTTGATAATGAGCCCTTCTCCTCTTCCTCCGGCTATACCTATATCGGCTTCTTTGGCTTCACCCGGTCCGTTAACCGCACAGCCCATAACAGCGACTTTAATATTAAGGTCATACCCTGCTACCTTTTCCTCGACCTTATTGGCAAGACCAATTAAATCAATCTGGGTTCTTCCGCAGGTCGGACAGGATACTACCTCAATTCCGGTCTTTCTAAGTCCCAAAGTTCTTAAAATAAGCTTCGCAGATACAATCTCTTCCACAGGATCTCCCGATAGAGAAACCCTTATTGTATCGCCAATGCCTTTATTTAAGATGATGCCGAGTCCTACCGCCGACTTAATATTACCGCTTTTAACGGTACCTGCTTCGGTAATGCCGACATGGAGAGGATAGTCGGATACCTTTGAAAACCTCTCGTAAGCGCTGACACACATATTTACATCCGAAGATTTAATGCTTACCACAAGATTGTCATATCCGAATTCTTCTATAATGCGAGTCTTATCGAGGGCACTTTCCACAAGTCCCTCGGGAGTTACTCCGCCGTATTTTTCAACCAGGTTCTTTTCCAAAGAGCCGCTGTTTACTCCGACTCTTATCGGAATATTTCTCGCCTTTGCCTCATCTACAACAGCTTTAATCTTCTCTTTTGAGCCGATGTTTCCGGGATTGATTCTTATCTTATCCGCTCCGTTTTCCATAGAGGCTATCGCAAGTCTCCAGTCGAAATGTATATCTGCGACAAGAGGAATGTGGATACGCTTTTTAATCTCGGAAAGCGCTTTTGCGGCGTTTTGATCCGGCACGGCACATCTTATGATGTCGCATCCCGCCTCTTCAAGCCTTAATATCTGAGCTACCGTAGCATCCACATCATCTGTCTTTGTATTTGTCATTGACTGGATAAGTACAGGCTTATTTCCGCCTATTTCCCTATCTCCGATTTTTACAACTCTGGTTAATTTTCTCTCATCCATAATTACATCAAAATATTTCTAATATCATTAAACAAAATTACTACCATAAGTGCCATTAAAAGAAGGAATCCTATCATATGCACAAATCCCTCTTTCTCCGGCGGAACCTTTTTTCTTGTAATAAGCTCTATAAACAAAAATACAAGTCTTCCGCCGTCAAGCGCAGGCAAAGGTAAAAGGTTCATAACACCGAGGTTTGCCGTAAGAAGAATAGATATGTTTAAGAGGTTTATGACAACCGCAAAGGCGCTGATTGTTGCGCTCTGTTTGTAGGTAGAGCTTATCGTTGAAACAATTCCCACAGGTCCGGACATATCTTCCGGCGAAACCTTTCTGAGTATCAAAAGCTTAAGTGAGTTAAGTGTGGTCTCTATCCAGTATTCTACCTCATAACAAGAGTATTTTATTGTACTTAGTATTCCGCCCCTTGTTCTTCCGTTAAGAGAGCCTACTCCTATCATATATTTGCCGTCTTCTTCACTGTAGATGGGTGTAAGAGTTGTTGTATAAACCTCTCCGTCTCTTTTGTAGGTAACAGTCAGCTCCTCATCCATTTTATTGGGATGGAGTACGGAATAACTTGCAATCTCTCTGTATACCAGAATAGTATTGTTATTTATTTTTATAATCTCGTCTCCGTCTAAAAGACCGGCTTCTTCTGCCGCTCCGCCTTCCGTTACGCTGACTACGGGATCGTCGTATCCGGCTGCACCGATTAATATCATTGCAAGCACAAAGGCCAAAATAAAGTTAAAAAACGGTCCGGCGAAAACCGTCAGTATTCTTCCGAGCAAAGATGCGTTTCCGAAAGCTCTCGGATCGTCGCTTTCTCCGTCTTCTCCTGTCATAAGGCAGGCTCCTCCGAAAGGAAGAAGCTTAATGGAATACTTGGTTTCGCCTATTGTTTTTCCTATTATCGTAGGACCTAATCCCACGGAAAATTCTTCAACTCTTATTCGGCTTTTTTTAGCGAAAATGCAATGCCCCGCTTCATGAATAATAATAATTACACTGAAGATTATTATTGCTATAACTATGCTCAATTTTTCGTCCTGCTTTCTATGTATTCATATACCGCTGTCTCTGTTTCAAGCACATCGATAAGTGTGGCATCCGGGATGAATTTGCAGTTGTCCATGCAATCCTTAATCGTTGCCGGTATGTCGAGGAAATTAATCTCCCCGTTTAAGAATCTCGCAACCGCTTTTTCGTTTGCGGCATTGTAGATAGTAGGCATGTTTCCGCCTTTTTTCATTGCCTCATATGCAAAAGCGAGTCCTTCAAAGGTTTCGGTATCCGGTCTTTCAAAAGTAAGAGTTCCTATATCAAAAAGATCTAATCTTTTGCTCTCCAAAGGTCTTCTCTTAGGATAGTAGATTGCGTACTGAATAGGTATCTTCATATCCGGTGTACCGAGCTGAGCCATGATTGCTCCGTCTTTATACTGTACCGCAGAGTGGATAATACTCTGAGGGTGCACAACAACTTCTATCTGTGAAAGTTCTGCATCGAAGAGCCATTTGGCCTCCATAACCTCAAGTCCTTTGTTTACCAGTGTTGCCGAATCTATTGTAATCTTTCTTCCCATTGACCAGTTAGGATGCTTTAAGGCATCTTCTGCCTTTACATTTACAAGGTCAGATCTCTTTTTTCCTCTGAAAGGTCCGCCCGAGCAGGTAAGAAGGATTTTCTCATACTCGTTTCCGTTTTCTCCGTTAAGAGACTGGAAAATGGCGCTGTGCTCACTGTCTACGGGATAGATGTTTATTCCATATTCTTTAGCCATAGGCATTATAAGATGACCGGCCGTAACAAGAGTCTCCTTATTTGCAAGTCCTATGTGTTTTCCGGCCTTTATGGCTTCAACTGTAGGCTTAAGTCCTCTCATACCGACAATAGCCGTAATTACAAGCTCTGCCTGGCCGTAGGTTGCAACCTCGATAAGACCTTCCATTCCCGAATGTATCTGAATATTCATGTCTTTGAGACGCGTTCTTAAATCGGCAGCGTCTTTCTCGCTCCACACGCTTGCGCATGCAGGCTTAAACTCTCTGATCTGCTTTTCCATAAGATCTATGTTTTTGCCGCATGCAAGAGCCGAAACCTCAATATCGGGATTTGCCCTTACAATCTCAAGAGTCTGAGTACCTATTGAACCTGTCGATCCGATAATTGATATATACTTCATAGTTACACTCCTTATTTAATATCCAAAAAATAAATGGCAAGATAATAAATCATAGGCGCAGTAATAATTACAGAATCAAATCTGTCCAAAACTCCGCCGTGACCCGGTATTAAATTGCTGTAATCCTTTATTCCGTAATCCCTCTTTATTCCGGAAGCCGCCAAATCTCCGAGCTGAGAGAAAAATGCGGCGCATCCGCAGATAATGGCAAACTCGGGCGCACAGTTTTCTCCGAATCCGAAGAATTTAAACAAAACTGCGCCGTAAAGAGCTCCGAGAAGAGCCGCACCTATGATTCCGCCTATTGCTCCTTCAACGGATTTTTTAGGTGATAAAAGCGGCGCAAACTTATGCTTTCCCAAAAGCATGCCCACACAGTACGCACACGTGTCGCATCCCCACGAGCATAAGAATACAAGCCAGACCATATATACTCCGTCCGGAAGGTCCCTGATAAGGAAAATGAACGAAAGCATAATAGATACATAAAAAAGCCCGAAGAATGTACCGGCAATCTGGCCAATCTTAAAAGTCGGGTATCTGAAAACATAGACAAAAAGCGAAAGCATCAAAAATATGATGATAAACATTCTGTCTGTTTCGTAAAACTTAAAATATATATTTGCATAATAGAGCAAGGTGCAAAGATAACCCATTATCCCGACTATGCTTTTATGCATATCAAAAACTCTGTATAGCTCGTAGAGCCCCATTAAAGAAAGACATGTCAACGCAATAAGCGTAATATATCCTCCCGGAGCCAAAAGCGCAATAAGCGCCGCAAGTAAAAGCACTCCGCTTACAAGCCTCTTAGCAAACATCAAGTCTCCTCCTTTATCTTGCCGTACCTTCTGTCCCTTGACGAATATTCTTCTATGGCTGCCTTTAAATCATCCGGTGTAAATGCCGGCCATGGCGTATCGCAAAAATAAAACTCCGAATAAGCAAGCTGCCATAAAAGGTAATTTGAAAGCCTCTGCTCTCCGCTTGTTCTTATCATAAGATCCGGGTCCGGGATGCCGGCCGTATCAAGATATTCTCCTATTACATCCTCTGTAATCTTTCCCTCTATCCTGCCGGATTTTGCGTCTTCTAAAATCGAGTTTACCGCTCTTACTATTTCATCTCTGCTGCCGTAATTTATGGCTATCTGCATATTAAGACCGGTGTTTGACTCGGAGGATTTTTCAAGTTCTTTAATCGCCACCTGTAAATCCTCATCAAGCGCAGTAATATCGCCTATAATACGCACCCTCATGTTGTTGTCGTCAGCGCGCTTTGCAGCCGTCTTCATAAACTTACGCAAAATGGACATAAGCTTATTAACCTCTTCCTGAGGTCTCTTCCAGTTTTCTGTGGAGAACGCATAAAAAGTGAGGTATTTTACACCGAGCTCATCTGCGGCTTTACAGATAACCTCTACATTATCCGCTCCTTTTGTATGACCGAAAGTCCTCGGCATTCCCTTGGACTTTGCCCATCTTCCGTTTCCGTCTAAAATAATTGCTATATGCTGTGGTATCTTCATAATATTTTCCCTATAGTTGCAAGTAAGGGACATCGCCCCGTAATGCCATGTCCCTTTCATTATACATTATTTTATAAAAAATCTAAACTGTAGTTATTTCTTTTGTTTTCTCATCTACAGCCTTGTCTATCTCTGCGATGTACTTATCTGTAAGTTTCTGAATGCTGTCTTCAAAATCAGATGCCTGATCTTCTGAAAGTCCCTCATCTTTCGAATGCTTTTTGATGTATTCATTTGCATCACGTCTGATATTTCTGACCGCTACCTTTGCATTCTCGCCCTTTTTCTTTACATCCTTTGCAACTTCCTTACGACGCTCTTCCGTCATCTCCGGAAATACAAGTCTGATAACCGATCCGTCGTTTGTAGGATTGATTCCAAGATCTGATGTAAGAATAGCCTTTTCGATTTCAGGAAGCAGGCTCGGTTCCCACGGAGAAATCTGAAGAAGTCTCGCTTCAGGCACGCTCACGTTTGCCACCTGCTGAATCTTGGTAGGTGTTCCGTAGTAGTCCACCATAATTCTGTCAAGTACATGAGGATTCGCACGTCCTACGCGAATTGCTCCGAACTCATCCATAAGGTTGTTGTAAGATTTAATCATCTTCTCTTCATACGTTTTAGTATCCATTCCCAAATACCTCCAATTAAATTATAACCTTTGTGCCGTTAAATGTTCCGAGAACGTTATCAGCAATTGCATTTTTTCCGTTTAACCCAAACACATACATTGGCATCTTGTTTTCTCTTGCAAGCACAGAAGCTGTAAGATCCATTACTCCAAGCTGCTTGTCAATAACTTCATCTATTGATATTTCATCATACTTAACGGCCGCAGGATTAACTGCAGGATCCGAATCATAAACACCATCTATAGATTTTGCGAGGAAAATAGCCTCGGCTTCAATCTCAACCGCGCGAAGCACTGTTGCGGTATCCGTTGAAAAATACGGATGTCCCGTGCCGCCCGCAAAGAAAAGCACCTTGTTTTCAGCAAATCCCTCTTCTACGGCGTCTTTACCGTAAAGCTTTGTAAACGAGCCGCACATAAACGGAGTAAATATCTCTGTCTTCATGCCCGCACTTCTGAAAATTTCGGATACATAAATACAGTTCATTACCGTAGCAAGCATTCCTATACCGTCGGCCTTTGTTCTTTCGATTGCATCAGACTGTCTGCCTCTCCAAAAATTACCTCCGCCGATTACTATGCCTACCTTAACTCCGCCGTCTGTAATCTTTTTAACCTGAGAAGCCACTTCCTTTACCGTAGCTTCGTCAAATCCGAAATGATTATCACCGGCAAGTGCTTCACCGCTTAACTTTAATAATATTCTTTTCATTATTCAGCATCTCCAAATAAATCATCATACTTAACGTCAGCATATACCTGTGAGCAGAAACCTTCGATAGCGGCACCGTTGTTGATCTGTACAGACTGTGACTTGATATTACCCATGATTACTGCTGTTGTATCTACGATAACCGGGCCGTGAACATCGATATCACCCTTTACGGCACCTGCGATAACTGCAGATGTAGCTGTGATATTTCCTACGATAACAGAACCGTCTCCGACTTTAACCTTGCCTGTTGCATTGATTTCGCCCTTAACTCTTGCAGAATCCGCAAAGAATTCAACAGCATTTGTATTACCTGTAAGGTTTCCTGTAACAACAACCTTGCCCTTGGATGTAACGTTTCCGTTTACCTTACCGTCGATATTAAGTGATCCCGTTGACTCGATATCACCGTTAATTGTCATACCCTTAGTAATTGTTGATACTTCCTGATCTGAAACTGCCTCCTCGTTTAACATACTGCCAAAATCCACCTTTCTCGGAGTCTCTTTTCTGAATAATGACTCCTCTTTCTTTGTTTCTTTTTCTTCTTTTGATTCTTCTTTGATTTCTTCCCAAACCGAAGTCTCCGGCGAGTTATCCTCAGCCACAACTGCTGCTGTAGCAACCTCAATAGGAATTTCTTTAACTTCTTCGCTATTGTCTTCTAAGATCTCCTTAAAGCTGCTGAGCGGCTCTTCTTCAAGAGTATC
>JAILQM010000066.1 GCA_024698965.1 Eubacterium sp. | reverse complement strand
TGCCGAAGGGCTGGGAAGATCATGAAAAAAAGCTTCTTAAAAGAGCAGAGATTTTCCTGAGTACAATCCCCGGAATCAGCATTATTGGAAAAGGCGAGAGGGCGGGCTGTATTTCTTTTGTATCGGATAAAAAAGAAGCCTATGAAATTGCTGCAATGCTCGATCAAAAAGGAATTGCCCTCCGTTCGGGAAATCATTGCGCACAGATATTGCACAGGGAGCTGAAGATTCCTTACAGCGTAAGAATATCTCCTGCATTTTATAATACAACGCAGGAAATAGATGATTTTTTATCCGCTCTAAAGAATATTTTATAGAGGAAAGGGACAAATCCGATTCGGAAATGTCCCTTTTTGATATATGTTTTTTATGAGGGGGGGATTATCTTTCAAGTACAAAATTTACACTTTTTATTTGTCCTGTAAATGGGAATTCTCCCTTGTCTTTATAGTTAGGTGTGACAGGTGTTAAGCTGTCTCGTCCTATATCGCTTCCTTCGAGAGATATTCCGAAAGTAACGTTGTCTATCGGTCCTCTCGCGACTTCTTTGCCGTCTACGTAAAGTATGCCGGTTCCCTTTACTGCACCGCCTGCATCGTAAAAGGCTGACGCTGCTCCTTCTTTTACCGATTCTTTGCTTGCGGAGCTTTCGATTCCGTGTTTTTCAAAAGCAAACTGAATTGTGCATGCGCCAACAGGAAGTTCACTTTCTGAGCGAATCATAAAGTATTCGCGGAAATGATTGAATTCATATACGAGGTGATTATCTCTGATATATATGGTATATCCACCCGTGTTTCCTCCTGTAGCCCAAAGCACACCTTCGTCATCTTTACTTTTCCTTACAATAGGGATGGTTATTGTATGAGAGCAGTTCTCAATCATAGGATCTGCGTCACATCCAATATGTCCCATACCCGGAAGATAGTGGAATCTGGTGCGGCAGGAAGGGCTTTCTGAAGGCGTGTATTCTCTTAAATCCGGAGTCACTTCTTTAAGCGGAAGTTCTATACTTTCAGCTGCTTCTTTGTCCCAAAGTTCTTTGAGCTCTTCAAGTTTTTCGGGATATTTGTCCGCCACGTTTTTGCTTTCGGCAAAGTCTTCGGAGAGATGATAAAGCTCCCAGATGTCTTCTTCAAAAGGCCTGCCCGGAGTATGCAAAGATACTGCCTTCCAATCCTGTGTAACAAGTCCTCTTGTATTTGCCCATTTATAGTATTTGGATGTTCTGCAAGGCGGAGCATCCGGAGAAGAAAGCGTTTCAAGGAAGCTCTTTCCGGTAATCGGCATTTGCTTGTATCCCATAATGGTATCCGGAGGTGTTATTCCGAGAATATCATAAACAGTAGGGGTTACATCGCTGACATTTGTAATCTGACTTCTGATTTCGCCAGGGGAAGATATTCCGTCAGTCCAATGAAGCACCATAGGAGTACGCATTCCGCCGCCATAGTTTGAACCCTTGTATTCTTTGAACGGAGTGTTACTTACCATAGCCCATCCCTTAGGATAAAGGGCTCTTACTTCAGGGCCTCCGATATCATCAACCAATGCAAATAAATCTTCAAAACTAGGACTGCTTCCGTTAAGTGTACGAATAAAGTCATCCACGCCTTCAGTACCACCGTCTCTTGAGGCTCCGTTGTCACTGAACATACAGATGAACGAGTTGTCAAATTCACCTATACCTTTTAAGAATTCTATAAGTCGTCCGACCTGCTCGTCACAATGTGTTATAAAGCCTGCATAGGTCTCCTGGAATCTTACATAGAGCTGTTTTCTTTCTTCGTCAAGCTCATCCCATACCTGAACAGCAGAATCTCTTTCGGTAATCTCGGTTCCCTCAGGAACAATTCCGAGTTTCATCTGTCTTTGGAATCTTTCTTCTCGTACTCTGTCCCAGCCTTTGTCATATAATCCTTTGTACTGCTCGATATATTCTTTTGGCACCTGATGAGGTGAGTGCGCAACACCGAAGCATAAATAAAGGAAAAACGGCTTATCGGGATATACGGAAACCTGATCCGAAACAAACTCAATCGACTTGTTTATAAGGTCGCTTGAAAGATGATATCCCGGCTCGTTTGGTGGGTCTATGCTGTGGTTATCATAGGTGAGCTGCGGTTTATACTGGTCTGTCTCGCCCTCTAAAAATCCGTAGTATCTGTCGAAGCCTTTTCCGAGTGGTCTGTAATCAAAAGGTCCGGCAGGGTTTTCCATATATAAAGGAGCTGCGTGCCATTTTCCGAGGGCAAGAGTTGCATATCCGTTTTCTCTGAGGACCTGTGCAACGGTGCCTGCGTTATGACTGATTCTTCCTTGTGTATCCGGCCTGTCAGGCGGGAAAACCATATTGGCTATACTTCCCATACCGACAGCGTTGTTGTCTCTTCCGGTAAGAAGTGATGCTCTTGTCGGTGATGATGCAGGGCATACCGAAAAATTATTATATATAAGGCCGCTTTTGGCAAGGGCATCTATATTCGGAGTTTTAACTTCTGCTCCAAAACACCCCAAATCGGAGAAGCCCATATCATCGAGAACGATATAGATGATGTTGGTCTTTTCTTTACGTCCGATATCTGTTTTAGACATATTAAAGTATCCTCTCTTTCGTCTTTTAGAATATTTGTCATAACATAATCTGTTTCTGTATATATTCTATATTGGATGGATAAAGGTGCATATAAAGAAAAACAGGATAGGATTTCAAAAAAATCTTAGCCTGCTTTTCTTTAAAATTTTATATTAAAAATCTTCCATCCATTCGAGGCCCGGCCAGTTGTCGCAAGGCGCATTTTTTTGATTTGTGCCGGGAGTACTTCTGCCTGCTTTAATATATTTTTCGAGAAGCTTTTTCATATCGTTTACTATATCGGGATGTTTATCATACACATTGTCGGTTTCGCCGGGATCTTCTGATATATGATAGAGCTGTATAGGCGGAAGGCCGGCAACTTCATCCTTGTTCATATCTCGAGGGAACGCATTTCCACCGGAGCCGGCACACATCTCAAGCTTCCATTCTTTGTTTCGAATAGAAAAGAAACCGCTCACTGAGTGATGAATGATATAGTCATGGATTTCTTTGTGGTTTCCGTCCCAAAGGCAAAGGTTTGAAAAACTGTCTTCCGCCGTAGAGGCATCATAGGAAGCGCCGAGGAGCTCCGCAAAAGTAGCATACATATCCGTAAGACAGCTTAGATTATCGCATACACCCGGAGCTATATGTCCCGGCCAATTTACAATGAAAGGTACGCGGTGTCCGCCGTCCCAGATACAGGATTTATTTCCGCGGTATATATAGCTTGGACTGTGTCCCATGGACTTAAGCTTAGGTATATCAACTATGGTTGAGCATCCGTTGTCGCTGGCGAAGATGACAATTGTATTTTCCAGCAGACTGCATTCTTTGAGCTTATCCTCAAGTCGCCCGATAAAGCCGTCAAGCTGAAGTATGAAATCTCCGTAAAGACCTATTTCGGATTTTCCTTTATATTCTTCTGTCGGAAGAATCGGACCGTGAACGGCAAGGGTTGGGTAGTAGATGAAAAACGGAGAGTCTTGCGCGCTGTATTCGTCAATAAGAGAGAGAACCTTGTCGTCAAAATGCGGGATGATTTTTTCTAAATCAAAATCTTCTGCGGCAGGGCCTTTTTCGCACATTTGAATGCATTTTGGCGAGCGGTGGTCACATTCATCTGTGCCTATAACTTTTGTAGGAACGGACTTTGGCAGGTCGTTTTCGATGATTACATAGGGAGCCTGGTCAAGAGAGCCGGCTGTACCATAGAAATAATCAAAACCGTGTTTTAAAGGACCGTCTAAAATAGGCAGGTCATATCTAAGTCCGTAATCATCACGGTCGCTTATTTTTTCAAACATTTTAAAGGACTGTTTCACGCCGGGATGCGTTTGCCAATCCATGCCCAGATGCCATTTTCCGACGCAGGCTGTTTTATATCCGTTTCTTTGAAAAAGAGAACCTAAAGTTTCTCTGTCTTTTTCCAAAAGTGAGGGAGAAGTGCCCGGAAGGACAGCTTTCTTTAAGCGGGAGCGCCAGTTGTACCTTCCGGTTAAAAGAGCATATCTTGAAGGAGAACATACTGCAGATGATGAGTGCATGTCGGTAAAACGCAGTCCATTATGGGCAAGAGAGTCTATATTTGATGTGCTAACCCGTGAACCGGGATTATTACAGGAAATATCGCCGTACCCCAAGTCATCGACGAAAACAAAAATTACATTTGGTTTGTCACAAGAATTTTGTAACATTAAAATACCTCCTTTTCAAAAAGTATAATTTTACTGAGAATCTATACAAAAGTAAAATAATACTAAATGGAAAAGGAGGCTATAAAATAAATCTTTAAGAAGTTCAAAGTTTTATTTGATGAAAGAGTTTAATTGAACTCTTTTCGCTCTATTTCTTCTCTCATAATTTTAATGAGTGCCTGAGCCGGAGGCGCTTTTTCAAAATCCGGAGAAATAAGGAATCCTGTAACCATATCTACAGACGGTGAAAGCGGTATGGTTTTAATATCGGCATTTTTAATGTATTTTTCCGGCAAAGAATTTGTAAATCCTATAGACCGTTCATCTGTAGCTATCATATGTCGACAGATTTCGAGGTTTGACGATCTAAAAGCTATTTCAAGTAAATCGGTATCAAGCATAAGGTGGTTTAAAAGGCGATCTTCCACGCCGAAAAGCACAATAGGATAGTTCTGAAATTCGTTAAGCTTTATAACATCTTTATGAACGGCATTTGAATTTACTGAAACTGCCGCCATAAGAGGACTTCTGAACAGTTCTGAGAAATTAAGGGCCTGAGGTTTATCCTTTAGGAGATTTTCCATTTCAAGCTCGGGCATACTGAAAATGCTTATGGCATTCGGAGTCTGAACAAAATGCTCGAGGACGCCGTGAGGGTCGGTTTCTTCAATAAGGAGATTTATATCCGGAAACTCTTTCCTGAGTTTTGCAAGTACTGACGGTAAAAATGTTGATGTAATAATCGGAGCCGATAGTATGGTCAGCTGGTTTTCGTTTATTTCGGCGGCTTTTCTGTATTTGGAAAGAGATTTAATCATATGAGATGTTTTCTCTAAAATTTCTATTGAAAAATCATAAGCTTCTTTGCCTGCGGCAGAGAGTTCAAGCTTATTGCCATCTCTGAAAAAAAGCGGTGTTCCGACTTCTTGTTCAAGTTTTTGAATAGCCTGGCTCAGTCCCTGTGGGGAGATAAAAAGAGCATTGGCCGCCTTGTTTATCGATCCTATATCAACAGTTTTCACAAAATACAACAGATATTCAGTTCTCATAAAACCCTCCAACAAAATACATAAGTTTAGTTTATCATTTAATATAGCTTATAAGCTTAAAGAAAAAATTTATATACATAAACAAAATGTTTAAATAAAAAATCGGTGTTATTCCTTTATATTTTTAAATATATAAGAGATGGCATGGGTTATTTCGTTTACGATTTCGGGATATTTACACTCCGGTGAGTATATAATTCCGTACTGCAATGTAACCGAATCCTTAATGGGGAGGGTGGTTCTTCCCGGTGTGGGCTGAAAATATTCCTTAAAAGGAGAGGTTATACCGCAGCAAGAAAGATCTTCGGCAAGAAGCGAATTAAAAAGGCGTGAATTGGTTGTATTAGTAACAATCGGCACTGAACTTTTGTCGGATAACAGTCGTTTCATCATTTCGTCATTTGAATTGCGGTCCCAGTTAATAACTATAAGAGAATAGGTTGCGAGCTCCTTTGTTGTTATAGGACTTTTATACTCTGAGGCTGAGGCGGTTGGCACTGCAAGCATGAGTTTTTCAGAATAGATTTTATTAAATATGAGATTTTCGTTTTTGATTTCCTTATTGGAAACTAAATCAGATTCAGGAAGATTTATTATGCACAGGGAATTATTATAGTAATCCACTTTTTTGATTAGATTACTCGGCGCATTTTCGCGTATTATAAACTGAATCTGAGGAAATTTTTTCTTCAGATGTTTAATCAGATTATCAATAATAAATTCTGTGATTATAGGTGAAGTATAAATATAAAAGATGTGTTCTTCTTTAGCTGATTCATCACAATCAAGTAATGCGTTATGTAGGGCAGAGTAGTCTTCTTGAATTTTTTCAAAGTATTCGAAAGCGAGCTGACCTTCTTTTGTAAGATTTACACCTCGCGCGGTTCTTTCTAAAAGCTTTGCCCCCAATTCATTCTCGATATTGTCGATTATGCGAGAAAGACCTTGCTGGGTAATGTACATTTGCTCGGCCGTTTTTCTGAGCGAGCGGTTGTTTGCTACCTCTATAAACAATTGTATATCCGAAATCCTCATATAAACCTCCATAAAACAACATACAAAATTTTGTTGTTACTCATGCGTACTTTTTGATGATTGCTACTGAGCAACATAAAAAGTACATTGTAATTGTGTTTGGGGACACGGGTTTTCGCTCATTATACTCTGTAAAATTAAATCTTGCAACAGTATATTGGGCGATTGCTTTATATGTGTTAGGAAAAGGAGGTATTTAAAAATGGAGGAACAGAATAAAATTCTGTCGTTATCAGAATCTATCACAAAAAAGCAATTAATATGGTTTCTGGTATCTGTTGCGGTCTATGTTTTGATACGTATTCTGCCGATACCGGGGATTGAACCTATGGCGCAAAGGGCACTGGCAATACTGGGATGGATTATAGTGGTATTGCTGACAAATTGCCTGCCGGTAATGCTTACAAATCTAATTTTTGCAGCACTTATTATACTGACCGGAGTCATGCCACAGGTAGAATTCTTACAGGCGTTTGGTACATCTCCGTTCTTTATTGTTCTTGCGCTCGGCGCAGTCGGCATGGGAATGACCAGAACAAAGTTCGGACCGAGGTTGGCCTATATTTTGATTAAATACATAGGCAAAACACCGAGACTGCTTGTATTGGCCATAATGATAGTGGGCTTTATAATCGTAGCTCTTATTGTTAACATTCCGGCACTTCTTGCAATCTGCCCGGTTATTTTGGCCATTCTAAAAGAACTTGGCGAAAAGCCCGGTGAATCAAATCTGGGTAAAGCATTGTTCTTGGGTCTTGTATGGTCAGGCGCAGGCGGAGGCCTTGCATTTATTTCGTCTTCGGCAACAGCAGCTGCTGCAGCTGCGGCGATAGAAGAAGCAAGTGGAGGAATAGCGGCTGTTTCTTATGCACAGTGGGCTAAATTCGGAGTTCCAATCGGATTACTTATGGTAATCCCGGCTTGGATTTTCTTATGTGCATGGTTCAAAATCGGCAATGAAAAACTTGATATGTCCATGATAGATGACAAATTAAAGTCGCTCGGAAAAATGGATGCTGCCGAAATCAGATATATTTTAATTCTGGTTGCAATGATTGCATTTTTCTGGGTTGGAAGCAATTTCGGAATCAATCCGCCGACTGTCGGACTTATCTTTATGGCGATTATGTTATTGCCTAAAATCGGTCTTATAACTTTCGACGAGGTTGTTAATAACACAAATTGGGCTATGTGTTTTCAGATGGCGTTTTTCATGGCTTTTGCATCAGGTATCAGCAAGACCGGACTCGGAACATGGATGGCAAATCTGTTTTTCGGAGGATTAGACACAAACAATTTATTTGTTTTATTCCTCATTACAATTCTCATTGCACATGTAGGAAACATTATTGTTCCGGGAGCAGGTGCGGCAGTAATGCTTATTCCGAGTATTTGGGCTATATCACAGGGAGCAGGATACAGTTTTGCATTCCTTCCTATGGTTATGTTCCATACGGTTAACTGGACACAGCTTCAGCCTATTCAGCCGCAGTATCTGGTAGTAAGTGCAAATTCGGGCGGATATTTAAATATTAAAGATTTTGCCGTACCTAACGTTATAGTTACGATTATTTGGACAATAATATTCATCCCGGCCGCATGGTTCATAGGCGGATGGGCAGGACTTATGTAATTTGGAAGGTGAAAAAATGAATGAAAAACCAAATATTATTTTAATTTTGACCGATGATCTCGGATACGGGGATGTTTCATGCAACAACCCGGAGTCAAAGATTCATACGGAAAACATTGACAGACTTGCTTCGCAGGGAATGAGAATGACTGATGCTCATGCTTCATCTGCGGTATGCACGCCGTCACGCTATGCACTTCTTACAGGACGTTATAACTGGAGAAGCAGATTGAAAAGGACGGTTTTGCCGGGGCAGTCTCCGGCACTTATTGAAAACGGAAGAGAGACTTTGGCCACATTGCTTAAAAGTAAAGGATATAAGACGGCCTGTGTCGGAAAATGGCATCTTGGAATGGACTGGGAAACAACGCCCGGTTATAAGCTGCCGATGGTTTATGAAGAAGTGGAATGGGACAAGGTTGCAACAGGCATAGATTATTCTAAGCCTATAAAAAACGGTCCGAATGAAAAAGGCTTTGATTATTACTACGGTATGCCGGCGTCACTCGATCAGCCGCCGTTTGTACACATTGAAAATGACAGGGTTATTACTCTTCCGGATCATACGGAAGGTGTAATTGAATTCAGACACTGTGAGCCTCATATGTCCACAGCACTTGAATTCGGACCGGCAGAGCCCGGCTTTGACCCGCAAAAAATTGTGCCGGAGTTCGACCAAAAGGTGATTGATCTTATAGATGATTACAGCAAAGATGAGGAACCTTTCTTTATCTATGTACCAACACCGGCTGTTCATGGGCCGCTTTGCCCTGCGGAAGAATTTGTGGGAAAAAGCGGAATAGGTCCATACGGAGACTTTGTGCTTCAGCTTGATAATTTTGTCGGAAGGGTAATGGATAAGCTTGATGAATGCGGCATATCAGACAACACAATTTTAATTTTTACGAGTGACAACGGTTGCTCAACTATTGTCGATATTCCTAAGCTTCAGTCAATGGGACATTTCCCGAGCTATATTTATCGAGGCGCAAAGGGAGATATTTTTGACGGAGGACACAGGATTCCGTTTGTCGTAAGATGGCCAAAGCATATTCCGGCAGGGAAAACCTGCGCTCAGACAGGATGCCTTGTGGATATGTTTGCAACTTTTGCGGATATTACCGGAGCAAAATACGAAGACAATGCGGGCGAAGATTCCGTTTCTCAGTGGAAACTTTGGAAGGGCGAAGATGAGCCGATAAGAGAGGCTACCATTCATCATTCTTTATTCGGAAGCTTTGCAATCAGAAAGGGAAAGTGGAAGATGGAGTTTTGTCCGGGATCGGGCAGCAACAATCCTCCGTTTGATCATGAATGCACGGGACCTAAATATCAGCTTTACGATATGGAAAACGATATTAGGGAAACAACAAATCTATACGGCAAATATCCTGAGGTGGAAAAAGAACTTACGGAACTTGCGGCTCACTATATTCTGGATGGACGCTCTACACCGGGCGAGCCTCAGAAAAATTATCCGAGCGAAAACTGGCCGGGTATTGAGTGGCTGGAAGAGAGAATCTGATTCTGCTCGGATTCATAAAGGGAAAGTTTAAAGGATATAAAGCGCTGCTTGGTGTAAAGAAAAACGGAACAATGTTTAAAGGGACCGTTTATTGTTTGGAAAGATGAGTTCTGCAATTATAAAGATGTCAATACATATTCTGTTTAAAAAATAAGAAATGTTAGGAGGTATTTTCTTATGGCAGAACAAATAATGGAAGCAGTCGATGACAAATTGTCAAAAAAGACTGTGATTGGGTGGATATGCGTTGTAGCCCTGGCGCTAATCATAATGCGTATCTCACCTACCGAACTATTTACACCGGGAATAAGGACAACACTGGCAATTACAGCATCTATAATGTGCGCTTTTGCCTTTGAACTTGTCCCGAATGCGGTTTTGGCTCTGACACTTGTGGTTTTATACATTATTACAGGTGTTGCGGATGCGGGAACGGCGCTTTCCGGATTTACGAACCCAACTACATGGGCAACACCTGCGGCTATGCTTCTGGTAGGATGCTTGGGACAGACGAGAGTCTTAAAAAAGACTTGCTACGGATGCATGCTTAAAGCCGGAGGAACTTACAGAGGAATTGTAATAGGTATGACAATTGCCTCTATTATCTTGGGAGCTGTAATTGGTGGAGGCGAAGTATGTGTGCCGATGATTATTATCGCATTTGCACTTTGTACGGCACTTGGGGTACAGCCGAACTCAAGAGAAGCAGCAACACTTATGATGTGCGCATTTATTTGTGCAAATGCTCCAATCAGTTATTTTTATAACGCGGTAGTTGCAATGGCGTTTGCTGCAGCACAGACAGTCGACCCTGAAGCAAGTGTTACTTATATGCAGTATCTGTATCACAGCTGGCCGATGATAATATTCGGACTTATCCAGGTTGTAATTGCGTTTGCAATCTTAAGACCGGGTAAGATTAAAGGCGATGTCGATCCTAAAGAGTATCTTAAAGGTGAGTATGATGCACTCGGAAAGATGGATAAAAAAGACAAAAAGATGGTTGCAATTCTTGTTATTCTTTTCATCGGACTTTTAACAATGAGCATCACAGGCTTTAATATTGCATGGGTTATTTTCCTTGCTGCTCTTTTATGTTTCCTTCCGTTCGTAAGAATCGGAAACGAAGAATCCGTAAATGCAATCAGAATTTCTGTATTCCTTTTCATAGGAGCAACGATGGGAATCGGAGCAGTATTCGCATCAAACGGAGTAAGCGCATTTATTGCAAGTATTATAGGACCTATGCTTGCGGGAGCCGGAAAAGTTGCTTCGATGGCCATTATATGGTTTGTCGGTGTAATAGCAAACTTCTTCCTTACACCGCTCGCAGCTCAGAATGCACTTTTACCGTCAGTGGTTGAAATAGGACATAACGCAGGACTTAACACTCTTCCTATAGTTTATATGTTCAGACAGGGCGTTAACCAGTTGCTTCTCCCTTATGAGATTGCAATGCCGATGTTTATGTTCTCATACGGAATGGTGAGTTTAAAACAGTTCGTTAAGGTAATGGGAGTTTTAATGATTGCAAACTTCATTTTCCTTATGGCAGTAATGATTCCGTATTGGTCATTTATAGGAATTTTCTAATTAAACATATACCTTTTGGAGACCACTCCTAATGTCCGGGCATTCTTCCTTTTGGGGGAATGCCCGGAAGTATAAAGAAAGCAGGTGCAGAGCTGATTTGTATAGAGAACCTTTTCATGTAGTAACAAAGGCCGTGGGTGCTGCCTGTAATATGTCGTGCAGCTACTGTTTTTATTCGGAAAAAATGTCTTTTTACAATAATTGCCGGTTAATGGATGATGGAACCCTCGAGCTTTTTGTCAGAGATTATATAAACTCTAATCCGGGAAATGTCATTAATTTTTTGTGGCAGGGAGGCGAACCTCTTATTGCCGGAATCGGTTTTTATAAAAAGGCATTGGAATTTGAAAAAAAATATTGCGGCGCAAAAACAATAACAAATTCGATTCAGACTAACGGAACTCTTATAACAGAAGAGTGGTGCAGGTTTTTTAGGGAAAATAATTTTCTTGTGGGAATAAGTCTGGACGGACCGGCTGATATTCATAACGCCTACAGATGTATGAAGGATGGCGGGAAAAGCCACGAACAGGTTGAAAGAGGAATTGATCTTCTTCAAAAATACGGAGTGGATTTTAATGTGACAAGCTGCGTGACAGATGTTGCGGCGGCCGAACCGTTAAAGGTGTATGAATATTTTAAATCACTGGGGATTAAATATATACAGTTTGCGCCTATTGTAGAAAGAATGCCCGATAATGATGAGACGATGCTCATACATGCTTCGCCGGATTCCGATAGTCGAAAATATGCGCCCGGAACTGTTGATGCTTTAGCTTACGGAAAGTTTCTTTCTGAAATTTTCGATAAATGGGCTAAGCATGATATGGGCGAAGTATTTGTAATGAATTTTGAGTGGGCGATTGCTGCTTGGATGGATTTGCCCACAGGCTATTGCGTATTTTCTGATAAATGCGGAAACTGCCTTGCGATAGAACATAATGGGGACGTGTTTTCCTGCGATCATTATGTTTATAGCGATTATTATCTTGGAAATTTAAAAGAAAAGACATTTTCGGATATGCTTGGATCAAAATGCCAGGCAGATTTTAGGAATAAAAAGAAGGACATTCCACAAAATTGTAAGTATTGTGATTATTTTTTCATGTGCCACGGGGAATGTCCCAAAAACAGAATTTTACCGGGAGGTGAGAACTACTTTTGTGAAGGTTATAAGTATTATTTTGAACATATAAGACCTTACCTTGCAAAAATTGAGAGGGCATTAAGAAGCAAAAATTTCGGTGGCCATGTCTGTAAAGAAGTGTAGTGAAGGATTTGCGCAACTGTCGAGCCATATCATCCTAAGGTCAATTCCCGAAAATTCATCCGGTGATGAAGAATATACGGGAATTGCGGTAAGATTTGCCCATGGCGGAAGAGCGATGTCGAGGTCAACAACTGAGATGCCGTAACCAAGGGTAACATAGTAAATACGGTCAAGATGGCTGTCGGCATACTTGGAAATTTTAGGTGAAAAACCTTCTTTTCCGCATAAGTCAATAAGTGTATGTGCCGAAGCTCGGCTTTCGGCCGAACTTAAAGCAACAAAACTTTCGTTTTTAAGTTCGGAAACCTTTATTGAAGATTGCGAAGCCATCGGATGATTCTTTGGCAATAATATAGCGGGAGCATTCGATTTTATATCAATTCCGCGTAAACCGTTCATCGAACAGGTATCAAAATCCTTACTGAAGGCAATATCTATAGATCCGTTTTTAAGAGCTTCTCTGATTTCGGAAAAACCTAAAAACGAGATATTAAGGTCGATGCGCGGGAATGCTTTTTGAAATTTGATAAACAGCGGTGTAGCAAAAGTGCTTGGATCGGCAAGCTCGAGAATACCGACAGAAAGTCGGCCGTCGGTGCCCTGGTCTATGTAACGTGCTTTTTCAATCACATTTAAAAGTGATTTTTCGATATTGTCGAGTTCTTTGTAAAGCATTGTGCCGGCAGGTGTTAAGGCAACTACACGTTTGGTTCGCGTAAACAGCTTGACATCAAGCTCATCTTCCAAAAGGGCAATTTGCTTGCTTAGAGCCGGCTGTGAAACAAAAAGATGTCTTGCAGCTTCGGAAAAGTTTAAACAGTTTGCTACTTCGAGAAAGAATCGGATTTGCTGTGTTGTCATGAGATAACCTCCTTAAATGCAACTACAAAACCATGTATCAAGATAATACTAACAAAGTAACAGAGAGTTTGTAAACAAAAGACTTTCATTTGATTAAAACTTATAGGAATGAGCTTATTTCGGTTTGGAATTAAAACAAAAGCCGAAAAAGCAAAATAAATAATTTTACCTTTCCGTTTTGTTACGGGAGCACAAAAACAAAAAATAAAGCAAATAAACTATTCCGTTTGGGAATAAGTACATTCTGAATGGTGATTTCCTTAAAAAGCATTTCTGTGGATATAATTCTGGCAAACAAAACGCAAATTTTGTTGTGGTTCATTATTGAAGAAAGGAGACAAAAATGAAACACCCAAATATTATATTCATGCTTTTGGATGATCTCGGATATGGTGATGTGGCTTGTTTTAATCCTAAGTCAAAAATACCGACACCAAATATGGATAAGCTGGCTGCTCAGGGCTTAAAAATGACTGACTGTCATGCATCTTCAGCGGTTTGCTCACCATCTAGATACGCACTTTTGACAGGGCGTTATAATTGGAGATCACGTCTGAAAAAGACAGTACTTGCAGGGACGGCTCCTCATCTTATTGAAGATGGAAGACTTACAATCGCGGCTTTGCTTAAGAAAGCCGGATACCGCACAGCTGCTGTCGGAAAGTGGCATCTTGGAATGGACTGGCAAAAAGCCGATCCAAAAACCTCGTTTGCCGATGAACCTTTCCACAAGGTTTCAACCCTTCCGGATTGGGGAATTGCTTACGACAAACCTATATTGAACGGGCCAACGGCTAAAGGCTTTGATTACTTCTTCGGAACAACGGCTTCACTCGATCAGCCGCCGTATGTATTTATCGAAAACGATATGCCTACATCTCATCCTACAAAGGTCCTTGGATATGACGATTGTAATCATTCATTCCCGGATTCAATGTTTAAGGGAGACAAGGGGCCTGCTGCGGAGGATTTCGAATTTGAAACTGCAGTACCAAGATGCGATCAGAAGGTACTCGATCTTATAGATGAGTATGCCGGCCCAAAAGAGCCGTTCTTTATCTATTATCCTTCTCTTGCAGTACACAGTCCTCTGTCACCTGCCCCGGAGTTTAAAGGAAAATCCGAACTTGGAGCATACGGAGATTTTGTAATGCAGGTTGACCATTTTGTGGGACGTTTGATGGACAAGCTTGATGAGAAGGGAATTGCGGAAGACACAATTCTTATTGTCACAAGTGATAACGGTTGCTCAACCACTGCAGATATACCTGCTCTTCAGTCGCACGGACATTATCCGAGCGCACAGTACAGAGGAGCAAAGGCAGACATATGGGAAGGCGGACACCGAATTCCGTTCATAGTAAGATGGCCGGGTTATGTAAAAGAAAATACAGAATGCGATCAAACGGTCTGCCTTGTAGATATGATGGCTACTTTTGCAGAGCTTACCGAGCAGAAATATCCTGACAGTGCCGGAGAAGATTCGGTTTCAAACCTTGATATATGGCTCGGCAAAGATGCGCCTGTAAGAGAGTATACCGTACATCATTCGCTCTTCGGTAATTTCTCAATCCGTAAAGGAAAATGGAAATTAGAGATGTGTCCGGGATCCGGAAGCTTTAATTATCCTGCAGAAGGCAAGGATACGGAGGGAATGCCACCGATACAGCTCTACGATCTTGAAAATGATGAAAGCGAGACAACGAATGTTTATGACAAACATCCGGAAATCGTTAAAGAACTTAGAGAAGTTCTTAGGGGATACATCATGAACGGAAGATCTACGCCGGGTGAACCACAGAAAAATTATCCGTGTGAAAACTGGCCGGGTCTCGAGTGGATGTTAAAAGATAATTAGGTCTAATTTATGGAAAAGGTAAGGTGTAAATCTATGAGTAATACTAAAGGAAAGTCAGGTCTTTGGTACCTGCACTATGTGATAACAATATTAATAATGCTGGTAATCGGGTCGCTACCGACATTTGGGCAGGTTACCAGATACGGAATGCAGACTCTCGGTATATTTGCCGGAGTAATCTACGGATTTTCGGCAGTCGGAACATTGTGGGCCGCACTTGCCGGAATTGTGGGACTCGGAATTATAGGCGTCATGGGTGCAGTCGTTGCTAACGCTCTCGGCACACCTATGATTTGGGGCGTTATATTAATTCAGGTCATTACATATGCTCTTTCGAAAGAAGGCGTAACCAAATTTTTTGCAAACTGGATCATATCACGAAAAGTGGTAAAAGGTCGTCCTTGGTTATTTTCATTATTCATTTTACTCGGAGCATTTGTGATTTCTATAGTATCACCGTTCCCGGCAATCCTTATTTTCTGGGATATTGTATATGCGACATGCGATAGTTTTAAAATTCCGCATAACTGCAAATGGTCTCAGTTTATGATTTTGGGAATTACATTTTCTGCCGGTCTTGGAGTTGTGTCTCTCCCGATGCTTACTTCAAACGGTATAACGGTATTTGCAAACTATATGGCAGTAGCCGGAGAGCCTATGAATGCTCTTCAGTATATTGCAGCCATTGTTCCGCTTATGCTTGCATCGGTTGTAATCTACATTTTGCTTTGCAAATTTGTGTTCCGTCCGGATATCAGTGCATTAAAAGAAATCGACGGATCAATTGCGGATGAAGATGCTTTAAAGTTAAATCTTCGTCAGATAGTAACAGTAATAATATTTTTCGTAATGCTTGTTATTTTGTTTGCTCCATATATCCTTCCTGCGGAATGGGCTTTAACAGCTTTCCTTGCAAATATAGGATTATTCGGAGCTTGTGCCCTTGCAATACTCGCTCTCGCATTTTTGAGAATAGGCGGAGAGCCTCTTATGGATGTACAGGAGGCTGCTTCAAAGAGTATTCAGTGGGGAACGGTATTTATGGTTGCTCTTCTCATGCCTCTTGGCGGTGCTGTAAGCGGTGAAGATGCAGGCATCCTTGTGACGATAAAAGATTTTCTCCAGCCTATGCTTGGCGGACAGAATGTATTTATCTTCGCAGTAATTATCGTAATTCTCGGTGTAGTTTTAACAAATATAAGTCAGAACCTTGTTGTTATCGGTGTTCTTATTCCGGTTGTGGGAGCAGTTGCTAATGACGGTATAAATCTTGGGGTTATGACGGTACTTATTGCACTTGCAACACATTATGCATGCGCACTCCCGAGTGCTTCGTTTGTAAGTGGAATAATGTTCAGTAATGAAAATGTTACAAAAGGATTCCTTTATAAATACGGAATTCTGATATGTGCGATTTGTGCTGTATTTGCAGCAACAGTCGGATATTTATGGTGTAACATTATCTTTTAATTCAACCGGTTAGCCTGGCCTGTGTTACAGGTAACAGGTGTATAAATGCAGATCGGCGGCAAGGATAATCCTTGCCCGACCGGTTTGTAAAAACTAAGGTGAAAGAGGTTATACAAAATGTTAGAATCAGTCTTATTTATAATTGCATTACTTGCTTCAACTATAGGAGCTATCGTCGGAGCAGGCGGCGGGGTAATCATAAAACCCGTGCTTGATATGATGGGAGTTCTGCCGGTATCCACCGTAAGCTTTTGCTCGGGATGTACAGTACTTGGAATGTCGCTTTTTTCTCTTGTAAAAAACAGAAATAACGGAGTAAAACTCCAATTTAAATCAAGTACACTTCTGGCAGTAGGAGCTGTGGCGGGCGGACTGGTCGGAAAAGCAATGTTTGAAATTGTAAGAAACGGTTTTGGCAACGAGAACCTTCTCGGTGCGATTCAGGCCGTCTTTTTGACCGTGATTACATTTTGTGTATTTCTTTACGTTTCCAATAAAGACAAACTGCCTTCTAAGAACATAACAAATTCTTTTGTAATCATAATTATCGGTGCCTGCCTCGGCATTATTTCATCCTTCCTGGGAATAGGCGGAGGAACAAGCAATGTGGCGGTTTTGTTTTTCTTCTTTTCAATGGAAGCAAAGGAAGCGGCAAAGAATTCTCTTTACATTATAATTTTCTCCCAGCTTTCAAGTATTATCAGTGCGGTAGTTACAAATTCGGTTCCGAGTTTTGAGCTTACTCAGCTGGCCGCAATGGTAATCGGAGGCGTGGGAGGAGCTTATATTGGCGCATTAATATCAGAAAGAATAAATAATGCGGGAGTGGAAAAAATCCTTAAAGTTCTGCTTCTTTGTATTACGGCTATAGATTTTTACAACGTTTTGAATTATACGATACTAAGATAAAAAATTTGTAGTATCAGGAGATGAGTTTTATGAAATTTTTGAGTATTTTAATTAAACCGGTATCGGGAATGTGCAATATCGACTGTAAATATTGTTTTTACAAAGAGATTGCACTTTATCCGGGAAAGTGCGCAAGGATGTCGGACGAGGTTATGAAAAAGCTTATAGACAGGGCTTTGGAAACCGAGGCAGATGAAATTCTTTTTGCGTTCCAAGGAGGAGAGCCGCTTTTGGCCGGGGCAGAATATTACAGAGATTTCATAAAATATGTAAGCGAAAACAATAAATCATCTAAGATAGCTTATTCTGTGCAGACCAACGGGATGCTAATAAACGACGAGTATGTTGAGATATTTAAAGAAAACAATTTTCTGGTAGGAATATCTATTGACGGCCCGAAGTTTGTTCATGATAAGTACAGATTAAAGTATGACGGAAACGGCACTTATGAGAATGTAATATCAAATGCCAAAAAGCTCATGAATGCCGGAGTTGAGGTAAATGTTCTTTCCGTAATTACAGGGGAAGGAGCGTTAAAAGCGAAAAAGATTTATGAATTTTACAAAAAGAACGGATTCTACTTTACCCAGTTTATTCCTTGTATGGATCCTATTAATGAAGTGCAGGGATCGGGGGAAAATGCCCTTACTACTGATAAGTATTACACGTTTTTAAGTGAATTGTTTGAACTCTGGTATGAGGATTTTATGAGCGGAGAATATATAAGCATAAGACATTTTGACAACTGGGTCAGGATGGTTATGGGCGAAAGATCCGATATGTGTTCTTTGACCGGAGTATGCGGAAGTTATTTTGTTTGTGAAAGTGACGGAAATATATACCCATGTGATTTTTATGTAAGCAGTAAATATCTTTTGGGAAACATTGTGACAGACAGTTTTGAACACCTATTTAAGAGTTTAAACGAAAGCGGTTTTTTAAAGGAGGCGGCAGTCTGTCTATCACCGGAATGTAAGGAATGTAAGAATTTTGATTTATGTCGCGGCGGATGCAAAAGGGACTGGGTCAGAGACGGAAATACAGGTAAAAGCAGGTATTGCAGTGCTTTAGACAGGTTCTTTAATCGATACAGAAGCAAAATGTTACAGATTGCAAGTGTGTTATAGAACAAAAGGAGGAGTTTATGAAGAAACGAAATGGGACAAAAAAAGTCAAGGCTTCCGGTAGTGTAAAAAACAGGCAGACAATAGCCGGAAAACTTTTGGCCGTGCTTGTACCGATGATTGCAGTGTTTATTGTAATTGTTGCGGCGGTAATTTTTTTAAGGGCCAGAAGCGTAATTGTAAGTGATGCTCAGGAAAGTTTAAGTCAGGAATCCAGGGCAAATGCTGCAGATATCGCAATTCAGCTTGAAAATATTCGCGGATATTACAGTGCCATGGCAGATTCCGTGGAAAATATTGATTTCGGCGGATTAGAAGGCATCTATGACAATTATATTTTTACGACGACGGTCTATGAGAATATGTATCCGGGCTTTCATGGAGGCCTTGAGGATGGATCGTGTCTTGATCTTACCGGATGGGTTCCGGATGCGGATTTTGATGTGACCTCAAGACCATGGTATCAGGAAGCTCTCGGAAAAACAGTAATGACCTGGCTAACCCCTTATGTTGACGCGAGTACCGGAGAGATGATTGTGCCTGTGGCACGTGAGATAACTTTACCGGATGGAAGAAGCGGCGTTATAGCGGCGGATTTGTATCTTACAAATATTGCGAATGATGTTGCTGAGTACACTCCTGCCGGAACAGGGCATGCAATACTTATTGACGGTGCAAATACAATTCTTGCAAATCAGAATACCGAATACAACGGAACTATTTTATCCGATCATGGAGACAGTGCTTTTTTAACAGCCATTGCAGAAGCTCTTGCGGGTGAAACAGATGCAGTTATGAGCCTTAAAGGAGATGACGGCGGAATATATTATGTTTCTTTTGACAGCGTTCCAAATACATCATGGACAATGGTTTCTTATGTGGCAAAGGCAGACGTTCTTGCCGAATTAAACAGATTGCTTTGGGCTACATTTGCGATGGTTGTAATAATGCTGATATTAAGTACCGTTATTATTATAAAGCTTGTACAAGCATTTATCACAACGCCTATCTCAAAACTCACTCAAAACATTATAAGCATTACCGACAATGATTTTACAGTTGAAATAGAAGAAGGAGGTCAGGATGAAATCGGACTCATGAATAAGAATATGCGACAGTTTATTTTAAACATGCGCGATTCGCTTACTTCTATGAGAATGGAAACAGAACAGCTTTCAGAAATGGCTGATACCAGCAAAAACTCATCGGAAAAAATGAGTATGCAGGCAAAAGAACAGTCAACTTCGATGGAACAAATCCGTGGAGCTATGGATGGAATGTCAGGAGCTGTAACAGATCTTGCAACAAGTGCTTCGGAACTTGCCGATATGGTAAATGATTTGACAATAGAAGGAAATCGCACTGATGAAACTATGAAGACTCTTGTTCAAAAGGCTGATAAAGGTCAAAAGGATATGTGCCTTGTGACATCAAATATGACAACAATATCTGATTCTATGCGTGATATGAATAATGTTGTAACTTCTGTAGAGGAGTCAGCAAACAGGATTAACGGAATCGTAGAAATGATAAATTCCATTGCCGGACAGACAAATTTGCTTTCGCTTAATGCATCTATTGAAGCTGCAAGAGCCGGAGAGGCAGGAAAAGGTTTTGCTGTTGTGGCAACGGAAATCGGTTCTTTGGCTAATGACAGTGCCGATGCAAGTAGGGAAATAGGAATGATTATTGAAGATGTTATGAAAGAAATATCCGATCTTGCAGAAAAGTCATCTGCCAATATGGAAGAGATATTAAACAGTGTAGATGCGGTTGAAACAGCTCAGACTACGTTTAAAGAGATATTCAGCAACTTGGATCTGACGAGTGATTCTATGAGAACAATGATCAATAAGATGAGTGAAATCAACGATATTGCTTCAAGCGTGGCGGCGATTTCTGAAGAACAGTCGGCAAGTTCACAGGAGGTATCTTCAAATGTAGAGCTTCTTGCGGTCAGCGCAGAAGAAGTTGCCGATGAGAGTCAGAGTGTTACAGACTCCGCAGATACGGTTTCAAAATCAGCTGCGACAATAAATAATTTTGTATCAACGTTTAAATTGAACTGATAAAGTTCTTACAAAATTTTTAAGAATTTTTTGATTTACTTTGGATTATAAAAGAGTATAATACATCATTGAGATGGAAATTTATATTACAAAAAGTAAGTTGAAAGAAAAAATAAAGACAGCATTGCCCGTGCTTTTGTTTATGCCGGTATATCTTATTTGGTTTAGAATAATAGAGTATGTGCCGTTTAAGTTTTGCATAAGAACGGATTTTGCCATAGATGAGGTTTTTCCTTTTATAAGATATTTTATAATACCGTATGTGGCCTGGTTTTGTTACATTCCGGCTGTCGGGATTTATCTTCTTTTTAAGGATACCGAGGAGTTTAAGTCGTTCCAGAGACTTATGATATGGGGAATGGTAGCATTCCTTTTGCTAAACACATTTTTCCCGACGGCAATATCACTAAGACCGACCAGGGTTATCGGAAGCGGTTTATGTGCGGAACTTGTGAAAGGGCTTTACAGTGTGGACACATCCACTAATGTTTTCCCGAGCATACATGTGTATACTACGGTGGTTGCATTTTTGTGCATGTCAAGAACATCGTCAAAGGCGGGTGAAAATAAATTAGTCCGTGCAATGATAGGAATAATGTCGGTTTCGATTGTTTTGGCGACTATATTTTTAAAACAGCATTCGCTTTTGGATGTGCTTTTCGGATTTTTGATGTGTCTTATGATGAACGGTATAAATAACAGAATGATTGATAAAAGTTCTTCTTATATTAAAAAGACCGCATAGAGCTATGCTATGCGGCCTTTTTTGAAATTAGATAAGATGAGTAAGACCCTCTTGAATACTGATTGGAAACTCTGCTAAAATAAGAAAAGATTATAAACGGAAAAGAGGTAATATAAATGGAGTTTGAAACACTGCAAAAAGATATGGTAACTGCCATGAAGGCACGCGATAAGGCCAGAAAGGAAGCTATTTCTTCTGTGATTTCAGCGGTAAAAAAAGTTGCAATCGATGAGGGAACAAGAGACAATATTACATCGGATCTTGTTGATAGAGTTATCTTAAAAGAGCTCAAAAGTGTAAAAGAGCAGATTGATACCTGTCCTGACGAAAGAGCTGAGCTTAAGGCTGAGTATCAGTTCCGTTATGACGTTATAAATGAGTATGCTCCGAAGCAGCTTTCAAAAGAAGAGGTTATGGCCATAATCAATGAAAAATTTGCTGATGTTGTTGCAACCAAAAACAAGGGAGCAATTATGAAGGCTGTTATGGCTGAACTTAAAGGCAAAGCTGACGGCAAAGTTATAAACGAAGTTGTAACCGAGCTTTGCAATTAAAATTTTATATTATTTAAGGTAGGTAGTTATCCGCGCGGCATAGGCTGTGCGGATAACTTTTTTTATAAATCTTTTGCTGATAAACGTAAGTTTTTCCTTTATAGTTTAGCGTTAAATATCTATATATAATTAAATTGTTAGAAAGATATGTGCGAATTTTTGGGGAATTTATACGCGCTATGTCTAAAAGCATAGGAGGTATAAGTATGAAGGTAGCACCT
>JAILQM010000041.1 GCA_024698965.1 Eubacterium sp. | reverse complement strand
AATATCATAGCTAAATAAAATTTCGCTTTCAAAGGCCGCCGCTTCAAAAGGAAGGGTGCAGGCCATACAAAGTCTGCTTAAATCAACCTCAGTCATAATAGGGCGGGTCTGTTCAAGCTTTGCAAGGTCTAAAAGCTGATGCACTATTTCATTCATTCTGCCGTTTTCATAAATGATGTTTTTAAGCCATTTGTTTTCTCCTATTTCTCTTTGCAAAAGCTCGGTGTTTGCTTTAATTGTGGAAATCGGAGTCTTAAGTTCGTGACCTGCATCCGAAACAAAGCGTTTTTGCTTTTCGTAGCCTTTTTTTAGCGGCTGCATTACCCAGGACGCAAGAAGAGTTGAAGTCAGAAGAAGAACAACAATAGCTATCGCCCCGAATATTATCATATATTTAAAAAGCGATGCTATTGCCGAGCTTACTGCGGTTGTGTCCATCATTGTGACGAGAATATAGTCATCGCCTTTTGTAATCATATAAGCGAGATTTTGGGCGAGTCCAAAGGATTTGTTGCCCGAAAGATATGTATTTGCCATGGATATAAGATCATCATCCGTGTATTGAACCGGATTATCGTTCATAGATTCTATAACGTTTAAGTCCGTATCAAAAACAACGGCATAAAAAGTCGAAGTCTGGAATCTCGACTGAGATGAGACGGAGGTATCGATACCCTCGGGTAATTTTTCGTCTTCCAAATCAGACGGCAGGCCGTTGGTAGAGTTATTGTCCGGAAGCCCGTTTAAATCATAGAAGGAAGCAAAGGTCGAAAGCATTTGTTTATCTTCCTCTATCATTTTGGAATAGGTCGTAAAGTAGATGATAAAAAGCGTGGCTCCGAGGATAATTATGAAGTTAATGACAATAATTGCCGCAAATCTGTTTCTTGAATTTGAAAACATAGTTATTCTCCGCTTCTTAGTTCATATCCGAGTCCGCGCACAGCTTTTATCTCTGTTTTGGCTCCGATAAACTTAAGTTTTTTTCGGGTAAATGATATATATACCTCAACATTGTTGTATTCGGCCTCGTTATCATATCCCCAAACTTTTGTCGCGAGCTGTTCTTTTGAAATAATCCGCCCGCTGTTTGAAATAAGGTACTCTAAAAGGTAAAACTCTTTTTCGCTCAGTCTTACCTCGTTTCCCGTAACGGAGGATGAAATCATTCCGGTATTAAGGTTTAAAGAAAGGTCTCCGAAGCTTATTAGTTTATCGGGAGAATGTGTGACAAAGCGGCGCGAGAGTACTCTTATTCTCGCTAAAAGCTCATCTATTTCAAACGGTTTGGTAAGATAATCGTCTGCTCCCAAATCAAGCCCCATAACCTTGTCCGACAAATCGGATTTGGCCGTGAGTAAAAGAATTGGAGTTGTGATGTTTTTTTCTCTTGCCCTTTTAACTATTTCGAAGCCGTTTAACCCCGGAAGCATAACATCTAAAACGGCAATATCGTAAGTCCCCGTAAGAAGGGCGGTAAGGCCGCTTTTGCCGTCATGAAATACATCGGTATTATAGCTTTCCTGTTTAAAAATTTCTTTAATGGCATCAGCCATTCTTATTTCGTCTTCAATAAGTAATAATTTCATATATATATCTTACTAGATATATGAAAAAAAACAATTGAAAAAAATTTCAGATTTTCAATAAAACTTCAAGGTTCAGGTGGTAGAATAACTCTGTAGGGCAGAGGGAAGTCGTATGAGACCAACCTTTGCATTTTTTTTTATCTCACAATGCAATAACATATTAAGGAGGCATTATTAATGAAGAAAAAAATAGTTTCTGTACTGCTTTGTATGGCAATGACAGCAAGTCTTTGCGCATGCGGCAAATCTGCAGAAAGTACAGAGAGTGGTGAGGCAACTTCTTCAGCTGAGGTGACAAGTGACAAAGAGTACATCGAGGAAACTCTTAACCTTGCAAACAACGAAGATCAGGAATGGTCTTATGACGCTGATGCTGATGCATGGGTACTTTCAATAGTATCTGCGGTAGCTTATCCTGAAATCGAGGATGAGCAGGGCGTATCCGTTTGCGTACCGGGTGCTTATGTAACAGGTATCGATGAAGACGGAGACGGAGAGGCTGATACAACAGCAGAGACATATTCAGATGCTGTTAAGGGAAGTCTTGTAATTGACTACGAAGCAGAAATTACAAGCACAAACGGCCAGACATATACAGCTGCAACCGCTCCTGTTATTTTAAATACAGGTGCTGCAGGATACAGCTCATCTACAAACACACTTGCAGCCACAACTTATGCGGCTGAAGGATACATCAATGTAGCTTGCGGTAACAGAGGTAAGCAGGATACAGCAGAAGATGAAGACGGAAATACATATTACACAGGTGATGCACCTTGCTGTCTCGTAGACCAGAAGAATGCAGCCAGATACGTAAAATACAACATCTTACTCGGAAACATTCCGGGAAGCGTTGATTACTTCGTATCAACAGGTGGTTCCGGCGGTGGAGCACACGCTACAATGTTTGCTTCTACAGGAGATAACTCAGATTTCTACGATTATGAAATCGAAGCAGGTGCTGTAGGCGTATATGCTTGCTCTGACGGATCATACTCAACAACAGTTACAATCGACGGAACAGATTATGAAGTATCCGACGGTGCATGGGGCTGTATAGCATATTCTGCAATTACTTCACTTTACGAAGCGGATATGGCAATGGCATTTGAGTACTTCCTTGACTCTGACTATGACTTCGGTTCATCTTTCCAGGCTAAGATGGCAGAATATCTTTCAGCAGAGTACATGGAATACATCAATGAGCAGAACCTTACAGTAGAAGAGTCGGCTGTAGGCTTTGACTTAAACGGTGACGGAGATACAGACGACACTATTGAACTTACTATTGAATATGACGAAGAGAAGTACGCCGATACAAACGGATACGGCGGAACTTACCTCGATCTTTATTTAGCTGAGTTTACAGAGAACCTTCAGTGGTACCTTGACAACCTCGATTACACAGAGGGATGGACATGGTTCGACGAAGACGGAAACGCATTATCAGACGATGAAGTTGCAGCAATGACTACAGAAGATAAGGCTGCGGCATTTATCGAAGGAAGATATACCAAGGGATCATCATCTTCTGAAGGCGGCATGGAAGGCGGCCCGGGAGGAGATATGTCCGGTGAAATGTCTGGCGGTCCGGGAGGAGATATGTCCGGAGAGATGCCTGACGGTGCAAGCACTGATGCAGGTTCTTCAGATACATCAGGAGAGATGCCATCGGATATGTCCGGAGAAGCACCTACAGATGCTGCAACAGACGAAGCTACAGAAGAGTCATCAGACGATTCTTCGGACAGAAGCTTTGACAACGAAGATGTAGCAGCAAACTCAGCCGGAGATACAATGGATGTAGGTACACCTGATGAGGGTACAACTCAGGCTGCAGGTTCAAGTACAGACTCTTCAAACTACTCAACATACGAAGAGATGGTAGAGGCTTATGAGGCCGATATCGCAGAAATCGAAGAGGGTGACGAGTATGGAAACAACATCGTTTCACTTTACAACCCACTTAACTACATCGGTGATGAAGATACTACAGATGCAACATGGGTAAGAATTCTTATGGGAGCATCAGAGGGCGATATGTCAATGTTCTCATCTTTAAATCTTCAGATCGCAATGCTTAATGCAGGCGTTGATGCTACTATAGAATGGCAGTGGGACGGCGGACATGTTCCATCTGAAATCTTAGGTGATAGCTTTGCCCTTTATGTTGATGAAATGTATGCAGAACATGTTGAAGGAGCAAACGAAGTAACAAAGGCAGCAGCTGAGACTCAGACAGAAAACGGTGATTCGGAAGAAGCATCGGGAACAGACCTTTCAAGCTGGGTTAACTACTCAGACCTTTCAAGCGTATCATTTACACTTGCCGATGCTGTAAGCTACAGAACAGCAGGAGCAAGCAAGGCAATTCCTGGATTTGACGTAATCGATTACGGCCAGGAAGATTATGTATTCGGTTCTTCTACAGCAGATGCAAGACACTGGGATACATATGTTCTTAAAGTACTTCAGGAATACGCTGACGAACTTTCGGAACTTTTCAATTCGGGAGAATAATATAATATATAGTTTTAAACCAAAAAGCGCTTCTTTAAAAGAGGCGCTTTTTTGGTTTTTTTTAATTAGTTCACAAAAAATCATTGAAAATCATCCTGAATCTTTTTATAGTTAAATAGTATTGGTTTTTACCCCGTTTTCGAAATTGCGTAGGCGGGACAAAGGGGTTAGGATGGAAAAAAGGAGATTTTCCGTTGCCGCAAGTATGAGCAGAATCATTATTGCTCTTACGGCAGCGATAGTTATATTACTTAATACGGTGGGATTTTTCATGGGACGTCAGCTTATTAATCAGGCAAAATCCCAGGTATCATCCGCTATAGAATCAACCTGTGAGGATTTCGACGATCAGATAGATTTTATAGACAGGATTCTCGAAAATATCGTTACGGACAATATCAGTTTTAAATATTTGGGCGATGCCTATGATGCCAACGATATTTATCTTTATGCCAGACAGGTCAGTATGGATATGGACGACGCCATGCTTGCAAGCGACCTTTGGTATTATTCATTTGTATTTCATGCAAAGAAAAACAGCATTCATTCCGAGAGCAGTATTCATCTTTCTGACGAAAGATCTGCGGGGCTTTACGCCTATCTTGAAAACATGGCCGAAACGCCGGCAAATATCACAACGGATAAATGGCTCAGTGTAAGCTGCGGCGAGTATTTTTATCTGATTAAGGTAGTAAAATATAAAAACGCCTATGCGGGCATGGTCGTAGTACCGGATAACTGGGATTATTTTGAGCAGAACCTCGGATATTCGGGCTCGGAGCTTTATATAATATCGGGAGACGAAATAGTTGCAAATAATATTGGAGGCAGCTCTGTAAGAAACGGCAAATACATTAAAAGCACCTATGAGCTTGGCAGCGTACCGATAGAAATCATGTGCCTTCTGCACGAGGGGACGGTTCTTGGTGCTGCCGGCAGATTATCGAGCTATGTATTTTGCTTTTCGCTTATTCTTTGTCTTTTTATCCCGTTTTTGATAACGCTTATAAGAAAGCATCTTTTTGCTCCTCTTAAGATGATGGACGATAAGATTGCAAACATCAGATACGGCACGCCGGTTGTCCCGTTAGAAGAGGTGCCGGCAAAAGAAACCGCAGAGGTGTTTTTGGCGTTCGATCAGCTTATGGATGAGATTAACGAGCTTAAGATTAAAGCCTATGAGGAAAAAATCTCGATGCAAAAATACAAGCTTCAGTATCTAATGCTCCAGTTAAAACCTCATTTTTATCTGAACTTTTTAAAGGCTGTATATGCCCTTGCAGGCAGCGAAAAATACGAAGAGATTCAAAGTATGACAAAGGCCATGTCGGAGCATTTCAGATATGTGGTTTACAACGATTCTTCGATAGTAACGGTAAGAGAAGAGATAAGGCATGCGGAGAATTATTGCAACATCCAGAGAATGGGGCACATGTTTGACATAGACATAAACTACAAGGTCTCTTCCGAGGTGCTTGGGCTTTATATACCGACTCTCTGCATCCAGACCTTTGTGGAAAACTCGATTAAATACGCAAAGCCCGAGGGTAATGTTTTAAAGATAGATATTAAAGCGGCTTTGATAAATGATGAAGACACTTCCTATATTGACATCACGATTACAGACAACGGGGTAGGTTATGATGAGGAAATGATTAAAAGGGCCGAAAACGGTTCATTCGAGCAGGAGGCGGATTCGCATGTCGGACTAAGCAACCTATACAACAGACTTAAGATTTTATATGAAGACAGAATGTATATGATACTCGGAAAAACCAGAGAAGGCGGGGCTCTGTCAGAGCTTGTTATTCCTGCGGAAGATGTAAGAAGCGGGCATAAGAGGGATTAATATGAATGTTATAGTTACAGATGATCAGATTCCGGTAGTGGAAGGTATTCTATCGGGAGTCGACTGGGAAAAAATAGGAGTTGATAAGGCGGTTGGCGCGTTTTCGATGAAGGATGCGATTGAGAAGTTCAAAGAAGAGGATTTTGATGTTGCGGTCTGTGATATACAGATGCCTTTCGGAAACGGGATTGAGCTTGCAGAGTGGATTAAGAATAAGAATTCTCAGACAGAGATAATCTTTCTTACATCTCACGCCGAGTTTGAGTATGCCCAAAAGGCGATAAAGCTTTCGTGCTTTGACTATCTTATTCAGCCCGTAGAGTATAAAGAACTCGAAGAATGCGTAAGAAGAGCGGTTGAGAGGGTGAATGAAGGCAAGATGGCCAAAAACCTCATTGAGTCCGGAGAACACTGGAACAAAAACAAGAGTGAGATGGAAAATATTTTCTGGAAGGAAAGTATTTTAAGCGCATCCGACGAAGGACTTATGAAGGCAAACGCCGAAAGAATTGGTATAAAGCTTGAGCTTAGTTATAAATATCTCCCGGTACTTTTGGTGCTTCAGTCCAAGGAAATAAAGGAGTTTACAAGCGATAAGGATAATACTGTTACGGAAATGTTTGAGGAGACCTTAGAGTACATCACTCTTAATGCGGACTTTGTTATGGCGGAGATGGGAAAAGATACCCTTTTTATCGCACTTAAGCTTATAAATCCTCTTGAATACGAAAGGCTTACGAGCCAGATGAAGCTTTTTGTAAATATTAACAGGGTTAAGTTCGGGAGAATATTTGAGTGCTATATCGGGGAAACCATGGAAATTACTGAGATTCATAAACATTATGAGCGTCTGCTCGGAATGAAAAAAGAAAATGTTATGCATCTTGCGGATGTATTCATGGCGGAAAACGAGGATAAAAAGGCCGAGCTTGACGAGATGAATTTCGGAGCAGACTGGACTTTGAGCTTTGCAAAAGGAAAGACGGACAAGATAAAGGAAGAGACACAGTTTCTTATTAAGAAATTAAAGTTTGAAAAGAACCTTACTCACAGACATCTGTTTGCGCTTTTCCAGAAGCTTATGATGAGTTTTTATGCTGCTTCGGAGATGAACAGTTTTGACATAAACGAGCTTTTAAAGGATGAGGAGTACGACAAAAAGTATAAAAAGGCTATGACTCCGAGGGATGAAAATGATGTTAATGAATATCTTGATTTCATCTGCAATGTAGATATTTCACAAGGAGATGAACAGGAGAGCGGAGATATAGTAGCGGAAATCTGCAAATATATTGATGAAAACATAGGAAACGAGCTGACGAGAGAAGAGATAGCCGGACGCTTCTTTTTGAGCAAGGATTATATTTCCCATATATTTAAAAATGCCATGGGGGTATCTCTTATAGATTATATCAACAATGAAAAGACGGAGCTTGCAAAACACCTTCTTACAACGACAAATCTTCCTATAGGAATAGTTTCGTCTAAGGTCGGATATTCAAACTTTGCCTACTTTTCGAGAGTGTTTAAAAAATACACCGGAGTAAGTCCTAATGAATACAGAAAGACGGAGAAATAAATGATTAAAGACTCTATGAGGAAAAAATTATATATAGCGTTTATTGCAATTGTTGTTATCATCCTTGTAGTATTTTGCTTTTTCGACAGCAGAAATTACAGACAAAGTGAGACTTTCGAAGAGGAAACCGAGGAGGAGATAACACTTGATTTTGATGCAACATTTTCCGGAAGTATGTGCGTTGTTTTAAGGAGTGATGTGGGAAAAGCGCTGGATATAAGAGAAAGGGACTTAAATACTTGGGAAAATATAGAGACTCTTTTGACAGATATCAAAGAAGCCTATCCTGAGTATATACCTGTTATGGCCGGATATGACAAAGCGGTAATTGAGATGGCGGCTGATGCAGAAAACGGAGTTTTATACGATACGCTCTCAAACGAGTTGGGGATTTTGGAAAACCCTTCCGAAAGCTCTGAGGTTACAAACTACTATGAGACAGATTCTTTCAGGACGATGTGTGAATACATGTATAAGTGGAGAATAAGGGATCTTGTAGGCAAAAACGAAATCCTCTCTACAACAGGGCTTGTGGCCGAGGGCTACAGCGCGGGATTTTTTTCTCCGAACTACACCGGGCTTACGCAGTCTGCATCAAAATGCTGCGGCGTAAACATGAGCGTATATCCTATTTTTACGGATATTGCGGTAACGGGTAAAGAAGGAGATGAAAAATCCTCTGTTTCCGGAGAATTTTCTTTTGACAATACAGATGTCATAACAGAAGAAGCAGCCTGCAATGAAGTTACAGATATTTACAAATGGGCGCTTTTGTCGGGAGAAATCAATCCGGACAGCGGAATAGACGACTTTAATAATGCGCTCTATGAGGCCGGAATAGAAAAAGTTATAAAGTCTAAACAAAGACAGCTCAGGCATTACCTCAGAAATTCATAAAATGCAAATGACAAAAATGTGCAAATCCACAGCAGAAATTTAATAGATTGAAAAACCTCCTTTATGATAAAAAATTATTATAAATTATTTCCACTATTGGGGATGGAACAAATCTTAAGGAGGGTAAAATTATGAAACTAAGAAAAGTTGTAGCCTCACTGCTTGTGGCAGCTATGACGGTATCACTGGCAGCTTGTGGCGGAAGCGCTTCAAGCACAGAGTCTTCGGACGCATCTACGGATGCAAACGAAGTAACAGAGGTAGCGGCAGAAGAATCGGAACCGGTATATGGAGGAAGCGTATCGGTATTTGATGATGACTTCTCTGTTGATGCCTGCTTTGAGCCGGCAGCTCAGACATCACCATGGAGACTTTGCTATGAAGCTCTTTGGGCAGTTGACTGGACACTCGACAGAAACGAGTACAGTGACATGTTCCGTTCGGGATATGTAACAATGGATGAAGCAACAGGACAGATTGCTGATTCATGGGAGTTTGATTCAGACTCTGCAGTACTTACTGTTAAGCTTCGTGATGATGTTTATTTCCAGGACCTTGAGCCATACAACGGAAGACAGCTTACAGCTGAAGACGTTAAGTGGTCTTATGACAGAACAATCGGTCTTGACGGAGCAGAAGTGGCAACAGGCGATATTCGTACAGACTGGGCTACAGCTATGAAGATGCTTACAAAGGTTGAAGTTATCGATGACTTTACCGTAGCATTCACACTCACATCAGGAGATGAAATCACTCTTAACAACTTCATCGTAAATTCTATGTCTCTTATGATTGCAGGATCTGAGTGGGATTCACTCACAGATGAGCAGAAGACAGATTACCACTATCTTGTAGGTACAGGTCCTTACATCATTTCAGAATATGAGGCAGACAACTATATCAAGTGGGTAAGAAATGAAAACTACTATGATACAGATGACAACTATCCTGAAAACCAGCTTCCTTATCTTGATGAAGTTACAATTCTTAACTTTGAAAGTACATCAAACCAGGTATCACAGTTTATTGCCGGAAATCTTGATTTCTTATACAGAACACAGTCAAACATTTCGGCATCAGAGCTTGAGATGATTACAACATCGGATGTTGATTACAGTGTTTACTCATATTCAACATCACCTATAGGTGTTGCATTTAAGCAGACAGATCTTAACGAGCCGCTTAAGGACGTTAGAGTCAGAGAGGCACTTCAGTACGCAATCGACGGACAGGAAATCTGGTCTGAATATCATCAGAATGAAGGCGATATCCAGATCTGCGGAGTATTTAATTCTCTTACAAATCTTTCTGCAGTTGACGACTGGAGCGAGGAAGCTTATCTTGCTTACACAACTCAGGATCTCGACAAGGCAAAGGCACTTCTGGAAGAAGCAGGCTATCCTGACGGATTTGAGTTCTCGGTAGCAATCTTCCCGAACCTTGACAGTGACCTTTTCTATCTTGCAGCTGATTATCTTTCAGAAATCGGTGTAACAATGAAAGTAAACATCTACAACACACCTGTTGAGATGGAAGCAGCCGGATATGATGTAAATACTCAGGATTGTCTTTTCTGTACACTCGGATCTATGGATCTTGAGATGACAGCTCAGTTCGTAGGAAAAGACGGTGCAAGAAACTCATTCTTCTATTCTGATGATACTATGGAAGGATATCTCCAGGGCGCTTTAAATGCTACAAACATTGAAGACCAGGAGTCAAACGCTCAGGCGCTTGATAAGTATGTTGCAGAAAACTTCTTACAGCTTATGATCGGTGGTAGTGCCGTAGAGAGCTGGTATGCAAACGACAGAGTTCACGGATATTCAGGTGAAAACTTCGATATTAAGAAAAACTTTGAAGAGCAGACACTTGCTCATGTATGGGTAGAAGAATAAAAAGATAATTGGGGGCAGGCATTTGTCCTGCCCTCAAATTTTACCTAAAAATGTCAGTAAATGGGGGATATTTTTATGTCAGAAAATGTACTTGAAATCAAACACCTCAGGACCAGTTTTTTTACAAACGGTAAAGAGGTAAGGGCATCGGACGATCTTTCATACAGCGTAAAAAAAGGGGAATGTGTGGCAATAATCGGAGAAAGCGGTTCGGGTAAATCCGTAAGCGCACTTTCCATTTTGCAGCTCATACCTTATCCGCCGGGACTTGTACTTAGCGGAAAAGTAATGTATGAAGGAAAAAATCTTTTGGAGTGCAGCGCCGATGAACTTGAAAAAATAAGAGGTGCCAAAATATCCATGATATTCCAGGAAGCATCAGCAGCTCTTAACCCTGTTATCACAATAGGAAAACAGATTTGCGAGGCGCTTTTAAACCATAATCCGGGAATGTCTAAAAAGGATGCAAATAAAAGAGCGATAGAGCTTCTTGAAATGGTCGGAATACCAAACGCCGACAGAAGAGTAAAGCAGTATCCTTTCGAGTTTTCGGGAGGAATGCAGCAGAGAGCCATGATAGCCATGGCGATGAGCTGCGAACCTGATATTTTAATCGCAGATGAGCCAACTACGGCTCTTGATGTAACGGTTCAGGCACAGGTGCTTGAACAGCTTAACAAACTTAGAGAAGAACACAACATGGCTCTTATACTTATCACTCATAATCTCGGCGTTGTGGCAAGATATGCGGACAGCGTAAAGATTATGTATGGCGGTTCGATAGTAGAAGAAGGAAGTGCCATAGATATTTTCAAAGATCCATGTCATCCATATACAATAGGGCTTATAAGAGCCGTACCAAGACTCGACAAGCCAAAAAGCTGGGGACTTCACGAGATTCAGGGCGAGTCTCCGGATATGTCAAAAATCAAACCGAATACATGTGCATTCTACGACAGATGTGAGTATGCTTCCGAAGAATGTCTTGCATCGCGTCCGCGTCTTACAAATGTGGGCGGAGAAAACGGAGAACATTTCTGTGCATGTCATCATATTGATAAAGTAAAAGAAAACAGGGGGGATTTAGGCTGATGATAGAAGTAATGCCTGAGAAGGAAGAAATCTTAAAGGTAGAAAATCTAAAAATGTATTTCCCTGTTACAAAGGGACTTTTAAAAAGAAAAGTCGGGGATGTTAAAGCGGTCGATGATGTTTCTTTTACCGTAAATAAGGGCGAGACTTTGGGAATTGTGGGAGAGTCGGGCTCAGGTAAATCCACAATCGGAAACTGTGTAATGAGGAACTTAAGTATTACTGCGGGAAATATTATTTATAAAGGCAGAGACATTTCGGCAATGAAAGATGAAGAGCTTAGAGCCGTTCATTCCAAGCTTCAGATGATTACCCAAAATCCTTTTGAATCGCTTGACCCGAGAATGACGGTTTTGGACATCATTATGGAAGGACCGAGAATCAGAAACAGTGCCAGAAGTATATATGAGCAGACGGCTTATACAAAGGAGCTCCTTGAAAAGGTAGGACTTAATCCGGAGTATATAGACCGCTATCCTCATGAGTTTTCGGGCGGACAAAGACAGAGAATATCGATTGCGAGAGCTCTTGCAATGCAGCCGGAGTTTATAGTTTGTGATGAAATAGTTTCGGCTCTTGATGTTTCCATTCAGGCTCAGATAGTAAAACTTATGATGAGACTTCAAGAAGAGTTTAACATGAGCTATATTTTCATAGGTCACGATTTGTCTGTAGTAAGATATTTATCCGATAATATCGCGGTAATGTATTTAGGAAAAATCATGGAGTATACGAATGCCGAAACTCTTTACGAGAAACCGCTTCATCCGTATACCCAGGCTCTTATTTCTGCCGTGCCTATTCCGGATCCTATTATTGACAGACAAAGACAGAGAATACTTTTAGAGGGCGAAGTGCCTTCACCTATCAATCCTCCTAAGGGATGCAACTTCTGTACCAGATGTCCTTATGCGACAGATGAATGCAGGGAAAAAGAACCGGTATATACGGAAGTTGAAAAAGGACATTTTGTGGCTTGCCACAGAGTCAAAAAAGAAGAGGGGGTAAACTGATATGGGAAAATATATTGTAAAAAGACTGCTTCTTATGATACCGGCCCTGCTTATGGTTTGTATTATAGTGTTTATTCTCCTTAGAATAGTTCCGGGCAATGCCATTGAGATGATGACTTATAAGCTTGAGCTTTCGGGAATAACGGTTGATGAACAGGAACTTATGGCGCGCCTCGGTTACGATAAACCGTGGCCGGTGCAGTTTGTAACATGGATTGGGGATTTGCTCAGAGGAGACCTCGGAACTTCACTTTACTCAAACACAAAGGTTGGGGGACTTCTTCTTACAAAGATACCTGTTTCGCTTGAACTTGGTATTCTTACTCTCATCCTTACAAACCTTATTTCGATACCGCTCGGACTTTACTGTGCATCACATCAGGATGCAATAAGCGACAGCGCAATCAGAGTTATCTCAATCGTGCTTATGTCGATACCTGCTTTCTGGATCGGAGAACTTGTACTTATTTATCCTGCGGTTTGGTTCGGTTATGCGCCGTCTCCGCAGTACATATCATTCTTTACCGATCCTATAGCAAATCTTAATATGTTTTTGCCGCCGGCTATAATAGGAGCGCTGACTCAGGCCGGAGCTCAGATAAGAGCGGTAAGAACTCTTACTATTGAGACGATGAGACAGGACTATATAAGAACTGCATGGGCTAAGGGAGACAACGAGCATCAGGTAATGTACACCCATGCATTCAGAAACGCTCTTATTCCGGTAATTACGATTGTCGGAGGAGCAATAGCAATGCTTATAAGCGGTTCGGTTATTTTGGAGAATCTTTTCAATATGCCGGGTATGGGCCAGGCAGTTGTAAGTGCCTTAAATGACAGAGATTATCCTGTAGTACAGGGATGCGTTTTGGTATTTTCAATTTTTACAATGCTTGTAAACCTTATAGTGGACGTATCTTATAAATGGGCCGATCCGAGAATTGAACTTGAGTAAGGGGGAAAACAAAATGGCAGAAAAACCAAAGAAAAGCGCTACGGGTAAAAAAGTCAAAGAATTCTTCACCCTGCTTTTTAAAACAAAAAAAATAGCTGCATTCGGACTTATAATACTTCTGGTATTTGTACTTGTTGCGATTTTTGCAGATGTAATAGCACCGTCCAAGCTTGTGGACGGACAGATTTCAAAGGATATTATTCATAAGCTCCAGCCGCCTTCAGCCGAGCATTTATTTGGAACGGATAACCTCGGCAGAGACGTTTTCAGCTACATAGTTTACGGAGCGAGAACTTCGGTTGTTTTGGCACTGTTTTGTACACTTATTTCAACCGTAATAGGAGCTCTTTTGGGAACGGTAAGTGCTGTAATCGGCGGAAAGTTCGACCTTCTGCTTCAGAGATTTATCGATGCCTGGCAGTGTATTCCGAACCTTCTTATAACACTTCTTCTTATGACCATTTTGGGTTCGGGCCTCTGGCAGCTTATAATCGTTATTTCGATACCGGGCGGTATTGCAAATACGAGACTCTACAGAAGTACCGCAATGAGCGTAAAAGACAGCGGATATGTCAAGATGAGCAATATGCTTGGTGCGCGTACACGCTGGAAAATGTTTAAACATGTTATACCGAATACAATGCCGATCATTATTATGAACCTTGCAAATTCTATTGGCGGTGTAGTAATGCTTGAGGCAGGACTTTCATTTCTCGGCTTCGGAGTAGATCCTAATACTCCTTCGTGGGGCGGAATGCTTACCAAGGCCGGCACAGAGTACATGTTTGTGGCTCCGTGGCTTGCATTTGCACCGGGTATTGCCATAACACTTATGGTACTCGCATCGGCTATGTTCGGTGACGGTGTAAGAGATATATTGGACCCGAGACTTAAAGGCGGCGCCGGCAGCTTCTCTATGGATAAGATTGCGAAGGTAAGAAAAGAAATCCTTATGAAGAAAGCCGCAGATATGACGGCGGAAGAGCTTGCAGATTCGGGAATTGAATTGTAGGAGGGAAAAATGGCATATGTAATTAATCAGGAACTCTGCTCGTGCTGTCACAGGTGCAGAGTGGAGTGTCCTGCTGAGGCAATCAGATTTAAAGACTCAAAATACTATATAGATCCGGACAAATGCATTGACTGCGGACACTGTGCTACGGTATGTCACAACAATGTTATTTCAAATCCGGACATTAAAGAGGAAATTATTTCTCATCCGGTTATTGAAAAAGAATGTGATGTTCTTGTAGTAGGAGGCGGAGCATCAGGGCTTTCGGCAGCGGCAAAAGCCCAAGAAGAAGGAAAGAAAGTTTTGGTTATTGAAAAGAATAAAGAGATAGGAGGCAGTGCCTGGTATGCACACTGTTTCAGAAACCTTTATTCCGTATGGCATAAAGAAGCGGGCATTGAAGATGAGAGAGCAGCCAAATATGATGAGTTTATGGAAAAAACAGAAGGCATGGTAGACGGGGAAGTGCTGCAAAGAATATTTGATGCAAATGTGGATTTTGTGGACTGGCTTATTGAAAAACACAATCTTGGAAAAGACTACAAGTTTGACAGACTTTTCTGGGGCGGAATGGGACCTATGGCCACCTACGACTGGGAGTACAATCACAAGAGAATAGATACGGCAATAGGACCGGGCGGCACGGGCTGGTTTTTATGTAACAAGCTTTTGGACATATTTGAAAAATGCGGCGGAGAAATCCTTTACAATACCGCACTTACCGATTTGAAATTTGACGCAGACGGAAAGATTTGCGGAGCAAGCGCAAAAGACAAGGGTGGAAGCCTTGAAATTAAATGTTCTAAAGTAGTGCTTGCGGCAGGATCTTTTTCGAGAAACAAAAAACTTACAAATGAGTTTAATCCGATTTTTTACAAGGAAGGCACTGAGCCTGTTCATGTATTTACCTGTTCAACCTGTACCGGAGATGCAATAGAGATTGCAAGAAAACACGGAGCAGACATTGATTTTGAAAATGCGAGAGTTGCGATGTTCGGCCCTATGAGACATCCTTTCGGTACGGCATCATTAAACGCCGCAAGAAGTCACAGCGGCTTTGAGGTAAACTATAAGGGTGAAGTTTTTGAAAACGGCGGATTCGGCGAGATGATAAGCCCTCTTGCCCATGACGATAAAAGATATCTTTGGAAAATCTTAGATGAGGCGACAATAGAAGAAGAGATGGAACGCTCTAAGGGTAAACCCGAAGATGTACCGGGTTGTAATATGGACAGATTTTTTGATGAGTGGAGAGAAGATTTTGAAAGAGAAACGGCCTGGGGAGCAACCGTAAAAGCCGAAACTTTAGAGGAAATGGCGAATAAGCTCGATATTCCTTATAATAAGCTTTTGGAAGCTGCCGAGGAGTACAACAAGACCTGCGGAGTGGAAGTTGAAGAAATGACTCCTTTCGGGCTTATGAAGTGGCCTCCTAAGAGGGAGATAAAGGACGGAAACGGACCGTTTTACGCTTTAAGAGAAAAGCTCTTCCATGAAAATGCCATAGGAGGCATGGTAATTGACGGCCATATGAATGTTTTAAAAGACGGAAAACCGATTGAAGGACTTTATGCCTGCGGAGACAATACCAGAGGAATCATGGTACCGGGCAAAGTCGGAGTGGCTTATGTGGAAAGCGTTATAAGCGCACTTACATTTGCATTCTCAAGCGGATATGCCTGCGGAGAGGAGTGCAGCAAATAAAAACATTATTGTAAAATGACATTAAAAAAAGACCTGCGATATAAAAATCGCAGGTCTTTTGAGGTTTTACTTATGATAATTTGAAACTGCTTACAACTGTTGCAAGTTCCTGTGAAATATCTCTCTGAGCTTCGGACATTTCATTGACGCTTACAACTTCGTCATTAACAAGGTCTACGCTGTCTAAGATAGAGCTGCTGACATCAGCTGTTGTCTGAGCCGCTTCGGCGATACTCTGGATAGCATCAGTAACTTCGTTCATGATCATGTGGATGTTGTCTGTCATTTCCTTAAGGGAATCAGATGTATGGGCGATATTTTTTGCATCTTCGCCATACTGGTTTGCTACATTTACAAAGCTGTTGTAATCAGGAGTTACCGTATCCTGAACGAATTCGAGCATTCCTTTGGCATCCTCTGTAAGAGCGTTAAACGCATCCTGAACGCTTGAAATAGTCTGCTGAATGTGATTTACGGTTTCGGCTGTGCTGTTTGCAAGACCACCGATTTCTGTAGCAACAACGGCAAATCCTTTACCCTGTTCACCGGCACGCGCCGCCTCTATTGAAGCATTGAGTGAGAGAAGATTAATCTCTTCGGCGATATCTGAAATAGTATTTGCAAGAGAACCGATTGTCTCAACAACCTTTGCATTTTCAATAGCAACAGCGAGCTTTTCTTCGAACTGTTTTGAAAGGTGAGTAGCCGAATCATATGATTCCTGGCTCTGCACGAGGATTGAGTCGGCTCTTTCTTTTATGTCTCTTGCCATCTGCATGCTTGTGTCTGTTTCTGTAGCAAGAATACTTACAGAAGCGTTAACTTCTTCTACGGAAGCGTTAACTTCTTCGGTGGCTGCAGAAGCATTAAGCATGGAGTTGTTAATCTCTGACATGTATTCTTTGATATTTTCAAACTGCTCTTTGAGCTGGCTTGCCGTATCGGAAAGCATCTCTGAAGATGAACTGATCTGACCTGCCGAAACGGAAATGTTTGAAATGATTTCGTGGTTACTTTCAAACATTTCATTAAGAGATGTACTCATTGAACCGATTTCATCTTTACTTGAAACCGTAATAGGCTCAACGGTGAAGTCACCTGATGCAAGGTATCCGGCGAAGGACTGAACATTCTTAATACCTCTTGAAATGTATCTTACCTGCATGATGATTATTATTGTACTTATAATTATTGTGAGTATAAGGATTAAAATCATGGTTTTTGCAAGAGAGTTAGAGCTTGCAAAAAGCTGTGACTGAGGAACTGTTATAAGAATCTTCCAGCCAAGGTCTGAGATAGTTGAGTAGTAAAGATTGTAAACCTTTCCGTTTTCCTTATAAGTTGTCATACCGTCTTCGGTTGCAGCTATTATTTCCGCACCTGCTTCGGCAAGAGAAGTGTTGGCATCGGCTGTAATAAGAGTGGAATTTGAAATGTATTCTGCGTCAATTCCCGAACCTGCAAGGTATGTTCCGTCAGATGCAAGAAGGATGGCATAACCTTTTTCACCGATTGTGATTGAGTTAATCATCTCCTGAATCGAAGAAAGCTCAATATCAACGGTTACACAGCCTAAATAGTTAGTGCTTGTATCAAGCACCGGTGATGAACAAGAAGCCATAATTGTACCGGTTGTTTCATCGTAATAAGGATCCGTGATTACAGGATCCAAGGAATTCATCGCGTTTGTGTAGTATTCCTGTGAGAAATAATCATAGTCTGCGTTGCTGTAATCATAGGTAATAACATAGTCATCGCCGTCTTTATATACATAAGGACCCATATATTTTTCGCTTGCATCGAAAACATATGGCTCAAACCAAAGTCCGCATCCGAGCACCATATCATCCGAGCCTGCAACTCCCTGAAGAAGCTGCTCGAACTTTGTTATGGACAAATCTTTGTATCCTGCGGATACAGCCATTCCGAGAGTAGAAGCGTGAGCTTTTACAGTGTCTGTACTTGCGACAATCTGCTCTTCGGCATAGCTTAATGTTGCGCTCATTGTGTCGTTTACCTGGTTTTCTGTGATGTTACGGGAAACCGTAATACTTATTACGGTAAGTAAGATGGTGGCAGCAAGAATAACCGGGATAATAGTAGAGACCATTCTTGTGCCGATTTTTTTGAATTTCATACTCAATGTCTCCTTTTAAAACGTGTAAAAATAAAAAACATATCTTATTTTAACATTTTTATGTTTTATCTACAACAAAAATTATAATTAATTGTAATCAGTTTTTTGTGGTTAAATACGCTATAAAATAATACAATTATTTTTGGCCAATCAGTTGCTTATTTGTGAATTTATGGTAAAATGAAATGCGGTATTAAACCATTTTGAAGGTGATAATATGGAAACTGACAAGAGGGATCTTAAGCGCAGATATGATAAGAGAAAAAGGATTAACAGCCTTAAAACAAAAATTGTTGTTGGGGCAATGGGTTCTCTGCTATTTCTGATTGTGCTTTGCCTTATACTTCTTGTAAAAGTTATAGGGATGAGTTCTGAAATAAAACAACTGAATAACAGGCTTGTAAAAGCAGAAGACTATATAGCACAGGCATCCGCCGATGCGGCCCTTAAAGACGAAGAAGACGATGATGAAAGTACGGTTGAGGAAAGTGAGGCCGCAGCAAGCAGTTTTACCGGTGAAGTAGCACTTGCGGATCAGTATGATGGCAAGTACGGAGTTACCGAGCATCAGGAGATATATCTTACTTTTGATGACGGACCGAGCGATAATACCGAGGCCATACTTGATGTACTTGATAAATATGGGGTTAAAGGTACTTTTTTCGTAATCGGCAAAACGGGTGAAACCGCTGAGGAAAGATACAATATGATAGTGGACAGGGGACATGTTCTTGCCATGCATTCATATACACATAAATACAGTACGCTTTATTCGTCACTGAAATCTTTTAAAGCCGAAATAGTTAAGGAAAGAAATTATCTTGAGGAAGTTACGGGGTATACGCCCTGGCTTTTTCGTTTTCCGGGAGGAAGTTCAAATCAGGTCAGCAATGTTGACATGACCGATCTTATTTCATATCTTAATGATGAAGGTATTACGTACTTCGACTGGAATGTAGACAGCGGTGATGCGACAAACAATTCATTTACCACTGACGATCTTATAGATAATGTTATGACGGATATAGGTAAGTTCCATACAGCCGTTATACTTTTCCATGATACCAACAATAAGACGACGACTGTGGAAGGTCTTGACGAGTTGTTGCCGATTCTGCTTACAAGAGATGCGGATATAAAAGCAATTGATGAAAATACCGATTTGGTACAACATGTAAAATACGATACAGTGGATTAGGAGGATAATATGAGTTTTTTTAAGGATTTTAAAGAGGATTTTTC
>JAILQM010000037.1 GCA_024698965.1 Eubacterium sp. | reverse complement strand
TGACAGTTTTGACACTCATGCAAATATACCTACTCATTTTGCGGCAGTGGATAATGCGGCAAAAGAAGGCGGAAAAATAGGCGTTATTTCTTGCGGATGGGATCCGGGAATGTTTTCCGTTAACAGACTCTATTCTCATGCAATTCTTCCGGGCGGAAAAGATTATACTTTCTGGGGCAGAGGGGTAAGCCAGGGACATTCCGATGCGATTAGAAGAATAGAGGGTGTACTTGATGCAAGACAGTATACAGTACCTGTTCCGGAAGCGGTTGAGAGGGTAAGAAGCGGTGAAAATCCTGAGCTTACAACCCGCGAGAAACATACAAGAGAATGCTTTGTAGTGGCAAAAGAAGGTGCAGATCTTGCAAAAATAGAAGAAGAGATAAAAACAATGCCTAATTATTTCTCGGATTATGATACAACCGTTACATTTATTTCACAGGAAGAACTTGATAAGAATCATAAAGGACTTCCGCACGGAGGAAGCGTTATTTATACAGGAGACACCGGTGAAAATCAGCATATTATAGAATACAGCTTAAAGCTCGATTCTAATCCTGAGTTTACAGGGTCTGTCCTTGCTGCATATGCAAGAGCGGCATTTAAGATGAATAAAGAAGGAATTTCCGGAGCAAAGACAGTGTTTGATATTGCACCGGCATACTTATCACCTGTTTCGGCAGATGAGCTTCGCGCACATTATTTATAAAAGGCCGGAGGAAATACCTTTGATAAAGACAATACTTTGGGACATAGACGGGACGCTGCTTGACTTTAAAGTGGCTGAGCATATGGCAATTAAGAGCCTTTTTGCGGAGTTTGGACTTGGAGAATGCACAGATGAGATGATCGGAAGGTATTCTCTTATTAATGATAGCTATTGGAAGAGGCTTGAAAGAAATGAAATTACCAAAGATGAGGTTTTGACCGGGAGATTTGTGGAATTTTTTGGCGAGATAGGAGTTGACCGGAGCATAGCGGAAGATTTTAACAAAAAATACCAGCTTAGGCTCGGAGATACGATTGTATACAGAGATGAGAGCTATAAGCTTGTAAAATCGCTTAAAGAGAGGGTTATGCAGTATGCAGTTTCAAACGGAACAGTTGTGGCGCAGGAGAAAAAACTGCGCCGCTCCGGTTTTGATAAGCTCCTGGACGGAATCTTTTTATCGGAAGAGCTTGGAGTTGAAAAGCCGAATGTTTTATTTTTTGAAAAAGTTTTTGAGAAGATAAAACCGGCGGATTTAAACGAGGTTATTATCGTCGGAGACTCACTTACAAGTGATATTTTGGGTGGTATTAACGCAAAGATAAAGACCTGCTGGTATAATCCGGGAAGTAAAAAAGCCGATCCGAAACTAAATATAGATTACGAGATAAAAAATCTTAATGAGATATTGGGGATTTTGGATTAGTATATATAATTCTGAGGTAAATGCATGGATAAAAAAAGGCTTGCCGAGATAATTGCAAAGGGTGCTCATTTTGGGCAGACAGATAAAGGCGGGAATCCGTATATTGCTCATCCTATGGCGGTGGCTGATCTTGTTGAAACTGATGATGAAAAGACACTGGCATATCTTCATGATGTTGTCGAAGATACGGATGTTACATTATCTGATTTAAAAGAACTTGGATTTTCGGAAAGAATCGTAGAAGCAGTTGATGCGATAACGAAAAAAGCTGATGAAACCAGGCAAGAATATCTTTTAAGAGTTAAAAACAACTCTCTTGCGCGAGCGGTAAAACTGGCTGATTTAGAGCATAACAGCGACCTTAGCCGCCTGAGCTTAAGACCTCTTACAGACAGAGATTATGCGAGAAGAGAGAAATATCAAAAGGAAATTAAATTTCTAAAAGAAGAGTGATGCGTATGAATATCAAAAAGGTAAAAGCGGTTTACTTCAGCCCTTGCAAAAGCACAGGAAAACTGACTGAAAGAATTGCTTTTAGAGTGGCAAAACTTTTAGATGTGCCGGCAGAAATTATTGATTTTACCTTGCCAAAGGCAAGAGAAAATAAGTATCTTTTCAAAAAAGATGAGCTTGCGGTATTTGGGCTTCCAACCTATGCGGGAAGAATCCCAAATAAGATTCTGCCTTTTGTAAAGGAAGGCTTTTTGGCGGAAAGCACGCCCGCAATATGCATTGTAACTTACGGAAACAGAAGTTTTGACAGCTCTCTGACCGAGCTTTTGTCGGAGACCGGAAATAACGGATTTAAAGCGCTTGCTTTATCCGCCTGGCCTTGCAGACATGTTTTCAGCGATAAGATTGCAATTGGCAGACCAAGTGAAGAGGATTTAAAAAAAGCGGATTATTTTGCCGAAAGAGCAAGAGATCTAATAAAAAAATATAAAAGCGCAGATGATATAAAGTCGCCTTCTATACCGGGAAAAGAAGAAGTTTTGCCGTATTATTCTCCTAAAAAAGATGACGGAGAGCCTGCGGTTTTTTTAAAGGCAAAGCCAAAGACCGACTCGGGAAAGTGTATAAACTGCGGCGTTTGCGCATCGGTCTGTCCTATGGGCTCAGTCTCGTATAAAAACTTTTCCGAAGTTAACGGAATTTGCATAAAATGTCAGGCTTGTATAAAAAACTGCCCTGAACAGGCAAAATATTTTGATGACGAGGCGTTTTTATCGCATGTAAGAATGCTTGAGAATAACTTTACGGCCAAAAAAGAGCCGGAAATATATATTTAAAAGTGGAGGAGTATGATAAAAACAAGAGAAGAAGCTATAAAATTCGGACTTTCGTTTCCGGATACATATCAAGATGCACCTTTTAAGGATTTAAACTGGCAACTTGTAAGATATAAGCACAATAAAAAAGCGTTTTTATGGACTTATGAAAAGGATGGATACATTAATATAAATGTTAAGGTAGATCCGGATAAGGCGTTCTTTTGGAGAGATTTGTACGAATCTGTTTTACCGGGGTACCATCAGAATAAGGAGCACTGGAATACCGTTATTCTTGATGGAAGCATACCTGACAGAGATATTGAAATGATGATTGCGGAAAGTTACGATATTATTTCCGACAGTCCTCAAAAACGTATTTACGAAGCCGTGAAAAAAATACCTTACGGCTGTGTGGCAACCTATGCTCAGGTTGCGGAGGTTGCGGGTAATAAAAAAATGTCCAGGGCGGTCGGAAATGCTCTTCATAAAAACCCGGATCCTTTAAATATTCCTTGTTACCGCGTGGTAAATTCAAAAGGAGAGCTTGCCGGAGAATTTGCTTTTGGCGGAGCAAAAGCACAGGAAAATCTGCTTAAAGAAGAGGGTATAGAGGTTAAAGGCGGCAAAGTGGATCTTGAAAAATATCAGTGGAAATTATCCCAGGGAAACATCTAAAGCCATCATAAGCGTAAATCCTATTGCAAATGCTATAACCCCGTGATTACTATGCTTTCCCTGAGACATCTCGGGAATAAGCTCTTCTACGACAACATATATCATGGCGCCTGCCGCAAAGCTTAAAAGATACGGCATGGCGCCTTTTATTGCGGATGATAAAAATACTGTAATAAAGCCTGCAACAGGCTCAACAATTCCCGACATAATGCCAAACATACACGCTTTTTTTCTGCTTTCTCCGTTGGCGTAAAGAGGCATTGATATAATTGCTCCTTCCGGGAAATTCTGAATAGCTATTCCTATGGCCAAAACAAGGGCTGCGGAAAGCGTTATTGTTTCATTTCCCATATACCATCCCGCATATACAATACCGACGGCCATGCCTTCGGGAATATTGTGAATAGTAACGGCCAAAATGAGCATGGTCGTTTTTTTAATATTTACATGAGGGCCTTCAGGTTCATCGCTGTTTAGATGAAGGTGAGGGATAATGCAGTCAAGTAAAAGCAAAAAAAGTATTCCGGCCCAAAAACCGATTGCAGTCGGCAAAAAAGATAAGCGACCGAGATTGTTTGACTGCTCTAAAGACGGTATTAAAAGGCTCCAGACAGATGCCGCAATCATGACTCCTGCCGCAAATCCGTTAAGTATTCTCTCTGTTATAAAGTCGAGTTTCCTTTGCATAAAAAGAACGCAAAAAGAACCGAGGGTTGTTCCTAAAAAAGGTATCAAAAGTCCAATAGCTATTTCCATAATTTTTCCTCAATTTTTATTTAGCAATATTGTAAATTATACTTCCAAAACACAATTTAAGTCCAATAATGTATGCATTAGTGATAAATAAACTACAAAAATCCTTTTTTCTAATTTTATTCTAATATTCTTGTTATATTATCATTCCATAAAAGCCAAAGGAGGTATATTATGCAAATCAGAAAAATAGCACTTATTCCGGCATATGAACCGGATTTTTCTCTCCTGAATCTTGTTTATGAACTTAATGATAATAATTTCGATATTATAGTGGTAGATGATGGTAGTGGAAAAAAATACAGCCCGATATTTAATGCTTGTCAGAGTGTTGCGGCGGTTATAAGTTACCCGGATAATAAGGGTAAGGGCACGGCGTTAAAGACGGGACTTATTTATATAAGAGAAAATTTTATCGGACCGTATGTGGTTGTTACCGTAGATTCTGACGGACAGCATAAGGTAAAGGATGTAATAAATGTGTGCGAAGAGGCGGCAAAACACCCGGAAAGCTTAGTTTTGGGAAGTCGCAAATTTGACAATGATGTTCCTTTAAGGAGCAAATTCGGGAACACGGTCACACGTTTTGTATACAGGATTACAAGCGGAATGAAGGTATATGATACCCAGACGGGACTTCGGGCATTTTCACAAAGCCTTATTTCAAGATTATGTGAGATAGAAGGCGAAAGATATGAATATGAAATGAATGTACTTATGAATTTTGCAAAAGAAAACAGGAATATAAAAGAGGTTTGGATTGAAACCGTCTATATAGAAGATAACAAATCATCACATTTTAACACGATTAAGGATTCGTGGAAAATTTATAAGGAGATACTTAAGTTTTCGGCATCTTCGTTTTTAAGTTTTTTGCTTGATTACGGTTTATATTGTTTGTTTTTCTTTATTAGCGGACAAATATTTTTTGCAAACATAACTGCAAGACTTTTCAGCGCTTCGTTTAATTATTCTTTTAATAAAAAACTCGTTTTTAAATCTAAAAGATCTTTTTGGAAGTCTGCTGTAGGTTATATACTTTTGGCGGTAGCAATACTTTTCTTTAATACCGTTATTTTAACTATTTTAACGGAAAGCGGTGTAAATATTTATCTGGCTAAAGTTTTAACTGAGGCAGTAATGTTTATCGTAAGCTATACCGTTCAGCATTTTATCATATTTAAAAAGGAGACTTTAAGCTATGAAAAAGCATAAATTTTCGATATTTTACGGTATTACATTAATTTCGTTTACCGTATATATGGTACTTAATACATTTGTTATCTCCAGCGCATATCAGACAAATGCCGGAGAGGCAAATACATCGCTTTTTGAAGATGAAACTGAAACGGATTTATCGGAAGAGAGCTCAAGTGATGAAGATACTTCAGATGATTCATCAAGTGATTCAGACAGTAGCTCATCAAAAGGAAAAAAAGGAAAGCATTCTAAGAGTTCTGATTCCGATGATGAAGATACAACGACTCAAAGCAGCTATTCAGACGGAGTTATAGATACTTATGAGAGTGATAACGCAGAAATTACGCTTACACAGTATACCTATGAGGATACAAAGATTTATGTGGCAGATGTAACGCTTAGCTCGGCACAATATTTAAAAACGGCGTTTGCAGAGGATACTTACGGGAAAAATGTAACTGAAACCACATCTTCTATGGCAAGCTCAAATGACGCTATTCTTGCTATTAACGGAGATAATTACGGATCGCAGGAGAGCGGCTATGTAATTAGAAACGGCGTTGTGTATAGGGATGAAGCCGGAACAAGTGATATTTTATGTATTTTTGCGGATGGTAGTATGGAAATATATGATCCGGATGAGTACAGCGCAGATGAGCTTGTTGAAATGGGCGTTTGGCAGGCATTTTCTTTTGGACCGGCTCTTGTTGAAGACGGAGAAGTTGTGGTTTCCGAAGATGATGAGGTCGGAAAAGCCAAGGCAAGCAATCCGAGAACGGCGATAGGAATGATTGACGAGCTTCATTATCTTATTGTGGTATCGGACGGAAGAACAGATGAGAGCGAAGGACTTTCACTTTATGAACTTGCTGAGTTTATGCAGGAACTCGGGGCGACAACGGTATATAATCTTGACGGCGGCGGATCGTCAACCATGGTATTTAACGGCACTGTTATAAACAATCCTACTTCAAACGGAAGTACGATTAAAGAAAGAGAGGTAAATGACATTGTATACATTGGATGATATAATTAAAAATATAGTAAAAAGCGCTCTTATAAATTTTGTTTTTGCACTGTTTTGTGCGCTGTTTGGAGCGATATATGAGATTTTCAGCCATGAGGTGTATTCTTACTTTATGATATATGCCTTTGCAATACCTCTTGTTATGGGAACGGCGTTTTACATTTTGATTCTTAGATTTGCAAAAAGAAAACCTGAGCGTATAAGTGTTTCATTTTGGAATATGGCAATTGCAACTCTTACGTTTGGGTCCATATTTAAGGGTGTAATTGACATATACGGAACAACAAACAGACTCATTATTGTATATCCTGTTGCAGCGGCCGTTTTGGTTGTTTTTGCGATTGCTAGCTATTTGATGCAGAGAGAAAAACAGGAAGAAGCAATAGTTGAGGTGGTGTAAAGA
>JAILQM010000120.1 GCA_024698965.1 Eubacterium sp. | reverse complement strand
CTGCGGCAATCGTTTTATTACTCGGAATATATCCTGCGGCGCTTATTGAATTTATTAAAAAAGCGGCTGATGGAATTTTTTAGGATACTTAAGGAAGGGACTTAAAATGAGCAGTATTTTTCTAGTTATAGCGGTACTGATCCCGATAATATCGGGTGCTTTGATAAGAGCCATACCGTTTAAAAGCAGAAGAGCGTTGGAAATATATGTAGAGGTGTTTGCGATTATAACCTCTCTTATTGTCTTTGCCCTTATTTTAAATCCGCCCGAAGAAGGCATTGTTATCTTTTCTTTTACGAGAGACCTTACAATCTCACTATTTTTGGATAAGACCGGAAGCGTTTTTGCTTTGATTGTTTCTGTGCTTTGGCCGTTTGCCAATCTTTATGCGTTTGAATATATGGAAGATGCAAAAAGGCCGAGAATGTTTTTTACATTTTACATGGCTACATACGGGGTAACCCTTGGGATTGCACTGGCAGAAGATATTGTGACAATGTATTTCTTCTATGAGATGCTAACCCTTGTAACCATACCTCTTGTAATATATGAGCTTACGAAGGAAGCTGTAAGCGCGGCTCTTAAATATATGTATTATTCTTTGGGAGGCGCAGCCTTTGCATTTATAGGAATGGTATTTATCGTAGTATATGGCACAACTCCGAATTTTACTGCGGGAGGAATGCTTGATATGAGCCGGGTTGCGGGACATGAGAACCTATTCCTTTTCATATATTTTCTTTCGTTTTGCGGATTTTCGGTTAAGGCGGCGATGTTTCCGTTTTCAAGCTGGCTGCCTTCTGCGGGCGTGGCACCGACTCCGGTTACCGCACTTTTACATGCGGTTGCAGTAGTAAAGGCCGGAGCTTTTGCGACAATAAGGCTTACTTATTTTTGCTTTGGAACGGAGTTTTTATACGGAAGCTGGGCCCAGAACATATTGCTGCTTATGGCAATATTTACCATAGTTTACGGCTGTAGCAGGGCGTTAAAAGAGGTGCATTTTAAAAGAAGGCTGGCATATTCAACAGTCAGTAATTTGTCATACATTCTTTTCGGGGTTCTTCTTATGACGCCGGCGTCTTTAACGGGAGCCATGGCGCATATGATTTGCCACGCTTTTATGAAGATTTGCTGTTTCTTCTGCGCGGGAGCCGTTATACACAAGGCAAAGAGAACTCTGGTACCCGAGCTTACGGGACTTGGAGCGGTTATGCCCAAAACCTTTATTATATTTACTATATCTTCACTGGCGCTTATGGGAGTGCCGGGGCTTGCGGGATTTGTCAGCAAGTGGAATCTTGCAAAAGGAGCTGTTACAAGCGGTAATCCCGTAGGATATGTGGGACTTGGTGCAATACTGATATCAGCGCTTCTTACTGCGATATATATGATGAGCATTTCGGTGAAGGCATTCTTTCCGGGAAAGGATTTTGACTATTCATCTTTGGAGAAAATAAAGGATCCGACCTGGAAGATGCTCCTTCCGTTATATTGTTTTGTGGCTGTTATTTTTGTCCTCGGTCTTTGCCCGGGGCTTTTGGGAGATTATCTGGAAACTGTAGTTTCTACGGTATTTGTATAGGCTATATGCCTCCTAAGTGTCATTTTGAGTGAAGCGAAGGATCTGAAAAGAAAGGAAAAAACATGAGCGAAGCATACTGTTTACCCGGCATTTGCGGGGCTTATCTCAGCTTTCAAATTACATATTTTTCGGCGATATTTGTTGCTCTTATTACAGCTGTCTGGCTCGGAGCTTTGGCTTTTTCTTCGGACTATTTAAAGGGCGAAGAAAACAAGGGCAGATACTACAGGTATTTTGCACTTACATATATTGCGGTTGTGGGAATATTTTTCTCTGCCGATTTTTTTACAACCTTTATTTTCTTTGAAATAATGTCACTTGCATCTTACGTATGGGTGGCAACAAGGGAAACGGACGAGGCTTTAAGAGCGGGAAATGTTTATCTTGCGATAGGAATAATAGGCGGAATGGTTATGCTCATGGGAGTCTTTATTCTTTTTGCCGAGCTTAAAACACTTGATTTTTCCGAAATGTATGCGGCAACGGAAGGGGTATCCAAAGCAAAGCTATATGCGGCCGGAGGCTGTCTTATGTTTGGTTTTGGAGCAAAGGCCGGAGCTTTTCCGCTTCATATCTGGCTGCCGTCATCATATAAGGAGGCTCCTTCTCCTCTGACCGCGCTTTTATCGGGCGTGCTTTCAAAGGCCGGACTTTTCGGGATTATAGTTTGCTGTTCTAAGATTTTTTGGGGAGATGAAAAATGGAGCGCCTTTGTGCTTATTATTGCTCTTTTTACAATGGCCATAGGCGGAATCGGAGCAATGTTTTCGGCAGATATGAAGGTGACTGTTGCATATTCTTCAATGTCTCAGATAGGCTTTATCCTGGTTGGCGCGGCGGCTATGTGTTTCAGCAGCGATGCGGCTTTAGAAGGCGTCGGTCTTCACATGATAAATCATATGCTTATAAAGTTTTTGCTTTTTACTTTGACCGGAATAGTTATTATGAACGTAGGAAGCGGAGATTTAAATAGGGTAAGAGGATACGGCAGAAAAAAGCTCTTGCTTGGTGTACCGTTTTTAATCGGAGGTCTTGCTGTAAGCGGAGTGCCTTTCTTTTCGGGATATATCAGCAAAACGCTTTTGCATGAAGCGCTTCTTGGCCTTCCTTTCGGTATGTTTAATAAGGCGGCAGAGTACTTTTTCCTTATGTGCGGAGGTATGACGCTTTGCTATATGACAAAGATTTATGTCTGCGTATTTATTGAGGAAAATGAAGATGAGGCCCTCCAAAAAGCCTATGATGAAGGGAAGCTCAGAGGAAAGCTTTCGGCAGCGGTCTGCATTTTGTTTGCGGCTGTTATACTAGGCATAGGAATTGTTTATCCTATTGTAAAACAAACGGTTCCTTATTACAGCCTTGAAATCCTAAAGGGATCTTTTATATCCATAGCTTTCGGAATTGTTTTTTATGCGGCATTTGTAAGGAAGATACTTATAAGGCACGGAAGATACGAAAAGCTTAGCCTAAGGCTCCCGAGACTTTTGAAAATCTATGAGTTTTTGATTATGGACATTTTGCTTCGGGCTATAGGATGGGTATCGGAGATTTTGGACTCTGTTACAGATAATGCGGCCGGACTTTTAAGGGCTACGGTATATAAGGATTCTCATCAGGCTGCTACGCTGCCTCTCAGAAAGAGAATCAGAAAAAAACTCGGAGATGCGGCTGTCGAAAACATGACTATAATAGAAAAAAGCATTGCTTACGGATTTATGATGGCGGGTATTGGAGTTATACTTACCATGCTTTATATAGTGCTTATGTAAAAAAAGAACGCTTTTAAATAAGCGTTCTTTTGATTTTGAAAAAGCATTTTAATTTTATTTTTTTCTGCCTCTGAAAGGTCCCCACATAGGTCCTCTTCCCATAAATGTATCGTTTTTATGACGGCTTTTGAATTTTTCGGCCTCAAGGTGATAGAGATTTTTTTGGTAAATTTTAGCTTTTTCTCTTGATTCGGAAAACCAGCTCTTGATGCTTTTTATCTCTTCATCGCTTAAAAGCCTTGCAGGCACGAGATTGGAGTTTACCTCGTCATTATATAAAAATACCGCATTTTTCTTTATGCGAAGAGTAGGTGTGGCTTCCCAGTTAAACGCATGATGTTCTTCGCCTGCGCTTACCTGCCACTGAGTATCGTTGAATTCATAGATGAGCGGTCCAAAGCTTGAAAGCTGGTCATTATAGCCTCGTCTTATTATTATCTCTGCCGCAATTACAACCAGAAAATAAATCACAAAAGGCCATGCAATTGATTTGATGCTGTAGTTGCCGCTTGCCACAACTATGACTCCGCAGATTACAAGCATGCAGATAGGAAGGGTGGTGTAGAGTCTTCTGAAATTCTCGTGAGAAGCTGTAATATATTCATCTTTTGTTATTCCGTTTACTTCGACTGAAAATGATTCCATGGTAATCCTCTCTTTGCTCACAATAATATGTTCTTAAAAACGAACTTATAGGGCATTATAACAGAAAACGCAAAATAATAACAGAATTTTTCCATACTAACCTTTTGGTTAGTATCCTACAAGATTGTGGGGGCTTGAAAAAGAACAATTGAGAAATTATATTGTTAATAGAGATATAAAGTGCAGAGTTTAGGAGGTATTTAAAATGGCTTGCAGTAACGGATGTAAGAACTATCCAAATATGTTTAAACCTATGACGATAAGGGGGAAGACTTATAAAAATCGTGTAATAGCAGCACCTATTACGGCTAACAGAATTGTCGATCACGGCTATCCGACACCGGAAGGAATTGACGCTTATGAGACAAAGTCAAGGGGCGGATTTGCTCAGGTTACGGTAACCGAGTCTTTTGTGGATCATGAATATGCATGGAGACATGAGCACGGACTTAATGTCTGGGACAATCCTATGACTACGATTCATATGGAGTCAATTATGACTCTTACGGAAGCTATTAAAGCTCACGGTGCAATTGCTTCCGTTCAGCTCAACCATGTAGGTGCAATGAATCATCCCGATACAATTCCGGGACATAAAAACCCAATCGGTCCTTCGGCTTTTGTTAGAGAAGACGGAGTGCAGGTTGAAGAAATGACCAAAGAACAGATTGAATATACTATAAATCAGTTTGCCGAAGCGGCATGGAACTGTAAAGCGCTCGGATTTGACGGTATTAATCTTCACGGAGGACACGGCTGGCTCTTAAATCAGTTCCTTTCTCCGAGATTTAACAAGCGTACGGACGAGTACGGCGGAAGCATGGAAAATCGTGCGAGAATGTCTGTGCAGATTTGCGATAAGATTAGAGAAGTCTGTGGTGAGGACTTTATTATCGAATACAGAATGAGCGGCTCTGAAAGAATTGAAGGCGGACAGACCTTAGAGGAAGGAATTGAGTTTGCGAAGATAATACAGCATCATGTTGACCTTATACATGTAACGAGCGGTTTTTATCAGGATCATGTAAATACAAAGGCCTTTTCTTCAATGTTTGACAAGCACGGCTGCAATTTGGATCTTGCCGAGGCTATTAAGAAAAACGTTGATGTGCCTGTAATTGCGGTAGGCGGCTTTAATGCACCCGATCAGATAGAAGAAGCCATAGCTTCGGGAAAATGTGATTTTGTTGCAATGGGCAGACAGACTTTTGCAGATCCTGCATTTGTAAATAAAACTCTTGTTGGACTCGAGGAAGAAATCGCTCCGTGCCTTAGATGCTCATGTTTTAATCCTCTTGCTTCAAATCCTGAAGAAAGACCTATACCTGAGCTTTGGCATTGCGCAGTTAATCCTATGACAGGAAGAGAGCTCAGATGGAGAAATGCACCGCGTCCTACGGGTTCAAGAAACGTACTTGTAATAGGCGGTGGTATTTCGGGACTTTATGCTGCGGCAACAGCTGCCGAAAGAGGACATAAGGTAACTCTTGTTGAAAAGACAGACAAGCTCGGCGGACAGCTTTGGTTTACCGAAATCGATACTCATAAAGAGTCGCTTTTAAGATTCAGAGATTCTGTTATTGCAAGATGTAAAAGACTTGGCGTGGATATTAAATTAAATACGGAAGCAGATGAAGCACTTTTGGAAAAAATGTCTCCTGATGCCGTAATATGTGCGGTTGGTTCACATCCGTTTGTGCCGCCTATTAAGGGCATAGAAGAAAATGCCAGCCATGCTCTTTACGGATATACTCATCCGGATGAAGTTAAGGGCAAAAAAGTTGTTATAATTGGCGGAGGAGCAATAGGATGCGAGACCGGATACTTCTTTGCAAGCGAGTGGGGAGCTGATGTAACCGTACTTGAGGCGCTTCCTCAGATGATGAAGGATTCATTCCCGTCACAAAAAGCCGCTCTTTTCCCGAGAATGGATAAGATTGGCATGAAGCTTTATAATTCCGTTAAGATTGAAGAAATCACAGCGAGCGGAGTTAAATATGCGGATGCAGACGGAAAGGCTCAAAACGCAGATGCGGATCTTGTGCTTTATGCGTGCGGCAGCAGGTCAAATACGGATATCACAGATAAGCTTAAAGGCGTAATTCCGTGGTATGTTGTAACCGGTGACGCAAAGATTGCCAGAACCGTTAAGATGGCTACATACGAAGGCTTCTGCGCAGCAATGGATATTTTATAAATTAAAATTTTAGGGGCGGATTTTTTATCCGCCCTTTTTTTGTCTTAAAATTCAATAAATCAAGTTGAAATTAATGAAAAATATGGTATACTATTTACATTATTCTATAATATATATCCCAAATTTTTTAGAACAGAATTCAATAAAATATATATAAATGAACGAAAAGTTCGAAGGAGAATAACTGAATGAGAGAAAAATACGAGAGTCTTCCGCTCAAGGAGCTTAAGGCCGTTGCCAAGGCAAGAGGGCTTAAGAATATTTCGACGTTGAAAAAAGCCGAACTCGTCGAAAGAATGCTTGAAGAAGACAAAAAGGATGCTTTAGTAAAGGCTGATGCTAAAGAAGAAGTTGCCGAACCGGTTGCGGAAGTATCGAAAAAATCCGCAGAAGAGAAAGAGCAGCATGTTGAAGCAGAGCCAAAGGCAGAGAAAGAGCCTAAAGTCGAAGCGGAAAAGCCTCATGCTAAAAAGAGTCAGGGAAAGGCAGCGGGAGGAGCCAGAAAAGCACCGCAAAGAAAGCCTAAGCATGAGAAGAGAGAAGGCTCCGGCCAAAATTATGAGAGGCGTGATAACGGATATGAGAGGCATGAAGCACCTGAAAAACATGAGCCGGATCCGGGAGTGCCGGTATACGGAATTCTTGAGGTTATGCCTGACGGATTCGCATTTATAAGAGGGGAAAATTATCTTCCGGGAGATACAGATGTCTATGTATCACCTTCACAGGTCAGAAAATATAATTTAAAGACCGGAGATATGATTACAGGAACAAGCAGAGCCAAATCATCAAGCGAAAAATTTGCTCCGCTTATAAATGTTGCGGCAATTAACGACATGCAGCCTGAGATTGCAATGAGACGCGGAAACTTCGAAGATATGACTCCTATTTTCCCGAATAAGAGAATTCATCTTGAAAACAGCGGTGCAGATATTTCTATGAGAATAGTAGATCTCGTATCGCCTGTCGGTAAAGGACAGAGAGGAATGATAGTATCTCCTCCTAAGGCAGGTAAGACTACTCTTTTAAAGCAGGTCGCAAAGGCAGTGCTTAAAAATGCGCCGGAAATGCATATGATAATACTTCTTATAGACGAAAGACCTGAAGAAGTAACGGATATGAAAGAAGCGATACAGGGACCTAACGTTGAAGTTATTTATTCTACGTTTGATGAGCTCCCTGAGCATCATAAAAGAGTTGCCGAAATGGTTATGGAGAGGGCAAAGCGCCTTGTAGAACACAAGAAGGACGTTATTATTCTTCTTGATTCCATTACAAGACTTGCAAGAGCCTACAATCTTATTATACCGCCAAGCGGAAGAACACTTTCAGGAGGTATAGATCCGGCCGCTCTTCATATGCCGAAGAAGTTCTTCGGTGCCGCAAGAAATATGAGAGAAGGCGGCTCGCTTACAATTCTTGCAACAGCTCTTGTAGAGACCGGAAGCAAGATGGACGATGTGGTTTACGAAGAGTTTAAGGGAACGGGTAACATGGAGCTTGTCTTAGACAGAAAGCTTTCCGAAAAGAGAGTATTCCCTGCGCTTGATATTGTAAAATCAAGTACAAGAAGAGAAGATCTTCTTCTTGAGCCAAGCGAGCTTGAGGCCGTAAACATTATGAGAAAATCTCTTCACGGACTTAAAGCTGAAGAGGCTGCGGACTCTTTGCTCAATCTCTTCTCAAGGACGCGTAACAACAGAGATTTTGTGGAAATCGTCAAAAAAAGAAAATATTAAAAAATGCTCTTGCACATACCGTGATTATATGGTATTATATACAAGCTGTTTGGAAATATCACGACATTTCCAAAGCATAGAAACAGGAATTATTTTCTAAATATAAACATTATTTAATGTAAAGAGGTGAAGAAGATGAAGCAGGATTTACATCCGGAGTATTATCAGGCAACAGTAACATGCAACTGCGGTAATACATTTGTTACAGGATCAACTAAAGAATCTATCCACGTTGAGATTTGCTCTAAGTGCCATCCTTTCTATACAGGACAGCAGAAGGCAGCACAAGCTCGTGGACGAATTGATAAGTTCAACAAGAAATACGGAATTAACTAAGTCAATAATAAAAGCCTGTCCAAAGCGGACAGGCTTTTTATTTTTCGGATTTATTAAAGGCTGATAAATCCCTTAGAGGTGTGATTATGAAACCATCTTATATAGGAGGACAGGCTGTTCTTGAAGGCGTTATGATGAAGAATAAAAACACATACGCCGTAGCTGTAAGAAAGCCTGACGGAGAGATTACCGTTGATGTGAAAAACGTCAAAAGAGGTAAGATAGTGGAAGCGGTGAAAAACATTCCGATACTCAGAGGAGTAGTCAATTTTGTGGACTCCCTTGTAATAGGAATGAGCACACTCACCTATTCGGCTTCGTTTTATGAGGAAGAAGAAGAAAAACCCGTGAGCGAGAAAAAGGAAAAGTTTATGATGGGAATGACGGTTTTGTTTTCCATTGTTTTGGCTGTTGCCATATTTATGCTTTTGCCTTACGGACTCTCTTTGTTTTTCGGAAGATTTACGGATTCTGTTGTTTTGCTTTCTTTAATTGAAGGCATAATAAGGCTGATAATCTTTCTTTTATATGTCTGGGGAATTTCCCTTATGGAAGATATCAGAAGAGTTTATATGTATCACGGCGCCGAACATAAATGTATAAATTGTATAGAAAGCGGACTTGAACTAAATGTTGAAAATGTCCGTAAAAGCTCGAGAATGCATAAAAGATGCGGCACGAGCTTCCTTTTGTTTGTAATGATTGTGAGTATTATTGTTTTCTCATTCATTACTGCACCTTCTCCGGTTTTAAGACTTGTGCTAAGACTTTTGCTTATTCCGCTTGTTGCCGGAATTTCGTATGAAATAATAAGACTTGCCGGAAGAAGCGAAAACAGGATTGTTTCTCTTATCAGTAAGCCGGGGCTCTGCTTGCAGCATCTTACAACAAGAGAGCCGGAAGATGATATGATTGAGGTTGGTATTGCTTCTGTTGAGGCTGTTTTTGACTGGAAGAAATTCCTCGAAGAGTTTTAGGAGATATTAAAATGATATACAGAGAATTGCTTCAGCTCGGCACGGAGATACTGACCAAGGCAGGGATAGAAGAAGCACCTGTAGATGCATGGTATTTGTTTGAATATGTTACCGGGCTTAGCCGCTCTGCATATATTATGCAGGGGGACGAAGAGGTCCTCGAAGATGAAAAAGAAGAATACAGAATAATAATTTTAAAAAGAGCAGAGAGGATTCCTCTTCAGTATATTATTGGCGAGCAGTCCTTTATGGGAATGAATTTCAAGGTTAATTCAAATGTGCTCATCCCGAGGATGGATACGGAAGTCCTCGTTGTCGAGACTGCCAAAAAGCTAAAAGAAGGAATGAAGGTTCTCGACATGTGTACGGGCAGCGGCTGTATTATTATTTCTTTGATGCATCTTGTAGAGGGCATAGAGGGAGTCGGAAGCGATATTTCAAAGCAGGCCGTTATAGTGGCCAAGGAAAATGCCGTAAGCAACCAAATCGGTGCGAATTTCATTTGCAGTGATATGTTTGCGCAGATAGAAGATTCTTATGATATAATAGTTTCCAATCCGCCTTATATTCCGACGGCGGTAATTAATACTTTAATGCCGGAAGTCAGGGATTTTGAGCCGGTGGGCGCACTTGACGGACATGAGGACGGATTGTATTTTTACAGAATACTTGCCAAAGAAGCTCCCGGGCACATTAATGCCGGAGGCTATCTTTTCCTTGAAATAGGCTGTGAGCAGGCCGAAGATGTAAAGAAACTGCTCGAAGAAGAAGAATTTAAGGATGTTACCGTGATCCGCGATCTGGCGGGACTCGACAGAGTTGTATACGGAAGAAAAGAATAAAGAAAGGTGACAATATGTTTGATAGATTGGACGATTTGATAGTCAGATACGAAGAGCTTATGAGTGAGCTTGCGGAGCCGGGAGTGGCAGACGATCAAAACAGATTTAAAAAGCTTATGAAAGAGCAGAGCGATTTGGCTCCTATAGTAGAGGCTTATCAGGAGTATAAGGATAATCAGCAGGCCATCGAAGATGCGCTTTTGATGATTGAAGAAGAGAGCGATGAAGAGATTCTCGAAATGGCAAGAGAAGAACTTTCGGATGCAAAGGCTAAGACTCCGGAACTCGAAGAAAAGCTTAAAATCCTTCTTATTCCAAAGGATCCTAACGATGACAAGAACGTTATCGTGGAGATCAGAGCCGGTGCCGGTGGTGAAGAGGCAGCGCTTTTTGCGGCTGAAATTTACCGTATGTATGTGCATTATGTTGAATCAAGAGGCTGGAAGGTTGAGCTTCTCGAAGCTGATGAGACAGGCATAGGCGGAATGAAAAACATAGAGTTCATGGTTAAGGGAAGCGGCGCTTATTCCATTCTTAAATATGAGTCGGGAGTACATCGTGTGCAGCGTGTTCCTGAAACCGAGTCTCAGGGAAGAATACAGACTTCGACCTGCTCTGTCGCTGTTATGCCGGAGGCGGAAGAAGTGGATGTACAGATCGATGAAAAGGATATAAGAATCGACGTTATGCGTGCATCCGGAAACGGTGGTCAGTGCGTAAATACAACAGACTCTGCCGTTCGTCTTACTCACTATCCTACAGGTATAGTTATTTATTCTCAGACAGAAAAGTCTCAGCTCCAGAATAAGGACAAGGCTTTCGCACTTTTAAGAGCAAAGCTTTACGATTTGGAGATGCAAAAGAAGCAGGATGCCGAGGCTGCGGAAAGACGTTCTCAGATCGGTACCGGAGACAGAGCGGAAAAGATCAGAACTTACAACTTCCCACAGGGAAGAGTAACCGATCACAGAATAAATCTTACTTTATATAAGCTTGATAAGATAATGAACGGAGATATCCAGGAAATTATCGACGCCTGCATAGCGGCGGATCAGGCACAGAAACTTGCTAAAATGGGTGATTAAAATGATAGTATTGGAACATGTCGGTAAAACCTTTTCCGGCAAGGGGAAAAATATAGAGGCCGTAAAAGACGTAAACCTCCATATTAATGCCGGGGAAATTTTCGGAATCATAGGTTTTTCGGGAGCAGGAAAATCTACACTTGTAAGATGTATAAATATGCTTGAAACTCCGACGGAAGGAAGAGTTATAGTAGACGGAGTAGACCTTACAAGCGCATCTGCAAAAGAACTTAAAGTGCAGAGAAGAAATATCGGAATGATATTTCAGCAGTTCAATCTTCTTGCACAGAAAAACGTATTGAGCAATATCTGTTTCCCTCTTGAAATAGCAGGGGTAAACAAACAGGAGGCTCTTAAAAGAGCAAATGAGCTTTTAGACCTTGTAGGACTTTCCGATAAGGGAAAGAGTTATCCTGCAGAACTTTCCGGAGGACAAAAGCAGAGAGTTGCGATAGCAAGAGCTCTTGCCACAAATCCAAAGGTGCTTCTTGCAGATGAGGCCACAAGCGCGCTCGACCCTATTACAACCAGAAGTATTTTATCTCTCTTAAAGGAGATTAACGAAAGACTCGGAGTTACAATAGTGGTTATTACGCACCAGATGAGCGTTGTAGAGCAGATTTGCGACAGAGTTGCTATTATGTCAGGCGGAGTTATAGAGGAAGAGGGCGCAGTAAGGGATGTATTTACTTCTCCTAAGTCAGAGACCGGAAAGAAGATAGTACTTCCTGAGCAAAGCGAAGTCAAAGAGCCGACAATCAGCTATATAAGAATAGTGTTTGACGGACAGGCCTCTTCAAAGCCGGTTCTTGCGGATATAGTAATGAAGACGGGAATTCCTTTAAGCATCATGGGTGCGGCGACTCAGGATATCGGAGGAAGCGCATACGGACAGCTTCTTGTCGAAAAGCCTAAGGATGAAAAATCTCTTAATATAATCAAAGAATATCTTGAAGAAAACGGACTTTCTTACAGTATTAAGGAGGTGCACTAATGAGCCAGCAGATTATTGACCTTATAATAACCGGTATCGGCGAGACTTTTTACATGGTTATAGTATCTACTCTCGCGGCATATGTTTTCGGTATACCGGTAGGTGTGATTTTATATATAACCGATGAAAAGGGAATTGCCAAAAACAGACCTGTAAACCTTGTCGTGGGATTTGTAGTAAATGTACTTAGATCCGTTCCGTTTCTTATTCTTCTTGTAGCGCTTATTCCGTTTACAAGAATGATAGTCGGAACCTCGATCGGCTCATCTGCGACAATAGTTCCTCTTGTGGTCGCTGCGGCGCCTTTCGTTGCGAGAATGGTTGAGTCTTCTTTAAAAGAAGTCGATCCCGGAGTAATAGAGGCTGCAAAGGCAATGGGAGCAAGCAACTTCCAGATTATCACAAAGGTGATTTTGCCTGAGGCAAAGCCTTCTCTTACAGTGGGCTGTACCATTGCGCTTGCCACTATTTTGGGCTATTCGGCAATGGCCGGATTTGTAGGAGGCGGCGGACTCGGAGCCATAGCCGTTAACTACGGATATTACAGATACCAGACTGATGTAATGCTTGTAACCGTTGCAATTCTTGTGATTATCGTTCAGATTTTCCAGGAAGTCGGTATAAGACTTGCGAACAGAATAGATAAGAGAAAATAAAATCCGTACAGCTTAAAAGGTGTTGCGAATATCATAAAAAGATGGTATAGTATTACGGATACAGATAAAAGCTGAGAAAGGGACTCTTGTTATCAGAGATTGTCAGAGAGAAAATGCCACCGGCTGAAAGCATTTTTCAAAGGAGATAATAAAGACAACACCCCGGAGCCGGCTCTTTGAAACAGCAGTAGGAGAGCACGTTTTATGCGCGTTAAGCATTTTGAGATAAACCTTTTTGGGTTTAATGCGGGTGGTACCGCGGTTAAGTAAGACAATATTAATCGCCCCGTCATACTTTGGAGACAGAGTATGACGGGGCGTATTTAGATTAAGGAGTAAAAAGATGAGTAACAAGTACAGAGACATGACCATTGACAAGGTCACAGAGGAATTAATCGGAAAAGAAATAAGAGTAGCCGGCTGGGTTGAAAATATAAGAGACCACGGCGGAGTTTCATTCGTTGATTTAAGAGATATGTACGGCGAGCTTCAGGTCGTAATGAGAGACACTTCTCTTCTTGAAGGTATTCATAAAGAGCAGGCTGTTTCAATTGCCGGAAAAATCGAGCAGAGAGACGAGGAAACCTACAATCCTAAAATTCCTTCGGGAACAATTGAGCTTGAAGCTCATGAAATAAAGGTTGAAGGCGATGTTTATACAAACCTTCCTTTCGAGATTCAGACATCTAAAGAAGTAAGAGAAGACGTAAGACTTAAATACAGATATTTAGACCTTAGAAACAAAAAGGTTAAGGATAATATCATCTTCCGTTCGCAGGTTATTTCATTCCTCCGTCAGAAGATGACAGAGATGGGCTTTTTGGAGATTCAGACTCCTATTCTTTGCGCATCATCTCCTGAGGGAGCAAGAGATTACATCGTTCCTTCAAGAAAATTTAAGGGCAAGTTCTACGCTCTTCCTCAGGCGCCTCAGCAGTACAAGCAGCTCCTTATGGCATCCGGATTTGACAGGTATTTCCAGATTGCTCCTTGTTTTAGAGATGAAGATGCAAGAGCTGACCGCTCGCCGGGAGAATTTTACCAGCTTGACTTTGAGATGAGTTTTGCGACACAGGAAGACGTTTTTAAAGTAGGTGAAGAAGTGCTTTCGGCTACATTTGAAAAATTTGCTCCTGAAGGATATGAGGTGACAAAGGCTCCTTATCCTATTATCAGCTATAAGGAAGCAATGCTTAAATACGGTACAGACAAGCCCGATCTTCGTAATCCGCTAATCATCTTTGATATGACTGACTTCTTCCAGAAGTGTACATTCAAGGGATTTATCGGAAAGACTGTAAGAGCGATAAAGGTACATGCCGAGATGTCAAAAACCTTCCACAAAAAGCTCGAAGAGTTTGCAAAGAGCATAGGAATGGGAGGCCTCGGATACTTAGACGTACTTGAAGACGGCTCATTTAAGGGACCTATCGATAAATTTATTCCGGACGAGCTTAAAGAAGAATTCAGAAGTCTTGCCGGACTTGAAAAGGGAGATACAATCTTCTTTATCGCAGATAAGGAAGAAAAGGCAGCGGTATGCGCCGGAGAAATCAGAAAGGCTCTCGGAGAAAGACTTGATCTTCTCGAGAAGAATGCATATCGTTTCTGCTACATTAATGACTTCCCGATGTACGAAAAAGATCCTGAAACCAAGAAAATCGGATTTACACATAATCCGTTCTCAATGCCGCAGGGCGGACTTGAGGCACTTGAAAACAACGATCCGCTTGAAATTTTAGCTTATCAGTATGACATCGTTTGCAACGGCGTTGAGCTTTCGAGCGGTGCCGTAAGAAACCATGATATGAAGATAATGGAGAAGGCATTTGAAATTGCCGGATATGACAAGAGCGTGCTTGAAGCCAAGTTCGGAGCTTTATATACAGCATTCCAGTTCGGTGCACCGCCACATGCAGGTATGGCACCGGGTGTTGACAGAATGCTTATGCTTCTTAAGAATGAGGAGAACATCCGCGAGGTTATCGCATTCCCTATGAACGGTAATGCGGAAGATCTTATGTGCGGAGCTCCGGGAGAAGTAACCGAGATGCAGCTTCGTGAGACGCATATTAAGGTGAGGGATTAATTATGGCAAATATTATAAGTGATGAAACAATCGAATATGTAGGTATTCTTGCAAAGCTTGACCTTTCCGGAGAGGAAAAGGAAGCGGCTAAATCCGATATGGGAAAGATGCTTGATTATGTTGATAAATTAAACGAGCTTGATGTATCGGGTGTTGAGCCTATGAGCCACATTTTTGATGTAAACAACGTTTTCAGAGAAGATGAAGTAACCAACGGAAACGGACAGGAGGATACATTAAAGAATGCGCCTGCCGCAACCGAAGATTCATTTATCGTGCCGAAGACAATAGGTTAGGAAAAAGATTATGAGTGATATTTTAAAACTTACAGCGGTTGAGCTGGGAAAGAAAATAAAGGATAAAGAGGTATCCGTTCGCGAGGCTACAGAGGCCTATCTTGCGCAGATAAACAAGGTAGAAGACGATATAAACGCCTTTGTTACCGTAGATGAGCAGGGTGCTCTTATGAAGGCCGGAGAAATCCAGATGAAGATTGACTCAGGTGAGCTTACAGGTCCTCTTGCGGGTGTACCTGTGGGTATTAAGGATAATATGTGTACCAAAGATCTCCTTACAACCTGCAGTTCAAAAATACTTGAGAATTACTGGCCTACATATACCGCTACAGCGGTTAAAAAGCTTGAAGATGCCGGAGCGGTAATTCTCGGAAAGATGAACATGGACGAGTTTGCCATGGGTTCAACAACAGAGACTTCATATTACGGAGCTACCAAAAACCCTTGGAACACAGACCATGTACCGGGCGGATCTTCCGGAGGATCGTGCGCAGCCGTTGCGGCCTGCGAAGCAGCTTATACCTTAGGCTCTGATACCGGCGGATCTATAAGACAGCCTTCTTCTTTTTGCGGAGTTACGGGAATTAAGCCTACATACGGCACTGTATCAAGATACGGTCTTATCGCCTACGGTTCATCTTTGGACCAGATCGGACCTGTTGCAAAGGATGTAAGAGACTGCGCAACAATTCTTGAGGCAATAAGCGGATATGATCCGAAAGATTCCACATCAATGAAGAGAGACTCTTATAACTTTACAGATGCTCTTGAAAGTGATGTAAAGGGACTTAAGGTAGGTATTCCGACAAGTTACTTCGGAGAAGGACTTGATGAAGATGTTAAAAAGAGTGTTCTTGCTGCGGCAGACATTTTAAAAGATAAGGGTGCAATAATTGAAGAATTCGATCTTGGGCTCGTTGATTACGCCATTCCTGCCTACTATGTAATAGCATCGGCAGAGGCAAGCTCAAACCTTTCGAGATTTGACGGTGTAAAGTACGGCTTTAGAGCAGAGGACTACGAAGGACTTCACGAAATGTATAAAAAGACCCGTTCAGAAGGTTTCGGTTCCGAGGTTAAAAGAAGAATAATGCTCGGCTCTTTCGTGCTTTCATCGGGATATTACGATGCATATTATCTTAAGGCATTAAGAGTAAAAGCCCTTATTAAGGCCGAGTTTGACAAGGCTTTTGAAAAATACGACGTTATTTTGGGACCTGCAGCGCCTACTACGGCACCACAGATCGGTAAGTCCTTATCCGATCCTATAAAGATGTATCTCGGAGATATTTACACAATTTCCGTAAACCTTGCCGGACTTCCGGGAATGAGCGTGCCTTGCGGACTTGATAAAAACGGACTTCCTATCGGTGTACAGCTTATAGGAGACTGCTTTAAAGAAAACAATATTATTAAAGCCGGATATGCAATAGAACAGGGTGTTTCTTTTAAAAGAAACCCTATCTTATAGGAAAGGAGGAGAAAAATGTCTAAAGAATACGAAACAGTCATAGGACTTGAGGTCCATGTGGAACTTGCAACAAAGACCAAGATTTTCTGCTCCTGCACAACCGAGTTCGGAGGAGAGCCTAATACTCATACCTGCCCTGTTTGTACGGGACTTCCGGGATCTCTTCCGGTATTGAACAAAAAGGTGCTTGAGTATGCGGTGGCTGTCGGCCTTGCAACAAACTGTGATATAACAAGATACGGAAAGTTTGACAGAAAGAATTATTTCTATCCCGACAATCCGCAGAACTATCAGATTTCACAGCTTTATCTGCCTATCTGCAGAAACGGACATGTGGATATTAAGACTGAGAGCGGAGTCGAAAAACAGGTAAGAATTCATGAGATTCATATGGAAGAAGACGCCGGTAAGCTCGTGCATGACGAGTGGGACGATGTCTCTTACGTAGATTTCAACCGAAGCGGTGTGCCGCTTATAGAAATAGTATCTGAGCCTGATATGAGAAGCGCAGAGGAGGTTATTGCCTATCTTGAGACGCTTAGAGAGACAATACAGTATCTCGGAGCTTCAGACTGCAAGCTTAACGAAGGCTCTATGCGTGCCGATGTAAACCTTTCGATAAGAGAAAAAGGAACAGAAGAGTTCGGCACAAGAACAGAGATGAAGAACTTAAACTCTTTCCGTGCAATTGCAAATGCAATTAAGGGAGAGACCGAAAGACAGATAGATCTTATTGAAAGCGGTGAGGCCGTTATTCAGGAAACAAGAAGATGGGACGATAACAAAGGCTCATCTCATCCTATGCGTTCTAAAGAGGATGCACAGGACTACAGATACTTCCCGGATCCGGATCTTACACCTATTGTGATTTCGGATGAGTTTTTAGAGGAAATAAAGAGCCGTCAGCCTGAGCTTAGAAAAGAAAAGCTCGAAAGATACGAAAAGGAATACAATATTCCCGCTTATGATGCGGAAATCATTACAGCATCCAAGAAGATGGCTGATTTCTTTGAGGCGGCAACGGCTATTTGTAACAAGCCTAAAAAGGTATCAAACTGGCTTATGGGTGAGACCTTAAGACTTCAGAAGGAAAAAGGACTCGATCAGGACGACATTCCGTTCTCTCCTGAAAACCTTGCAAGTCTTATTGAACTTGCAGACGAGGGAACAATTAACAATACGGTAGCCAAAGAAGTATTTGAGAAGGTATTTGAGGAAGATGTTGAACCGAAGAAATATGTCGAAGAAAATTCACTCGGTTCGGTATCGGATGAAGGAGAACTCCGCGGTATTGTAGAAGAAGCCGTAAAGAATTCTCCGAAAGCAGTGGAAGATTACAAAGCCGGCAAGAAAAAGGCGGTAGGCGCCATAGTCGGACAGGTAATGAAAGCTACAGGGGGAAAAGCTAATCCTGCCATGATCAACAAAATCATCAGTGAAATTTTGGATTAATAAAGGAGACAAAAATGTTACAGTCAAGAGACGATATTCGTAATATAGCTATAATCGCCCATGTAGACCACGGTAAAACAACCCTTGTGGACGAACTTTTAAAACAGTCCGGTGCTTTCAGAGAAAATCAGGAAGTACAGGAAAGAGTCATGGACTCAAATGATATAGAGAGAGAAAGAGGTATTACCATTCTCTCCAAAAACACAGCGGTATTTTATAAAGATACCAAGATCAATATCATAGACACTCCGGGCCATGCCGATTTCGGCGGCGAGGTAGAGCGTGTTCTTAAGATGGTAAACGGTGTTGTGCTTGTGGTTGACGCCTATGAGGGACCGATGCCGCAGACAAAATTCGTTCTCCAGAAAGCACTTGCACTTGATTTGCCTGTAATTGTCTGCATAAACAAGGTAGACAGACCTGAGGCTCGTCCGGACGATGTAATAGATGAAGTTTTAGAGCTTCTTATGGATCTTGATGCAACAGATGAGCAGCTTGACTGCCCGTTTGTATATGCTTCGGCCAAAAACGGCTGGGCAACAAAGGATTTATCCGATCCTAAAGACAATATGATAGATCTTTTTGAGACTATTATCGACTATATTCCGGCACCGACAGGTGATCCCGATAAAAATACTCAGGTACTTATTTCGACAATCGACTATAATGAATATGTCGGAAGAATCGGTATCGGCAAGATTGACAACGGCTCATTAAAGGTAAACCAGGAAGCCGTAGTTGTAAATGCCCATGAAGAAGGCAAGTGTGAAAAGGTACGTATCACAAAGCTTTATGAATTCGACGGATTAAACAAGGTTGATGTGGATGAAGCACAGATTGGTGCAATCGTTGCCATTTCAGGTATTGCAGACATCCATATCGGAGATACAATTTGCGCACCGGAAGAGCCTGAGGCAATTCCGTTCCAGAAGATTTCCGAGCCTACACTTTCGATGAACTTTATCGTAAACGACAGCCCGCTTGCCGGACAGGAAGGAAAGTTTGTAACTTCAAGACATATAAGAGACAGACTTTTTAAAGAGCTTAATACAGATGTATCCTTAAGAGTTGAGGAGACAGAATCAGCCGACAGCTTTAAGGTTTCGGGACGAGGTGAGCTTCACCTTTCCGTTCTTATTGAGAATATGAGACGAGAGGGCTATGAGTTTGCCGTATCTAAGGCCGAAGTACTCTATCATGAAGAAAACGGCAAAAAGAAAGAGCCTATGGAGATGGCTTACATCGATGTTCCGGAAGAATTCTCCGGAGCGGTTATTCAGAAGCTTTCTTCAAGAAAGGGCGAGCTTCTTACAATGGGAACAGGTACGGGCGGATATACAAGACTTGAGTTTAGAATCCCGGCAAGAGGCCTTATCGGATACAGAGGAGAGTTTATGACCGATACCATGGGTAACGGTATTATAAATACTATCTTTGACGGTTATGACGATTATAAGGGAGAAATCCAATTCAGAAGCACAGGTTCTCTTATCGCCTTTGAAAGCGGTGAGTCTGTAACCTACGGACTTTTCGCCGCACAGGAAAGAGGAACTTTATTTATCGGACCTGCAGAAAAGGTATATGCGGGAATGATCGTCGGACAGAGCGCAAAACCGGAAGATATAGAGATAAACGTTTGCAAGAAGAAACATCTTACAAATACACGTTCATCGGGAGCAGACGATGCTCTTACCCTTACTCCTCCGAAGAATATGAGCTTAGAGCAGTGTCTTGAGTTCCTTGATTCGGATGAACTTTTGGAGGTAACTCCGGAATCGCTTCGTATAAGAAAGAAGATTCTTGATCCGACTCTCAGAAAGAGAGCAAACAGAAAATAAACTTCTTGACTTTAAAGCGCTAAAGTAGTATCATTGTAAGCGTGTTAACAATGGAGGACAATAATTATGGATATGAAAATGGAATTTTACCGCAAGCTGCCTACTCCGAAAGAGATTAAAGAGCAGTTCCCGCTTACGGATGCTATTATAAAAGCAAGAGATGAGAGAGATGCGGTAATAGAGAATATTTTTACCGGAAAAGACGACAGACTCATGCTTATAATCGGTCCCTGCTCTGCGGACAATGAGACTGCTTTGCTTGATTATGTTACAAGACTTAGGAAAGTTGCGGATAAAGTCGAAGATAAAATATTTATTATACCGAGAGTTTATACAAATAAGCCTCGTACAACAGGCCTCGGATACAAGGGAATGCTTCATTCTCCGAATCCGGAAGACCACGAGGATATGCTCAAAGGTATAATCGCAATAAGAGATATGCACACAAAGGTTGTGGCTGAGACAGGATTTACCTCTGCCGAGGAGATGCTTTATCCGGAAAACCACAGATATTTATCAGACCTTTTGGCATATATTGCAATCGGTGCACGCTCGGTTGAAAACCAGCAGCACAGAATAGTTGCAAGCGGCGCCGGACTTCCTGCCGGAATGAAAAACCCGACAGCCGGAGACCTTACGGTTATGATGAATTCGATAACAGCGGCACAGAATTCTCACACCTGCCTCTACAGAGGCTGGGAAGCAAAGACTCAGGGTAATCCTCTGGCTCATGCTATTTTAAGAGGATATGTGGATAAATACGGACGCAGTCATCCGAATTATCATTATGAGGATCTTCTTGATGTTGCGGCTCTTTACGAAAAGCATTCGGATCTGGTTAATCCTGCCGTAATCGTAGACTGCAATCACAACAACTCCGGAAAGCAGTTTATCGAACAGATAAGAATTGCAAAGGAAGTTGTGGCAAGCAGAAATCACAATACTGATATTAAAAAGCTCGTTAAGGGACTTATGATTGAAAGTTATATAGAAGACGGCAATCAGAAAATCGGCGAAGGAGTATACGGAAAATCAATTACCGATCCTTGCCTTGGCTGGGAAAAAACCGAAAGACTTATTTACGAGCTTGCGGACATATGGAAATAAACAGCTTACAGAAAATACCCGAATCAATGGTTCGGGTATTTTTTCTCATTTTAAATTTTTTTTAAAATAAAAAAAGGAAATAAATAAAAGAGACGGAATAGTTATTTATGAGAGTGATTGTGCGTGAGGATACTGCAGATGACAATTAGAGAAGAAATTGAAGAGTGGGAAAGAAACAATTTAAGCCCTTATGCTTCGCTTAGCTGTGAATCAAAGGGAAGAGACAGGGAAGAACCTGAGTGCGACATAAGACCTGTGTATCAGAGAGACAGAGACAGGATTATACATTGCAAATCGTTCAGAAGGCTTATGCATAAGACTCAGGTTTTTTATCATCCACAGGGGGATCATTACAGAACCAGGCTTACACATACGCTTGAGGTTTCTCAAAATGCCAGAACTATTTGTAAAGCTCTTATGCTTAACGAAGAGCTTGTAGAGGCAATTGCTTTAGGTCATGACCTTGGTCATACACCGTTTGGACATTCCGGAGAAGCCGTTTTAAACAGCCTTTGCGAAGGCGGTTTTAAGCATAATGTGCAAAGCGTCAGGGTTGTCGAAAAGCTTGAAAAGGATGGAAGAGGTCTTAATCTCACATGGGAGGTCAGAGACGGAATTTTAAACCATCAGACAAGCACCATGCCTTCTACCCTCGAAGGGAAAATAGTGCGTTATTCGGACAAGATTGCCTATATCAATCACGATATAGACGATGCGATAAGAGCAGGCCTTATTACGGAAGACGATATTCCGGAGGAGACGCACAGAGTTTTGGGTACATCCCTTCGAAAGAGGCTTAATACCCTTATTCATGATGTAATTGAAAACAGTCGCGGCCTTAACGACATTAAGATGTCAGAAGAGACCGAAAATGTTATGTATAACCTCAGAAAGTTTATGTTCCAGAGGGTTTATAAGCATGCGCGTACAATCGAGCAGGAAGATAAGACCAAGCAGGTTTTAAGGAGTCTGTTTGATTATTATATGAACAATACCGAGATGCTGCCGCAGTTGTACCTTGATAATATTGACAAGGGTACACCTAAGGACAGGTCGGTATGTGATTATATTTCGGGAATGACCGATCAGTATGCTATGAATGTTTTTGAAGAAATATTTATGCCAAAGTCATGGAGTTACTAGAAAATGCCGGGAATAAACAATGATTTTATCGAAGAGGTAAGAAGCCGAAACGATATAGTGGACGTGATATCCGGATACATTAAGCTGACAAGAAGAGGAAGTAATTATTTCGGGCTTTGCCCGTTTCACGGAGAAAAGACAGCCTCATTTTCCGTATCGCCCGGAAAGCAGATGTTTTACTGCTTCGGATGCGGAAAAGGCGGAAATGTTTTTAACTTCGTAATGGAATATGAGAATTTTACATTTATGGAAGCCGTCGGCACACTTGCTGAAAGAGCCGGGCTTGAGATGCCTAAGATAGAATATGACGAAAAGGCAAAAAAAGAGGCGGATTTAAAGAGCAGAATTCTCGAAGTCAATAAAGACGCAGCCAATTACTTTTTCATGCAGCTTAAGGGCAAAAACGGAGAGATTGCAAGAAACTATTTTGATAAGAGGCAGCTTAGCGAGGAAACAATTAAAAAATTCGGACTCGGATATTCGCTTCAGTACAGTGATGATTTGTACAGGTATCTTAAAGAAAAAGGATACAGCGACGAGCTTCTTAAAGAGAGCGGACTGTGCGTATTTGACGAAAAAAGAGGAGGACATGACAAGTTCTGGAACAGAGTCATGTTTCCGATTTTGGATGTCACGGGGCATGTCATAGGTTTCGGAGGCAGGGTCATGGGAGAGGGAATGCCCAAATACATGAATTCTCCCGAAACGAAGGTCTTTGACAAGAGCCGTAACCTTTACGGCCTAAATGTTGCCCGGCAGTCGAGAAGAGGAAATCTCATCCTTTGCGAAGGCTATATGGATGTTATATCACTGCATCAGGCGGGCTTTACAAATGCCGCAGCATCTTTGGGTACGGCGCTTACGGCCGGACATGCGAGACTTATTTCGAGATATTTTAAAGAGGTACTTTTATGTTACGACTCCGATAATGCCGGAACAAAGGCCGCATTTAGAGCAGTGCCGATTTTAAAAGAAGCGGGCATAAGTGCAAAAGTAATAAATATGAAGCCTTATAAAGATCCGGATGAGTTTATCAAAAACCTCGGAAGTGAGGAGTTTGAGAAGAGAATAGGCGAGGCGCAGAACAGTTTTCTTTTTGAAATATCAGCCATCGAAAGAAACTACGATTTGTCCGATCCCAAGGGAAAGACCGATTTTATAGAGGATGCGGCAAACAGGCTTACGGTGTTTACGGATGAAATAGAAAGAAACAATTACATTGACACCATTGCTCAAAAATACTCAATCGATGCCGAAGCGCTAAAGCGTAAGGTGAATTCGATCGGGCTTAGGGAAGGCATTGTTGCCGATAATACACCGGTTAAAATCGACCGGCAAAAAAGCATAAATCCCGAAGAAGGATTTATGAGGTCGCAGAATCTGCTTTTAACGTGGCTTGTGGAGGACAGAACCTTATACGAAAGCGTTAAAAAATACATACTGCCAAGTGATTTTGAAGGCGAGCTTTACATAGATGTCGCAGGAAGGCTTTACGGGCAGATGGAAAAAGGAGAGCCGAATCCGGCAAAGATAATAACGGACTTTACCGAGAACGAAAATCAGGGCAAGGTCGCGGAAATGTTCAACGGAGCGGTGTTTGACGATATGACCGAAGCCGACAGAAAGAAGGCATTAAAAGAAACCATCGTTAAGATGAAGCAAAGGGCGATAGATAAAAAGACAAAAGAGCTTGACCCGGCGGATATAAAAGGACTTACACAGATTATTGAAGATAAAAAAGCACTTCAGAAACTGGAAAGTTTAGCAATATAAATATCAGGAATAATATTAAGACAGAAAGGTTATTCATTATGGAAGAGAAGGATTTAAAGTTATTTGAAGAAAAGCTTCAGCAGATTGTTGAGAAAGCAAAGGGCAATAAAAACGTTCTTGAAGAGACAGAGATAAATGATTTTTTCAAGGACATGGAGCTTGACGAGAAGGATATGGAAAAAATCTTTGAGTATGTGGAGTCTCAGGGAATTGATGTGCTTACAATTTCAGCATCTAACGAAGATGAAGAAGATGTGGATATTGATCCGGACATGCTTACGGAAGAGGATGAGGTTGACGTAGAGACTATCGACCTTTCGGTGCCGGAAGGAATCGGCCTTGAAGATCCTGTAAGAATGTATCTTAAGGAAATCGGTAAAGTGCCTCTTCTTACAGCAGACGAAGAGATTGAGCTTGCTCAGAAGATGGAAGAAGGAGCAAACGCTCAGACAAAGATAAATGAGTTAAATGAAGAAAAAGAAGGCGCAACAAAGAAGCGCCAGGGCGAAATAGAGGCAGAAATAGCAGAGCTTCAGAAAGCAATTGATGCCGGAGAAGATGCCAAGAAAAAGCTTGCCGAGGCAAACCTTAGACTTGTAGTAAGTATCGCAAAAAGATATGTCGGAAGAGGAATGCTTTTCCTCGATCTTATTCAGGAAGGAAACCTCGGTCTTATAAAGGCTGTTGAAAAATTCGATTACAGCAAGGGATATAAATTCAGTACTTATGCCACATGGTGGATCAGACAGGCCATAACAAGAGCCATTGCCGACCAGGCCAGAACAATTCGTATCCCTGTACATATGGTTGAGACCATTAATAAGCTCATAAGAGTTTCGCGTCAGCTTCTTCAGGAGCTCGGAAGAGAGCCGCTTCCGGAAGAGATTGCGGCAGAGATGAAAATGCCTGTTGAAAGAGTAAGAGAGATTCTTAAGATTTCTCAGGAGCCGGTATCACTTGAGACTCCTATCGGTGAAGAGGAAGATTCTCATCTCGGTGACTTTATTCAGGATGATAATGTACCGGTACCTGCTGATGCGGCTGCATTTACTCTTCTTAAAGAGCAGCTTGTTGAGGTACTCAGTACTCTTACGGACAGAGAGCAGAAGGTACTCCGTTTAAGATTCGGTCTTGATGACGGAAGAGCACGTACACTTGAAGAAGTCGGAAAAGAGTTTAACGTTACCAGAGAAAGAATTCGTCAGATTGAGGCAAAGGCGCTCAGAAAACTTCGTCATCCGAGCAGAAGCCGCAAGCTGAAGGATTATCTTGAGTAATATGTTATCCGAAAGATTAAAGGCTATAGCAGGGATGGTATCCGAGGGGAAAGTTGTGGCGGATATCGGCACAGATCACGGTTATATGGTGATTGAGCTTGTTAAAAGCGGAAAATGCGAAAAAGCAATAGCCATGGATATAAACAAAGGCCCGCTTGAGAGAGCAAAGGCTCATATAGAAGAAAACGGGCTTTCGAAATGCATTATAACAAGGCTTTCGAACGGATTTTCAAATCTTGAAAAAGGCGAGGCTTCGTCGGCGGTTATAGCAGGGATGGGCGGAAAGCTTATCTGCGGAATATTAACCGAAGGCAAAGAAATCGCAAAAGAGCTTGATGAGATTATAATATCGCCTCAGTCCGATATCAGATATGTAAGAGAAACTCTTTTAAAGGAGTCATTTAAAATCTTGGATGAGGATATGGTAAAAGAGGACGGAAAGTATTATAATATCCTGAAAATCCGCTATATGCCTATGGAAAACGAGGATTGGGACGAGGTATTTTTGACATACGGAAAAATTCTTACAGAAAAGAAGAATCCGGTGTTTAAGTCCTATCTTAAATACGAGGAGAATACTTTAAACGGTATTTTGTCGGAACTTGAAAAATCGGGACAGGCAAAGGACAGATACCGCGAGATTAAAGAAAAAGCACTTGTAAACAAAAAGGCACAGATTATGACGGAAATGCAGTTTCCGGGCTAAAAGAAAGAAGGGTTATTTTGGGCGAAAAGGTTTTACTTAAAATCGGTGGAAAAGAAAAAGAATATGAT
>JAILQM010000111.1 GCA_024698965.1 Eubacterium sp. | reverse complement strand
TTATTTTAAAAAAAAATAAAAAAGTTCAGAACCGCTGTTTTTACGGTTCTGAACTGATTTTTTTACATTGATGCGAGCAGTGCCGCTATCTCATCCGGAGTCATTACATGATTTGGATCCGAAAGGTCTATTGCAGGCTCAGCGGGTTCAGGTTCCGGCGCTGCTTCGGGTGCTGCATCTCCGCCTCCCGCGATAAGAGCTGCGATTTCTTCCGGTGTCATCATATGATTTGGATCATCACTCGGCGCTGCCGCTGCAGGCGCAGGTTCAGGTGCAGGTTCCGGCTCCGGTGCAGGTTCTGCCGCTGCTCCTCCATCTATAAGTGCCGCAATTTCTTCCGGCGTCATTACGTGATTTGGATCATCGCTCGGTGCTGCCGCTGCAGGCGCAGGTTCAGGTTCCGGCTCCGGTGCAGGTTCTGCCGCTGCTCCTCCATCTATAAGTGCTGCGATTTCTTCCGGCGTCATTACGTGATTTGGATCATCACTCGGCGCTGCCGCTGCAGGTGCTGGTTCCGGCTCTGGCTCCGGCTCTTCTGCAGGCTCAGGCTCTTCTGCAGGCTCAGGCTCTGCTATAGGCTCAGGCTCTGCTATAGGCTCAAGCTCCGCTATAGGCTCAGGCTCTGCTGCCGTTTCAACCTTCGGTTCCGCTGCTATCTCTTCTGCGGATACAAATGATGCCATATCGGCCTCATCCACCATTAAAACTTCATCGGATTCTGCCATAGGCTCAAGTACCGCCTCTTCAGCTAAAGGTTCCGGCACTATCGGCTCCGGTATAGTTTCTGCTGCCGGTGCTACCGTAGGTGCAGGTGCAGGGGCTACTGCAGGCGCAGGTGCTACTGCTCCGGCCTGAGGCATAACCATCTGAGGCTGTACAAACGAAACATGTCCCATCTGAAGCAGGCTGTCTTTAATCGATCCCTCAACATCATTGAGTTCACTCATTACATCCTGCCTCATCTGCATTATTTTTTCAGACTGCTCACCCTGTTTATTTTGAATCCCTTCAAGCTTGTTAATGAGTTTCTCATTCTCTTCAAGAATCTTGGATGCACTTTCTCTTTCCTTATTGATTGTAATCTTAGCCACATTTTTCTGTGAGCTTACAATCTCTTTTGTCGCAGCGTCAAAATTCTTTTCAAGCCTATATACATGTTCTTCCAGTTCCGAAAAATACTTTCTCATAAGAAGATAAGAAGCTTTTTCAGATTTTATAATATTATCATATTCTTCTCTTGCCTGATGGTCTTTTATTTCTTTTTCTCTTAATACAGATGTAAGCAGTACATAAAATGCAAATACTATAACAACTGCAAAGACCGCAAGAAGTGCTATATTACTTTTGTTATTAATCATAACGTAAAGTTCAAATATAACACCGAGTATTAACACAATTCCGGAAAATATAACCTTAAGCTTTTCGCCGCCCCCCGAATTACTCTGTCTTAACTTGTCAGTTCCTTTTTTGTCGGTCACTTTTCTACCTCCATCTCCCTTTACAGAATTTTCCACCATCAGTATATCATAAAATATTCATCAATGCGAGAAGATAATCTCAATTTACGCATTTTTTGTTAAAATTTTCTGACAAATTTTCACTGCATAAAAAAAGCAAGGCTTTCACCTTGCTTAAAACGTCCCGTGCGGGAATCGAACCCACAGCTAGCGCTTAGGAGGCGCTTGTTTTATCCGTTAAACTAACAGGACACAGCTGCCGCTTTTCGCAGCAGATAGTATTGTAACACAGATTATCTCATCTGTCTAATTCAGCCGGGGAAAATCCCCGACTGAAAGTTTTAGAAATGTATTTTTCCCTGCATCCAAACTGCACCCCTAAATCTGCGTCCCGGAAGCGGTTCTCCGAGCAGGTCTTTTTCGTTTATACAAATATCGAATTCCATATCGTTACAGCAGATCGTCATCTCGAACACACTTTCGCCCGAGATTGCGTTTTCTACTTTCTTAACGGCAAGAATCTCACCTAATACATAATAATTATCGCTGTCTATTCCATACGGCATAAAGCTGCTTTCCACAATCGTGAGAATATCTTCATACATTATCCTCCTCGATATCCGGGTATATGTGTCGATATCTTCAAGAGTGAGATTTTCTATTGCATCTTCATCGCCGTCTCTCGCCGCAGCAATAAGCGAAGTACGATTTGTATTGGTTTGTCTTTCTTTGATAATATCGTTTTCCGATTTTGCTATAGGTAAAACTACAGAACCCGATTTTGCAAGTGCCGAGAGAGTCACGGATTTAATACCTTTCATTCCCTGAGTCTTTTCAAGGAACTGATAGTATTCAGCAACATTCTGCAGATAGAATACCATCGTAACGCCAAGTCTTATCTCGTCACATATGCCGGCATACGAACTTTGATCCGCGTGCTTTTCAATCTCAATATAATCCTGGGAAGTTATTCCATGCCCGTCAAAATACGGATAATAATAACTCATGGTAAACTTGCCGTCTTCCGCAGCCTCACCTCTTACTGCGATACCGATGGAATCTCCAATCTGTTTACGGTATTCCATAAACGTCGTATTCTCATCAACCTCAGTAACAAGTGTTTCTGTGGGGTGGTCAATTATGTCTCTGATAAGCTCTTCAATATCAATTTTTCTCTTCAGCTCCGAAAAGCCGATGGAACGAAGGTAATCATGCATAGGCTCACCTCACTTTCTGTAATTATATCTTATATCGGCAAAATTACTGTTCTTTTTTAATTTCGCTGATTCCGCCCATGTATGGTCTGAGCACTTCAGGTATTCTTACGCTGCCGTCTGCCTGAAGATTGTTTTCCAAAAATGCGATAAGCATTCTTGGCGGAGCAACAACTGTGTTGTTAAGAGTATGCGGAAGATAATTTCCGTTTTCTCCCTTTACTCTTATACGAAGTCTTCTTGCCTGAGCATCACCAAGGTTTGAACAGCTTCCAACCTCGAAGTACTTCTGCTGTCTCGGTGACCAGGCTTCAACGTCAACCGACTTAACCTTAAGATCTGCCAAATCTCCCGAACAGCACTCAAGTGTACGAACAGGTATATCAAGGCTTCTGAAAAGCTCAACAGTATATCTCCACATCTTGTCGTACCAGTCCATGCTTTCTTCAGGCTTACAGATTACTACCATTTCCTGCTTCTCAAACTGGTGGATACGATATACACCTCTCTCCTCAATACCGTGGGCTCCTTTTTCTTTTCTGAAACAAGGAGAATAGCTTGTAAGAGTATAAGGAAGCGATGCTTCATCATTAATTGTATCTATAAACTTACCGATCATGGAATGCTCACTTGTACCGATGAGATAAAGGTCTTCTCCCTCGATCTTATACATCATGGCATCCATTTCGTCAAAACTCATAACGCCGGTAACAACATTACTTCTGATCATAAACGGCGGTACGCAGTAAGTAAATCCTTTATTAATCATAAAGTCACGAGCATATGCAATAACAGCTGAATGAAGTCTTGCAATATCTCCCATGAGATAATAGAATCCGTTTCCCGCAACTCTGCCGGCCGCATCCATATCTACACCGTTAAATGCTTCCATTATTTCTGTATGATAAGGAATTTCGTAATCCGGTACTACAGGCTCTCCGAATTTTTCAAGCTCTACGTTCTCGTTGTCGTCTTTTCCGATAGGTACAGATGCATCAATGATGTTCGGGATGATCATCATTTTCTCTTTAATTTCTTCTTCTACCTTCTTTTCTTCATCTGAAAGCTCGTCAATTCTTGTGTTGCCGGCTGCAACCTTAGCCTTGATTTCCTCGGCTTCATCTTTTTTGCCGTCCTTCATGAGCGCGCCGATCTGCTTTGAAAGTTTGTTTTTATCTGCTCTTAAAGCTTCAACCTCACCCTTAATCTCACGATTTCTTTTGTCGAGTTCAATCACTTCGTCTACAAGATGAAGTTTGTGCTCCTGAAATTTGTTTTTAATGTTCTGTTTTACTATCTCAGGATTTTCCCTGAGAAATTTGATATCTAACACTTCTTAAGTCCTCCTAATTGTATTAGTATTATATAATATATTATTTGTTATTTCAAACCGCCACCGTTGATGGCCTGCTCGATAGCACCCTTTTCTTCTTCTGTAAGAAGAATAACGGATTCTCCCTTGATAATATCCTTAATATAGATATAGCAGCCCTCTCTTGTGTGAACCGCGTTAAGCACTACGCCGGAATCTTCCTGGTTCAAAAGAGCGAGAGAAAAGCTGAGTCTTCCGCCCATCTCATCAAATGCATCGTACTTAACAATGCCATACTTCTGTATGTCGTTTACCTGTTTGTCAAAAAGAACCTTGATATCGTTTTTGTTCTTTTCGGTTAAAGCGGCAAGTTCATCAATCTGATCAAGTCTCTTTATAAGAGTTTTCTCAAGAGTTTTTCCGTCCTGACCTCTCATAAAAGAGGCGTATTTTTTGTTTAATTTACCGATTTTGGAAAGTGCAACAATAATCATTATAAAAAGAATGATTATAACTGCGGCCATTCCTATTATTATATATGCAGGATCGAATCCAAGCATTCCGAGTAAATCGCTGTTCATAGTTCCTCCTTACTATACTTCATCCGGATTTACAGTATGTAAAAGGTTCACAATTCTGTCGAATTCATCCGGTGAATAGTATTCTATCTCTATCTTTCCTTTTCCGCCTTTGTTGTTAACGCTTACCTTTGTGCCGAGAATAACCTTAAGTTTTTCTGCCATATCCTGATAAATTACGTCAAGCGGATCTTCTTCTTTTGGTGTAGTAGGCTCTGTGCCTTCTTTTTTAACAAGTTTTTCTATATCTCTAACGTTTAGGTTCTTTTCAACAACGCTTTGAGCAAGCATGAACTGGGCTTCCTTATTGGCTGTCCCGAGAAGAGCTCTTGCATGTCCGCTCGAAATCTTGTTTTCAATAAGCATTTTCTGAACTCTTTCGTCAAGCTTAAGAAGTCTCATAGAGTTTGTTACGGCAGAACGGCTCTTTGAAACTCTTTCGGCAACCTCATCCTGCTTTAAATTAAACTCTTCAAGGAGTCTTTTATAGGCAACAGCCTCTTCAATAGGATTTAAATTCTCTCTCTGAATGTTTTCTATGAGTGAGATTTCAACCATTTCCTGCTCCGTATAATTTTTAATGATTACCGGAACTTCCTTAAGGCCCGCCTTTTTTGCGGCTCTCCATCTTCTCTCACCTGCTATGATTTCATAATATGTCTTTTTATCCTGTACAAGAAGTGGCTGGAGAACACCGAATTTCTTAATTGAATCGGATAATTCTTCAAGTGCCTCCTCATCAAACATCTTTCTCGGCTGGTCTTTGTTTGGCTCAACCTTATCAATACTGACGCTTACCGGAGAAATTCCGTCAGCCGATGCCGTCTCTTTTTTCTTTGGCGCCGCTGCTTTTGCTCCGGGTATTAAGGTGTCAAGGCCTTTTCCAAGGCCGCCCGCTTTCTTTGCTGCCAATTTTACCCCTCACTTTCAATAATTTCTTTTGCCAGGTTGCGATATGCTTCCGCTCCCTGTGATTTATTGTCATAAATGTTGATTGGCTGACCAAAGCTTGGTGCTTCGGCAAGTCTTACATTTCTTGGAATTACAGTTTTATATATGTTCTGCGACAGGTTTTCTTTTACATTATCGACTACCTGGTTAGACAAATTTGTTCTCGCATCATACATTGTAAATACAACCCCCTCTATAACAAGGTCCGAATTAAGTCTTTCCTGTACAAGAGAAATAGTATATATGAGCTGACTGAGTCCCTCTAAAGCATAGTACTCACACTGGATTGGTACGAGAATACTTGTGGCTGTCGTCATTGCATTTACGGTAAGCATATTAAGAGATGGCGGACAGTCTATCATTATATAGTCAAAGTCATCCATAATATAGTCTACTTCATTCTTAAGAACATACTGTGGCTCTTTAAGTGTTGAAATTTCAAGCTCTATGCCTGCAAGGTTCACGCTTGAAGGCACAAGATAAAGGTTGTCCTGTTCTGTCTTTACCATGCACTGCTTTACGGAGCACTCTCCGAGCATCATTTCATAAACTGTGTTTTCAAGCTCTTCTTTATTAATACCGAGTCCGCTTGTTGCATTTCCCTGCGGGTCAATATCAATCAGCAGCACTTTTTCCCCGGCTTCCGCAAGGCATGCCGAGAGATTTATTGCAGTTGTAGTCTTTCCTACGCCGCCTTTTTGATTCGCTACAGCAATAACTTTGGTCATTTAGTCCTCCTTTTTTTGTCATATATATGGATGTCTTCACCACAAGATGTTTCACGTGAAACATCTTTGACCACAATATCTATGTTTCACGTGAAACATTTTCATCTATATTGTCGTCTTCACTTGAATCATCAGGTTTAATCTTTTTAATAAAGCCCTTTAATTCGATTTTAGCTCTGGTAACATCATGATCGAGCAGATTGCTTATGAACTCAAGTCTCTTTAAATCCGCTTCGTCGATTTCGTACTTAAATACATTACTACAATCTTCATCTTTCGTAAATGGATTTTTCCCATTTTCTTTAATTAATTTTCTTTCTTCTTCATTGATGACATCACTGACCTCATCAAATCTTGTTGTGCACTTTGCCAAAGATTCTTTGAGCTGCTTAATGTCTTCGCCCAAAAGTCTCTTCTCAAATTTGAGATCGACTATCTTGTCCTTATTGGGAGAGTATACCTGGAGGGGAGAAAAGGACTCAAACTTGTTGTCGATTTCCTTTTGAAGCATTTCAATAAAAGTATCTGTCTCCAGACACTTTACTTCAAGTTCATGAATCTGATTTTCAAGACTGATTTTCTGATCAAGTATTTCTTCCTGATACTTCTTTAAAAATGATATAACCATGCATTTACTCCGAACATTTGTTCTACTACATATTGCGTTTTTATATGGTTAAAACTACCAGATATAGGTTTAAAAAAAATAAAATTTAATTTTTTTTGACGCTAAATCGGCTTTTTCGCCGGAATTCCGGGCTTTCTCGGGTATTTCTTAAGTGTCAAATCGGCCTTATTTATGACCACAAAAGTGCGTCCGGCCTCTGATGAAGGTAAAACAAAATCAACACATTTAACTTCTCCTCCTCCGAGAAGGTTAACAGCCTTTTTGGCATTTGCAATTTCTTCATCGGCATTTCCGGATTTATATGAAATAAACTTCCCGCCTTTTTTTACAAACGGCATGCAAAGCTCGGATAAAGTCGAAAGATTTGCAACTGCCCTTGAAACACATAAATCAAACTTTTCTCTGTAGAGCTTATCCTGTCCCGCTTCTTCAGCTCTCGCATGAATCGCAGTTATATTTTCAAGTCCCAGCTCATCTATTACTTCATTTAAAAAATTTACTCTTTTGTTAAGAGAGTCCAAAAGCAAAACCCTTAACTTTGGAAAGACTATTTTTAAAGGTATCCCCGGAAAACCTGCTCCGGTTCCGATATCTATAAGGGACAGCTCCCCGGTAAGATCTGTTGCTTTAACAACTGCAACGGAGTCCAAAAAATGCTTTTCCAAAACCTCATTAAACTCGGTAATTGCAGTAAGGTTCATAACCTTATTCTTTTCTATAAGCATATCATAATATTTAAGAAACTGCTGCTTTTGATTATCCGATAAATCAATATTCCATTCTTTTAGTAAACGAATAAAATCATCCATACCTATACCTACTTTTTCATTCCGAGATAAATAAGCAATACCGATATATCCGCAGGAGAAACTCCCGAAATTCTTGAGGCCTGGCCTACTGAAACCGGCTTATACAAATTAAGCTTTGCCTGCGCTTCAAGTCTGAGTCCGTGAATATCTTTATAATCAATGTCTTCCGGAAGCTTTTTGTTTTCCATTTTCTTAAACTGCTCTACCTGCTTTTTTTGTCTTTTGATATAGCCTTCGTATTTTATATTAATATTTATCTGTTCAATAATATCTTCATCTATCTTAGGTCTGTCGGGATCAAGCTCTGCTATTTTATCATAGTCAAGTTCCGGTCTTCTTATAAGCTCAACAAGAGTAGCACCCGTTGTAAGAGGAGTAGAGCCTGCAGCCTCAAGTATTGCCGATACTTTTTTATCTGCTCCTACAATAATTTCTCCGAGTCTTTCTATCTCCGAATTTATAATTCTTTCCTTCTCGGTGAGCCTATTCATTCTCTCGTCGGAAATAAGTCCGATTCTGTGACCGTATTTGGTAAGCCTTATATCCGCATTATCCTGTCTTAACAAAAGTCTGTACTCGGATCTTGATGTCATCATTCTGTAAGGCTCTGTATTTTCCTTGGTTACAAGATCATCAATTAAGACTCCGATATAACATTCCGATCTGTCTAAAATAAGTTCTTCTTTTCCGAGAATGTTCATCGCAGCATTTACACCTGCAACAAATCCCTGAACTGCGGCTTCTTCATATCCGCTGCTTCCGTTAAACTGTCCGCCGCTAAATAACCCTTTTATATTTTTAAACTCTAAGCTGTGTTTAATCTGTCTCGGATTAATACAATCGTATTCAATGGCATAAGCATTTCTTACAATTTTGGCATTCTCAAGTCCCGGGATTGTATGATACATCTCATGCTGAACGTCTTCAGGTAACGAGCTCGACATTCCCGATAAATACATCTCATTTGTATATCTTCCTTCAGGCTCAACAAAAAGCTGATGTCTTTCTTTATCTGCAAACTTTACAACCTTATCTTCTATCGAAGGACAATATCTTGGGCCTGTACCTTCAATAACTCCCGAAAAGAGAGGTGATCTGTGGATGTTTTTATTTATAATCTCATGAGTCTTTGCGTTTGTATAAGTAAGATAACAAGGAAGCTGCTCAATCTGAACGCTTTCCGGATCCGTCTCAAAAGAAAACGGCACAACCCTTTCATCTCCGGGCTGCTCTTCCATAACCGAAAAGTCTATAGTTCTCTTATCAACTCTCGCAGGAGTTCCTGTTTTAAACCTTACCATCTCTATTCCGTTTGCCACAAGAGAATCAGTAAGATGAGTTGCGCTCTGCAGTCCGTTCGGACCGGTGTACTGCACAACCTCTCCGAAAAGACATCTCGCATTAAGATATGTTCCGGTACATAAAACAACAGCCTTTGAAAAATAGGTTGCTCCGGAAATAGTCTTAACACCTTTAATTACACCGTCTTCTACAATAATTTCAGTAACTTCTGCCTGCTTAATTGTAAGATGATCCGTGTTTTCAAGAGTCATTCTCATTGCTTTAGAGTATTCGGCCTTATCTGCCTGTGCTCTTAAAGAATGTACTGCAGGGCCTTTTGACTTATTAAGCATCTTAGACTGAATGAAAGTCTTGTCTATATTTTTTCCCATTTGTCCGCCAAGAGCATCAAGTTCTCTTACAAGATGACCTTTTGAACTTCCGCCGACATGAGGATTACATGGCATGAACGCTATTGAGTTAATGCTAACAGTAAAAATAATTGTTTCAAGTCCTAGTCTTGCAGTCGCAAGCGCCGCTTCACAGCCGGCATGTCCTGCTCCGACAACACAGACATCATAATGTTCTTCTATCATTTTTATTTACCCATACAGAATTTTGAAAATATTTCATTGATAAGATCTTCGCCTACCGACTCTCCGGTGATTTCACCGAGCGCTTCATAAGCATTTAATAAATCAATCGAAAGAAAATCTTCCGGCATCATATTATCGATTCCTTCTTTAACAAGTTTTAAAGAATCGAGAGCTCTTACCATACTGCTTTTCTGTCTCTCATTTGTAATATATATTTCATCATTGAAAGAAATAGAGCCTAAAGCAAACATTTCCTCAATGGTTTTTTCAAGTTTTTCGATTCCGTCTCCTTCTTTGGCAGAAATTGAAACAACAGGCTTACTTAACTTACCTGTAATATCTTCTTCCGATATTTTCCCTTCAAGGTCTGTCTTATTAAACAGAATAATAACGTTTTTATCCTGGAGGAGACTCATTATTTCTTCATCATTTTTATCAATTGGTCTTGAAGAATCCGCAACATAAAGCACAAGGTCCGCCTCTTCAATTATATCTTTTGCTTTATTTACACCAATCTGTTCTATTATATCTTCGGATTCCCTGATACCTGCGGTATCTATAATATTAAGACCTAAGTTTCCGAGCTGAACTCTTTGCTCAATAATATCTCTTGTAGTTCCTTCTATATCTGTTACTATTGCCTTCTCTTTTTTTGCAAGGGCATTTAAAAGTGAAGACTTTCCGGCATTTGGCTTACCTACAATTGCAGTCTGTATGCCTTCCTGAAGCATACTTCCGTTTTTATAACTGTTAATTAATTTCTCTGTTTCTTCTATCAGGTCGCAAACAATATTATTTATCTTTTCATAGTATCCGTCAAGAGAATAATGTTCGGGATCGTCAAGTGCCGCCTCTATAAACGCAGTCTGTTCAAGAATCTTCTCCCTGCAGGAAGAAATTTTCCTGTAAACAGAACCCTGAACCTGTGATATGGAACTCTTTCTCGCAAACTCGGTTTTTGAATTAATAAGATCTATAACTGCCTCGGCTGAGGAAAGATCTATTCTTCCGTTAAGAAAAGCTCTCTTAGTAAACTCACCGGGTTCGGCAGGTCTGGCACCTGCATTAATAACGGTTTCAAGAATGTCCTGCATAACCTTTGTTCCACCATGACAGTCAATCTCAACCGTGTCCTCTTTTGTATAACTGTTTGGAGCAAGCATCTTTAAAACCATAACTTCATCAACGACTTCAGTGCCGTTTTTAATAAAGCCATAGCTTACTGTATGAGAAGGAACGTCAGAAAAACTCAAATTTTTCTTCTTCATCTCAAATATTTTATCCACAATTTTAACGCTGTCTTCACCGCTTATCCTCACAATTCCTATACCGGATGGTGACATAGCCGTTGCAATAGCTGCAATTGTATCATTAAACATAGCTGCTCCTTAAAAATAATAAACAATTATGGTTCTAACTTAAAATAAAGGTTGCTATAAATCTATAACAACCTTTATTTACATCGGGCTCTATTTTTTAAGTGTAACTACTATATGACGATAAGGTTCTTCACCTTCTGAATGTGTTGTCACATAGCTGTCGTTCTGAAGCGCATAATGAATAACTCTTCTTTCGAAAGGATTCATTGGCTCAAGTGTAACAGGCCTTTTTGTTCTCTTAACTTTAAATGCTATATTCTTTGCAAGATTTTCAAGAGTTTCTTTTCTTCTCTCTCTGTAGTTTTCGGTATCAAGCTTAACCTTGATATATTCTTCCGAATTCTTGTTAAGTACAAGACTTGTAAGATACTGAAGAGAATCAAGAGTCTGACCTCTTTTACCGATGAGAATTCCCATGTTATCTCCGATCATATTAATCTCAACAGCGTTCTCAATCTCGTCTTTCTTGATTTCAAACTCTACATTAAGATTCATTGTCTTCATAACATTTGAAAGAAATTCTTTTGCTACATCTTCTATAGAATTTTTCTTCTTTGCTTTGATAACTGCAGGCTTATTTCCAAGACCTAAAAATCCGGAACTGCCTTTCTCAACTACCTCATACTCGAGCTGGTCGCTTGTAACTCCAAGCTGAATGAGGGCTTCGGTTACGGCTTCATCTACAGTTTTTCCTTCTACCTGTATGTATTCCATGTTCTAATCCCCTTATTTCGTATTACGTTCATTAAATTCTTTAACCATATTCGCTCTCGCAGTAAGTGAACCCGGTTTGGCATTTGCCTTATACTCATCTGTCTTAGAAAGAATCTCATTTCTTTCTTCCTCACTAACCGAAGAACCCTTAAGAGTTCTTGTATTAATCTGAGCTGCCTGATTCATTCTTTCGATATTAGCTGCTCTTTTAGCTCTCTTTGCTTCTGCTTTTTCCTTGTTCTTCTCGATGATATCGTTAAGATCCATTTTATCGAAGTGTTTATTTAAAATAAACTGATAAAAACTTCTTATAACACCACCGGCAATCCAATAAAGACCAAGACCTA
>JAILQM010000071.1 GCA_024698965.1 Eubacterium sp. | reverse complement strand
CCGCCTCCGCCTCCTGCTCTTCCCATGTTTATCCCTCACTTAATAAAATCTTGCTTAATAAAATAATTCGGTAAAAATCATAATACCCACGCAGATAAACCTGCGTGGGTATTATATCATAAAGTAGCTCGTAAAGCGAGAGTTTGTTAGCTTCTGACTTCTACCTTTCTAATCATTATCCAGTAAATTAAAACCGCTACAATAAGCACTGCAGCGCTTACCAAAATTACGCCGGCTCTGCCAAAGTCTCCCACCATATATATAAAATCGTCGATTCCTATTTTGCCACCGGAGATTTTTCTGATAAGCCCATCTCCGTTAGAAACCAGCATGCATATAAATATCCACAGAACCAGATTTGCATACATTCCGCCTCTACCAAACTTTATGGTAATAGCTGATGTGAAAAAGAAGTAAGCTATTCCTATAAAAGCAACCGCCGGATACATATTTATCAAAAACTGCCTTGTAAGTACAAAAAACTCAACATCAATCGAACCGAAAATCGCAAGCCCTATTGCTTCTTCAATTGTGCAAAGCAGTATAAGTGTCACCATGGTCAGAGCATATACAACTATTTGAGTTACTATACTCATTAAACAGAATTCTCTTCTTCTTGCTCCAAGTGATAAGTAATAGCTGCATAAAAGCGTGTTTCCGGAACTTGAAGACATTGCATAAATCAAACTTGCCCCCGCAGCAAACATTGTTCCGAGCGGAAAATAGCCTTCGTCACCTTCGACAAATATTATCGACGTAATAATAATACATCCGGCAATAAATGCTATGAGAAGAAAAATTCCCATAAGTTCTAAATTATCACGAACATTGAATAAGATTTCTTTTGCCTTCTTCATAGTCTCTCCTCCTATACCTTTACTTCAAGCGTTTTAAACTTTCTTCTTACTACAGCCATAGCCACCGCAAAAACCAAAATACAGATTCCGTAAACTATGATATTTGAATCAAGCCAAAAATAGGTCCATTCCGCTTCCATTGCCGTACATACTCCGACTGCGGCTCCCAAAAATATACACAAAAATACCGCAATAACATATACTGTTCTTCCAAAGGCAAGAATCAAGACTCCGAATGCATCAGCCGCAGAGGTTACTGCAAGCAGCGCAAAAAATACAGCAATTTCGGTTTTAATATTCCAGCTTACTCCGTTTTCAACAACAAAAGTCAAACTGTGAATTACAACAACTCCCAAAGGATGAATAACACTAAAGATTAAATTGCCCCAAAAGGCTTCTTTCCTGAGGCACCCGCTTGCCAAAAGATTCTGCGTATTTACCGGTATAAATGTAAGTCCCGCAATTATAGCAACCAAAAGTCCCACAAACAAAGAATACTCATTCATGGTTGACATAACTGACGAAAGATCCTTCTCCTCAAATCCTGTCAAAAGCCACATATAAAGCGGAAAAAGCAGCGTTCCGCCAAGTACTATAAGAAGCATATATCCGTTGTAAAACAATGTATATTTCAAAATCCTGATATTTTTCATTAGACTTCCTCCCTGCCGCAAACGGCAACAAAAAGCTGTTGAAGCGATACCGGCTGAATTGTAACATCACAGCCCTCTTTGATATTTTCTCCGTCATTTAAAATAACGGTTACTCCCTTACTTCTGCCCATGTTTTCCTCATGGTATACGTTGAGATTCTCACACGCCTTGTCCACTTCTTCGCTAAGTCCCGTGATATGCTTAGATCTTTCAAGAATATCCTGAGTATTTTCTTTAAGGAAGATAACTCCGTCCTTTAAGAACATTACTTCCTCAAACACATCTGCCGCCTCTTCTATTATGTGAGTTGAGATGATGAATGTGCGCCCCGTCTCGGCATTCTCCTCTATAACCATTCTGTAAAAGTCCTCTCTGGCAACAACATCAAGTCCGGCAACAGGCTCATCAAGAATTGTAATAGGCGCCTTTGAAGCCATACCGATAGCTATGGTAACCATCGAAAGCATACCCTTTGAAAGCTTGTGAATCTTGCTTTTTGGTTTAATACCAAAGTCTGTAATAAGCTTTTCGGCAAGCTCTTCATCCCAGTTCGGATAGAATGTCTTGGCTATCCTAAAGTATTCTTTAATCTTTAAATTATTAGGTCCTAAGATGGACATCGAATTAATCTCTCTTGAAAAGCAAAGCTTATCAAGTGCATTTCTGTTTTCCCAAACCGGCTCTCCGTCAACTCTGACCTCTCCCGAATTGGCCGGACTTTGAGCTGTAAGGATTGATAAAAGAGTTGTCTTTCCGGCTCCGTTTCTTCCGATAAGACCGTAAATCTTTCCCTGTTCTATCTTTAAATCAACACCCTTAAGTACTTCTTTGTCTTTATACCTTTTTGTAATTCCTTTACACTCTAAAACGCTCATTTTCTATTCTCCCTTATTAATTAACTCTATAATATCTTCCTTGCAAAGTCCGAGGCTTTTTGCCTCATCAATCATTCCCTTAATGTAAGTATCGTAAAATGCATCGCGACGTTTTTTTAGGATAATGTCCTTTGCTCCCTTTGCTACAAACATACCTATCCCTCTTTTCTTATAAATAATTCCCTCATCTACCAAAAGGTTTACTCCTTTAGCAGCCGTTGCCGGATTAATGGCATAAAGCTTTGCAAGCTCGTTGGTGCTCGGAACCTTTTCTTCTTCAAGCAATATTCCCCGCATTATATCAGTCTCAATCATCTCGCCTATCTGCAGATAAATAGATTTGCTCTCTGTCAGATACTCATACAATACACTCACTTCCTTTCGCTTTAAGTTTAAACCGGTTTCCTTATCGGTTGG
>JAILQM010000053.1 GCA_024698965.1 Eubacterium sp. | reverse complement strand
TTCTTTGAAGGACTTAACTGGTTTTCGCCGGTAATAAAGATGAGCAGCTCTTTTTCGTGTTCATGCTCATGGGAGACTGCAAAACTTAATGTATACGGAATATATTATCCTCTCATTTACGCGATTGTAGGAATTGTATTTTTAGTTATTGCGTTTGTGATGTATGAAAAGAGAAAGAGCGAAAACGCAGGCAGCGCGATTGCATTCTCATTTGCAAAACCGATATTTAAATACTGCGTTGCGCTTTACGCCGGACTTGGAATCGGAGAGCTTATTACAGTACTTGTTGTTGAAGTATACGGCACGGGATATGTTTACAATAACAAAAACAGCGCGATTATATATCCTATGGCTGTGATTTTTTCAATCCTCGGATTCTATGCGGCTGAGATGATAATGAATAAGACTACGAGAGTGTTTAAGGGATCCTTAAAGAAGGTAGTGCCGGTTGGCGCTTTGATGGTACTTCTTATCGCCTGCTTTAATATGGATGTGTTCGGATACGAAGAATACATTCCGTCGGCGGATAACGTATCATATGTATCTGTCGGGTTAAACTCATTAAGTGAAGGAAACTTTGAATCAGATAATGAGGGCGTGATAGAGCAGGTTAGTGAGCTTCACAGCTATATTATAGAAAACAAAGCTGCGTCGGAAAATAACTACGCCGTTTATGAGAGTGATATGCTCACGGGAACCGAATATTCTGAATATGTTGAAACGACGATAGATATCGTATATACGCTTAATAACGGCAGAGTTGTTAAGAGAAACTATTCGGTATGCTATTCGGTAGCAGATCTTGGTACAAGCGAGGGATTTGGCGGAATGCTTACGGCTCTTCTTAAAAATGAGGATGTGGCAGAGGCTGCGTTTGATACGGCTTGCAGATTTGAAAGCATAAGCTATGCACAGCTTTATTCTTCGATAGATGACGGCGGATTCGATTATTCTGTTATAAATGTTGATGACAACAGTGATTATCAGAAGATTTATGAAGCGCTCAGAGAGGATTATAAGAAGCATATGTTTGAGATTGTGCTTATGGACCAGCTTATGACGGGCTATAACCTCGGATATAACGATTTCTTTGAAGAAAATACTCTCTATGCAAACGGTCTTCAGCTCGAATATAACAGCTACTACGGTGATGGTGAAGAGGAATACACATCGGCCGTTTATGATATTCAGCTTGCGAGCTATCTCGAAAATACAATGAAAGTGCTTGAAGACATGGGAGCATTTGAAAAGACATCTCTTAAAGTTGTTACGGACAAAGATTATTACAATATAGATTATATGTACTAAAGAGATAAAAAAATACCGTCGCCTTAAATAAAGGCGGCGGTATTTTTGATTTAAATATTATACAAGAGCTACTGTCTGACGGCAGATTGCAAGCTCTTCGTTTGTTGAGATAACGAATACTTTAACCTTAGAGTCTGTAGTAGAGATGAGTCTGTCCTCGCCTCTTCTGTTGTTCTCGTCTGCGTTTAAAGTAATTCCGAGATATCCAAGGTATGAAAGAACCTTCTCACGGATTGCAGGAGCGTTCTCGCCGATACCTGCAGTAAATGCGATAACGTCAACTCCGTTAAGGGCTGCTACATAAGAACCGATGTATTTAGCTACTCTGTATGCAAATACGTCCATTGCAAGAGCTGCCTTTTCGTTTCCTGCGTTTGCACCTTCTTCAAGGTCACGGAAGTCTGAAGAGAGCTGTGAAAGACCCTGAACACCTGACTTTTTGTTAAGAACGTTCATAACGCCTGCGATGTCAAGTCCTTCTTTGCCTGCGATAAACTCCATGATAGATGGATCGATATCACCTGAACGTGTTCCCATTACAAGACCTTCGAGTGGAGTAAGACCCATTGAAGTATCCTGGCACTCGCCGTTTTTAACAGCTGAGATAGAAGCACCGTTTCCGAGGTGAGCTACGATGATCTTAGAGTTTTTGTAATCAACGCCTGCCATTTCAGCAGCTACGTGTGATACGAAGTCGTGGCTTGTGCCGTGGAATCCGTAACGACGTACAGCGTATTTCTCATAGTACTCATATGGAAGACCATACATATAAGCCTTTGCAGGCATTGTCTGATGGAAAGCTGTATCGAATACTGCTACGTTTGGCTTACCCGGCATAAGCTTCTGGCATGTGCGAACACCGATAAGGTTTGCAGGGTTGTGAAGAGGAGCAAGGTCGTTGCACTCTTCGATAGCCTTGATAACGTCGTCAGTGATAACAACAGACTTTGTAAACTTCTCGCCGCCGTGCACGATTCTGTGTCCGATGGCACCAACTTCGTCAAGACTCTTGATAACGCCGTTTTTGTCGTTTGTAAGAGCATCAAGTACGAACTGGATAGCTTCGTTATGTGTAGGCATTGCAAGATCGGTTTTTTCTTTCTCAGCGCCGGCCGGCTGGTAAACGAGTCTTCCGTCGATTCCGATTCTTTCGCAAAGACCTGTTGCTAAAGCTTCTTCAGTGTCAGAGTCAATGAGCTGATACTTAAGTGAAGAAGATCCGCAGTTAATTACTAATACTTTCATTTAAATTCTCCTTTATTATAAAGTTGCCTGTACGGCTGTAAGAGCGATAACGCCAACGATGTCCTCTGCAGAGCATCCTCTTGAAAGGTCGTTTACAGGAGCTGCAATACCCTGAAGGATTGGTCCGAAGGCATCAGCCTTAGCAAATCTCTGTACAAGTTTGTATCCGATGTTACCTGCATCGATGTTAGGGAAGATGAGTGTGTTTGCATGTCCTGCAACTGTGCTTCCCGGAGCCTTAGACTCACCTACAGATGGGATAATGGCTGCATCGAGCTGCATTTCTCCATCTACGTCGAGGTTTGGATATGTCTCTTTTGCGAATGCTACTGCATTGTGTACCTTGTCAACGAGGTCATGCTTAGCTGATCCCATTGTTGAGTGTGAAAGCATAGCGATCTTAGCGTCTCCGCCGATGAATGCCTTGAAGCTTTCAGCACAGCCTGCTGCGATGTGAGCGAGCTTCTCAGATGTAGGATCCTGCTCAAGTGCGCAGTCAGCGAACATGAAGATACCGTTGTGTCCGAGTTCAGGTACTGTCTTAGATGCATCTACGATGAAGAAAGAAGATACAAGCTCTGTGCCCGGCTTTGTCTTTAAGATCTGAAGAGCAGGTCTTAAGATATCAGCTGTTGAGTGGCATGCTCCTGAAACAAGTCCGTCTGCATCACCCATTTTAAGCATCATGATACCGAATGTAGGATAGTCGTTAAGAAGAGTCTCTTTAGCCTTCTCAGGTGTCATTCCCTTCTTCTGTCTGAGTTCAACGAGTTTGTCGATGTAGCTCTGTGTCTTCTCACAAGTAGCAGGATCAACTGTCTTAACTCCGTCGATGTTTACGCCGAGTGCTTTAGCCTTGTCAGCGATTGCATCTGCATTACCTACCATGATAAGGTCAGCAATACCTTCTTTGAGTGCAGCTTCAGCTGCGTAATAAGTTCTGTCATCTTCTGATTCAGGTAAGATGATAAGCTTTTTGTTCTGTTTTGCTTTTGCTTTTACGTCATCGATAAAAGACATATTAAGTTCCTCCTTAATAAATAAGAAATAATAATTTTGAAAAATTCACGATACGCATCTTTAAAAATGCGTCACCATTTAAGATTATACCTTTATTTATGGGAATTAACAAGTCTTTAAAAGGAAATTGGACTTAAAAAATAATTTGTGACGGGATAACAAAAAAACACAATGTGTTGGAAAAAATCTTGCTCTAAACCACAAAATATAGTATAATCAATCCAGCATTGATGATTTAGGAGGGATAATAATGAGCAATGCAGAAGATGGCGTAACTATGAAAACCACTTCAGCAGAGCAGCAGGTATTGACCGAAGACGTTAAACAACAATTGCTTATAATAGCCGAAGAGCTCGATAAGTGGAAGCAGATTATTGCAGACAAACAGCAGACTCTTGAAGAAGAAGAGTTATTTCTTGCGACCGAACAGAATAAACTTGCAGAGCAGCTTTCAGATCTTATGAAAGACCAAAAAGACCTTGAAGATGCCCAGCTTAGATTTGAACAGGAAAAAGACAGTTATAATAAAGTAAGACAGGGTGAGCAGAAGAGACTTGAGCAACAGAAGGATCTTTTCGATATGAAATGGAAGATTCTTGAAGAAGAGATAGTTCAGCTCACGGAAGAAAGACGCAAGTTTGAACTTGAGAAAGAATTTCATTCAAAGGTTAACAGCTTCTCATCGGGAGATAGGGTTACCGCGGATGTGGATATTTTCTTTACGGGCATAGACAATGAGCTTGCCTTAAGAAAGAGATACAAAGATCTTATGAAAATATTCCACCCGGATAATGTTTGCGGAGACAGCGGACTTGTGCAGGAAATCAACAGGCAGTATGCCGAACTTAAAGAAAGATATTGCGGATAAGATTACAAAAACCGGTGCATTCTTAAAGGTGTACCGGCTTTTTTATGCGTAATTACGGGCTTTTTGAGACTTTGTTAAGAAATTTGCGAAATTTTTTGAGCCGGATGGGCTTTGTGTTCGTAGCACAAAGATTTTTACAAAAAAATGCGTCTTTTTTTTATCAATTTACATAATTATTGATTAATAAATTTCGTGCAGAATGTATGAAAATGAATACAAAAACCCTCGCAAACCCAGTAAAATAGCCGTTGTTAAGAAACTGTCACAATTGGCATATCTCAAAATGTTAAAATATAAACTTTGCTTGAAACCCCAAAAAAGCGGTGTTATGCTCATAGCACAAAAGGTGCTCAGAGCACAGAATAAAATTCGGCAAAAGCCGAGCAAGTATTTTTTTTAATATTCGGAGGTAACAGTAATGGCAGAAGTAGAATTAAGAAAAACCGTAAAATATGATTTTGGTGGCAAGGTAGCTCTTATCACAGGTGGTGCTTCAGGACTCGGCCTTGCAACAGCAAAAAGACTTTTAGAGTCTAACGCTAAAGTCGTAATTGCGGATTATTCGGATAAAGTATTGGAAATAGCAAAAGAAATCGGGGCAGAAGGTATTAAATGTAACGTTACAAGCGAAGCTGACATCAAGGCAGCAATCGATCTTGCCGTAGAAAAGTTCGGCGAAATCAATCTTGCTGTAGCAAGTGCAGGTATCGGCGGAGCTAACAACGCAATCGGAGATGAGACTCTTGAAAACTGGAATCTCGTAAACGGTGTAGACTATACGGGTGTTATGCTTACAGATAAATGTGTAATCCAGAAATTCAGAGAGCAGGGAAAAGGCGGAGCAATCGTTAACCTTGCATCTATGTTCGGTCTTGTTGCCGTTCCTTCAAACGTTGCTTACTCAGCAGCTAAGGGCGGTGTTGTAAACATGACAAAGGCTGCAGGTACAGCTTATGCGGCTGAAGGCATCAGAGTTAACTGTGTATGCCCGGGTGTTATCAACACTCCTCTTGTACCTGAAGCAGAAAAGGATGCTTACAGAAAAGCTCATCCAATGCAGAGAATCGGTGAAGATTGGGAAGTTGCCTGCATTATCGCATTCCTTTTAAGTGATGATGCAAGATTTATCACAGGTGCAGCTCTTCCTGTAGACGGTGGTTACACACAGGTTTAGTTCATTCATCATATTTTTTATACATTTTTATTAATCATTTCACCATTGACCCGGCCTTATGGCCGGGTTTTTGGTTGCAAAAAGCTTTGGATTGAAATTTGACATTATATTTAGTATAATTACCTTTAATCGTTTTTGTGTAAGGGGGAAAACTTACATAATGGAGGAAACATGTTAGAAGGCTTTTTTTATAAACTTGGAATAGATATAGGCTCGACAACTGTAAAGGTTGCACTTTTGGACGAAAAAGATGAACTTCTTTTTTCGGATTACGAAAGACATTTTGCCAATATCAGAGAAACTCTTAAAGGCCTCTTGGAGAAGGCTTTTAATGAGGTAGGAGAAGTTAGAATCGCACCTGTTATCACAGGATCGGGCGGACTTACTTTAGCAAAGCATCTCGGAATACCTTTTGTGCAGGAAGTAATTGCCGTATCAAAGGCATTAAAATCGGTTGCTCCACAGACCGATGTCGCCATAGAGCTTGGCGGAGAGGATGCCAAAATTATATATTTCGAAGGAAAAAATGTAGAACAAAGAATGAATGGTATCTGTGCCGGAGGTACAGGTTCTTTTATTGACCAGATGGCGTCGCTTATTCAGACAGACGCATCGGGACTTAATGAATATGCCAAAAGCTACAAGGCGCTTTATCCTATAGCCGCAAGATGCGGAGTTTTTGCAAAGACGGATATTCAGCCTCTTATTAATGAAGGAGCGACAAAAGAAGATCTTTCCGCGTCGATTTTTCAGGCTGTTGTAAACCAGACGATTTCAGGTCTTGCCTGCGGTAAACCTATCCGCGGTCATGTCGCGTTTTTGGGCGGCCCGCTGCATTTTTTGTCGGAGCTTAAGAGCGCGTTTATAAGGACACTTAATTTAGATGACGAACATATAATAAATCCGGACAATTCTCATCTTTTTGCAGCCATAGGTTCGGCGCTTAACTTTGATGAGGAATATACATACGAACTTTCGGAAGTCATAGACAAGCTTTCAGGCGAGCTTAAGATGGAATTTGAAGTGGAAAGAATGGAGCCTCTTTTTGCCGATGAAAAGGCATACGAGGATTTTACAAACCGTCACGGAAAAGCTACGGTTGAAAAGGGCTCTTTGGCAGAATACCACGGAAAATGCTTCCTCGGTATTGACGCCGGCTCTACCACGACAAAGGTTGCCGTAGTAGGAGAAGACGGAACTCTTCTTTATTCATTCTATAGTAATAATAACGGAAGCCCTCTTGCCACAAGTATAAAGGCGATGAAGGAAATACATTCTCTCTTAAATGACGATGCGGAGATTGTGTATTCCTGCTCGACGGGTTACGGAGAAGCTCTTCTTAAATCGGCTCTCATGCTTGATGAAGGAGAGGTTGAGACGGTGGCGCATTACTACGCCGCTGCATTTTTCGACCCTGCCGTTGACTGCATTTTGGATATCGGCGGACAGGATATGAAGTGCATTAAGATTAAGGACGGGGCTGTTGACTCGGTTATGCTTAACGAGGCATGTTCTTCGGGCTGCGGCTCGTTTATCGAGACCTTTGCCAAGTCGCTTAATTTCTCAGTGCAGGACTTTGCAAAGGAAGCTCTTTTTGCAAAGCATCCGATTGACCTTGGAACAAGATGTACGGTGTTTATGAACTCTAAGGTTAAGCAGGCTCAGAAAGAAGGCGCATCTGTTGCGGATATTTCGGCCGGCCTTGCTTATTCTGTTATAAAGAATGCTCTCTTTAAGGTAATCAAACTCTCCGACGCTTCAGAGCTCGGAAAAAATGTCGTTGTGCAGGGCGGTACATTTTACAATGACGCCGTACTTCGTTCGTTTGAAAAGATTGCCGGAGTTGAGGTTGTGCGTCCGGATATCGCAGGTATCATGGGCGCGTTCGGCTGCGGTCTTATTGCGAGAGAACGCTATAAAGAGGGCGTAAAATCGTCCATGCTTTCTATTGACGAGATAGAAAATCTTACTTATGAGACAAAGCTTTCAAGATGTAAGGGATGTACAAACAGATGTATTCTTACTATTAATAATTTCTCCGGCGGAAGAAGTTTCATCACCGGAAACAGATGCGAGAAGGGACTTGGAAAGGAAAAGACGGTTTCCGAGATTCCTAACCTTTTTGTATATAAAAACAAGAGACTTTTCGGATATAAGCCGCTTAGCATAAAGGATGCCGAAAGAGGAACCGTAGGTATTCCGAGAGTGCTTAATTTCTATGAAAATTATCCGTTCTGGTTTACGTTTTTTACAGAACTTAAATTCAGAGTTGTGCTTTCTCCGGCGGGAGGAAGAAAGATATATGAGATGGGTATTGAATCTATCCCGAGTGAGTCGGAGTGTTATCCGGCAAAGCTTGCACATGGGCATATCGCATGGCTTATAAATAAGGATGTGGACTTTATTTTCTACCCTTCAGTGCCGTATGAGAGGAAAGAATTTGCGGATTCGGACAATCATTATAACTGCCCGATCGTCACATCTTACAGCGAGAACATCAAAAACAATGTAGATGAGATTACTTCGGGCAAGGTGAGATTTTTGAATCCTTTCCTTTCGTTTGAGAGCGAGGAGATAATCTCGGATAAGCTTGTTGAAGTGTTCGGAAAAGAGTTTGGCATCTCTTCTTCAGAGGTGGAAGAAGCCGTAAAAGCGGCCTGGAAAGAGCAGGCAAACGAGAGAAAAGACATTCAGGAAAAAGGACGCGAAGTGCTTAAGTATCTTGAGGAGACCGGAAGAAAAGGAATAGTTCTTGCGGGCCGACCTTATCATCTCGATCCGGAGATTAACCACGGCATACCTGAGCTTATTACATCTTACGGAATCGCCGTACTTACCGAAGATTCGGTATCTAATCTCGGTGAAATCGAAAGACCTATGATAGTTCTTGACCAGTGGATGTATCACTCAAGACTCTATGCTGCGGCAAACTTTGTAAAAAATACGGAAAACCTTGATCTTATTCAGCTTAACTCATTCGGCTGCGGACTTGATGCGGTTACGACCGACGCTGTAAACGATATTTTAAGAAAGAGCGGAAAGATTTATACCTGCCTTAAGATTGACGAGGTAAACAACTTAGGTGCGGCCAAAATCCGTATCAGATCTTTGCTTGCGGCCATCCGCGTAAAAGAGGAGAAGGGCGAAGAGAGAGAAATTGTCAGTGCGGCTTATGATAAAAAGCCGTTTACAGAGGAGATGTTTGAGGAAAAATATACCATTATTTCACCTCAGATGTCGCCTATACATTTTGACCTTATTGAGACGGCATTCCATGCGGAAGGCTTTAATATTGTGGTTTCGGATGCATCCGACAGACAGGCTGTGGACATGGGACTTCGCTATGTAAACAACGATGCCTGTTATCCTTCGCTTATTACAATCGGCCAGATTATGACAGAGGTAATGAGTGGAAAATACAATCTCGACCGTACTGCAATCATCATAACCCAGACCGGAGGTGGCTGCAGAGCGTCGAACTATATCGGATTTATCCGCCGTGCGCTTGAAAAATCGGGACACGGAAATATACCGGTTATTTCGCTTAACTTATCCGGACTTGAAGGAAACCCGGGATTTAAGATTACATGGCCTCTTTTAAAGAGAGGAGTTATGGGACTTGTCTGGGGAGACGTATTTATGAAGTGTCTCTATGCGACAAGACCATACGAGCTTGAAGAAGGCTCGGCCGACGCTCTTCACGACAAGCTTAAAAAAGAGTGTAACGAGCTTCTGGCAAGAAAAAAGGCTCCGACTATCGGAGAGTATAAAAAGATGTGCAGAAAGATTGTAAGAGAATTCGACAATCTGCCGAGAAAAGACATCAAAAAGCCTAAGGTTGGAGTTGTGGGAGAAATCCTTGTAAAATTCCATCCGGGAGCAAACAATCATCTTGTGGAACTTCTTGAAAAAGAAGGTGCAGAGGCCGTAGTACCGGACCTTCTCGACTTTTTTAACTACTGCTTCTACAATGCAAACTTTAAGGCAAAAGAACTTGGAAAGAGTAAAAAGACGGCCTTCCTTTGCAACCTCGGTATAAGAGGACTTGAATTACTGAGAAGTCCGGCCACAAAGGCGTTTAAAAACAGTGTTCATTTTGAGCCGCCCGCACATATTCAGACACTTGCTAGATATGCCGAACCTATAGTATCATTAGGTAATCAGACCGGTGAAGGATGGTTCCTCACGGGTGAGATGATAGAACTTATTAAGGGCGGTGCGTCAAACATTGTCTGCACACAGCCTTTTGCATGCCTGCCTAACCATATCGTGGGTAAGGGTGTAATAAAGAAATTAAGACATGAGTATCCGGAATCAAACATTGTCGCAATCGACTACGATCCGGGAGCAAGCGAGGTAAACCAGCTCAACCGTATTAAACTCATGCTTTCAAATGCGAGGTAGTTATATGCTTTATAAATTAGAGAGAAAAATCGGAAGATATGCGATTCGGAATCTTACAAAATACATAATTATGCTGTATGCATTTGATTATGTTTTGTATATAACAGGGATATTTGCAAACATAGGACCTTATTTTGTGTTTGATCCGAGACTTGTAATGGCCGGACAGATATGGAGGCTTGTGGCCTGGATTTTAGTTCCTCCGGTTACATCCGGACCTTTGATGACGATGCTCATGCTTTTTATTTTCTGGCAGTTCGGAACCATGCTTGAGCAGTCATGGGGAACGTTTAGGTACAATTTCTTTATTTTCAACGGACTGATAGTTACCGTGGTCTTATCGTTTGTTGTTGTTTACGGAGCCATGCTTTTCGGAATAAGCGTTCCGTATTTCAGCTATATGAACACGTATTATATAACGCTTTCTACCTTCCTTGCGGTGGCGGCATGTTACCCGGAGATGGAAGTAAGGCTTTGCTTTATCATTCCGATAAAATTCAAGTGGGCCGCACTTATAGACCTTGCATTTATGGCATGGGATCTTTTCAATGGCATAAAGTACGGCGCTGTATTTATGATTGTTTCGATAGTTGCATCTCTTATTAACCTTGTGATTATGCTTTACCTTCTGCGCATAGGAAACGTTAATCCTAAAAATGCCTATAAGCAGGCTAAGAGAAAAATGGAGTGGAAGGCCGGCGTTAATTCATCTGCAAACAGGGTAAATAAAAGTTCGTCGGGCAAAATAACAAAGCATAAATGCGCAATCTGCGGAAGAACAGAGCTTGACGGAGATGATTTGCAGTTTAGATTCTGCTCAAAATGCAACGGCAACTACGAATATTGTCAGGATCACTTATTTACTCATATACATAAATAGAAAAGGAATACTAAAATGGAAGAATCAAGAAATTTTATTGAAAACATTATTGACAAAGACATAAAAGAGGGAAGATGCAAAAAAGTAATCACCCGTTTTCCGCCCGAACCGAATGGCTATCTTCATATAGGCCACGCAAAGTCCATACTTTTAAACTACGGGCTTGCAGAGGAGTACGGCGGGGAGTTTCACTTCCGTTTTGATGATACAAATCCGACAAAAGAAGACGTTGAATTTACCGAGTCTATAAGAAAAGATGTAGAGTGGCTCGGAGCCAAATTCGACTCTGTTTTATATGCGTCAAATTATTTTGACAGAATGTATGAGTGCGCCGTAAAACTCATTAAAGACGGCAAAGCTTATGTATGCTCTCTTTCGGCAGACGAGATAAGAGAGTACAGAGGAACGCTTACTGAGCCGGGCAAAAACAGCCCGTACCGCGAGAGAAGCGTAGAAGAAAATTTAGAACTTTTCGAGAAGATGAAAAACGGAGAGTTTGAGGACGGAGCCTGCGTTTTAAGAGCTAAAATTGATATGGCGAGCCCTAATATCAACATGAGAGATCCGATTTTATACAGAGTTGCGAGAATGACTCACCATAATACGGGAGATAAGTGGTGCATCTATCCAATGTATGATTTTGCTCATCCTTTAGAGGATGCGTTCGAGGGCATCACACATTCTATCTGTACACTCGAATTTGAAGACCACAGACCGCTTTACGACTGGGTTGTAATTAACTGCGGTTTTAAGGATGAGCCTGAAGGATTCCCTAAGCAGATTGAGTTTGCAAAGCTCTATCTTACAAACGTGGTAACCGGAAAAAGATATATCAAAAAGCTTGTTGAGGAAGGCACTGTTGACGGATGGGACGATCCGAGACTTGTCAGCATTGCGGCTTTAAGAAGAAGGGGCTTTACTCCTGAGTCCATTAAAAACTTTGTAAAACTCTGCGGCATTTCAAAGAGCAATGCTTCTGTTGATTATGCGATGCTTGAGTACTGCATAAGAGAAGATCTTAAGTTTAAGGCTAAAAGAGTTATGGCTGCCCTTAATCCGATAAAGGTTGTGATTGACAACTATCCGGAGGGACAGACAGAGATGCTTGAGATTCCGAACAATCTCGAAAATGAAGAGCTCGGCACAAGACAGGTGCCGTTTTCAAGAGAACTTTATATAAGCGGAGATGATTTCATGGAAGAGCCTCCAAAGAAGTATTTCAGACTCTTCCCGGGAAACGAAGTCAGATTTATGAACGCTTATTTTGTTAAATGTGAAAGCTTTGAAAAAGACGAGGACGGAAATATCACTGCGGTTCACTGCACCTACGATCCTGCTTCAAAGGGCGGAAACTCGCCTGACGGAAGAAAGGTTAAGGGCACTATTCACTGGGTAAACGCAGAGACGGCTGTTAAGGCTGAGGTAAGACTCTACGAAAATCTTGTGGATGAAGAACTCGGGGTTTATAATGAGGAAGGAAATGTTAATGTTAATCCTAACTCTCTTACAATACTTAAAGAATGCTATGTAGAGCCTTCTGTAAAGGAAGCTGAGAACGGGGAAAGGTTCCAGTTTGTAAGAACGGGATTCTTTAATATTGACAGCAAAGATTCGAGCAGGGAACATATGGTATTTAACCGCATTGTTTCGCTTAAAAGCTCGTTTAAATTGCCGACCGATAAATAAGATCGGAGGGGGAAACTGCGATGGAAGAGAAGGACTATTTACTAAAGAAAAACATTAAGTGTCCTGTCTGCGAGGCAAAGATTCAGGTTCTTGCCTTAAAAAGCGGAAAGGTTGTAAGAACGGAGTCTGACATGGATTTAAGACCCCGTAATACAAACGGTTTTGATTCGTTAAAATACGGGGCATATTCATGCCCTGTATGCGGATACACCGCGCTCAGCAGGACTTTTGACGAAATCTTAAGGCCTCAGAGAAAACTGGTAAAAGAACAGATTCAGGCAAACTTTGTGCCTAAAGCTGAGGAACCTCTCGAAACATATTCCTATGATGACGCAATAAAAATGCACAAGATGGCACTTCTTACGGCCATGGTAAAACGCGCGAAGATGAGTGAGAAAGCGTATACGGCACTCGTTATCGCGTGGCTTTGGCGTGGAAAAAGAGAGCTTCTTACGGCTGAAGATGAAGAAAGAGTCGCAAAAGAAGAAGCTCCGGTTAACGGTGCCGAAGTTATGGAGTGCATAAACACAGAAAGAGAGCATCTTAAAATGGCTTACGACGGCTTTGTTACGGCCATGGCTGAAGAAGTGCCTCCTTTTATCGGAATGGATATGACTACAACCGAGTATCTCATGGCGGCGCTTGCCTATGAAATCGGGAACTATGAGGACGCGGCGAAGCTTATTTCGAGAGTTATAACGGATAAATACGTAAACAGCAGGGTTAAAAACAAAGCCCTTGATATTAAAGACAAAATCCTTGGTGCCATTCGTGAAAAGGAAGAGGCTTAGAGGATTTAAACCGGCGGGTTAAAGGAGGTTATGGGATGAAAGATATTATTTTTACAATAGGACGAAGCTTTGGAAGCGGCGGAAGAGAGGTCGGAGAGCTTCTTGCAAAGAAACTCGGAATACCTTTTTATGACAAAGAGCTTCTTGTTGAGGCGGCAAAAGAGAGCGAGTACACGGAGAAAATCTTTGAAACCTTTGATGAGCAGCCTGTAAAAAATACTCTTTATTCAATGGCTATGGGCAATTTTCCGATGTTCGGAGAGACGATGCCTATATCGATGCAGGCAAATCTTGCGCAGATGCAGACCATACAGAAGGTGGCGTCCGAAAACAAAAGCTGTGTTATAGTCGGCAGATGCTCCGATTTTGCACTGAGAGAATACGACAATATCGTAAATGTGTTTATTACCGCAGATCCGCAGATAAGAATTGAGAGGATATGCAAAAGGGCCGGAGTCGGTGAGAAAAGTGCGGCTGCAGAGATGAAAAGAATAGATAAGGCGAGAGCCGGATATTACAACTATTACACGGAAAACAGATGGGGTGACGCAAAGAATTACGACCTGTGTTTGGATAGCGGAAAAATAGGAGTCGAGGGCTGTGTAAGCGTTATTTTGGCTTATGCGGAATTAATCTGATTGCAATACATAAAAACAATTGCTAAAACCTTGACAAATTACTAAAATTTTTTATACAATGTATTAGTATTTTAAAAACAATAAAGTTTTAGGAGGTAAATAAACAATGGCAACTGGATTTGTACCTGAGAATCTGACAAATATGTTCAGAATGGACGGAAAAACAGCAGTAGTTTTCGGTGGCGCAGGCGGACTTGGCGAGGCAATCGCTAAAGGACTTGTAGCTTTCGGTGCTAACGTAGTAATCGCTAGCCGTGGAGAAGAGAAGCTTCAGGCAGCAGTAAAGGAAATCGAGGCACACGCTGATAACGGTGCTAAGGTTGACTATGTTGTATGTGATGCAACAGTAGACAGCCAGGTTGAGAATGTTCTCGCTGAGACACTTAAGAAGTTTGGTGACTGCCAGATTCTTGTTTGCTCACAGGGATTCAACCGTAAGCATGATGTTGTTGACTTTGACATGGCTGATTTCGACGCTATGCTTCAGACAAACGTTCGCTCAGTATTCGTTTGCAACAAAGTATTTGGAAAGCACTTTAAAGAGAAGGGATATGGAAAGATCGTAGACGTAACATCTGTACGTGATCAGATCGCTACATTCCCGGGCGGCGGAAACGCTGGTTACTGTGCTACAAAGGGAGCTCTTACAAGCATCATCAAGCAGTGTGCTACAGAGCTTGCTCCTGAAGTAACAGTTAACGGTATTGGACCTACAGTAACACTTACTCCTATGATGGAGAAGATCGTTCCAAAGCAGGCTCAGGAAGTTTCTATTCCTGCTGATCACCCACTCGGAAGAATGGCTAAGCCTGAAGATATCGTTGGAGCAGCTGTATATCTTTGCTCAGAAGCTTCATGCTATCACACAGGTCAGGTTCTCTATCCTGATGGTGGACTTCTTTGCAAGGGCTAAGAAGTGCTTAAAGCTTAACAATAAGCATTATAAAAACTACTATAAAATGACTGCGGGGGCGGGGAGTTATATGCTTTCTGCCGTTGCAGCCGTTTTTTGCCGTATAGGATATACTCCTAAAATGATAAAATTGCAAATAGCTTTTTAACAAAAGTTATAATATAAAAATAAAAGGAGACGCAAAAATTATGATGAACAACAAACTTGCCTCCAGAGAGGATATTATGTCAAAGTTCTTTGACGGAATGACTCTTATGGTTGGCGGCTTCGCTTGCTCAGGTGTACCGCGTGAGCTTATCGATCTTGTACTCGAAAGCGGAGTTAAAGATATCACATTAATATCAAACGATGCCGGAGATCCGGATATTTGCCAGGGTAGATTCTACCACGCAGGCATTGTAAAAGAGTGCTGGCACTCACACGTAGGACTCAACCCTGAGTTCGGTGAGCTTGCAAAAGAAGGTAAATTCAAACTTCACATCACACCACAGGGAACTCTCGTTGAGAAGATTCGTTGCGGCGGTGTAGGAGCAGGCGGAATTCTTCTTCGTGCAGGTATGGGAACAGGCTGTGAATTCACAAAAGAAAGACAGACTGTAACTGTTGACGGAAAAGACTGGTTTATCGAGACACCTCTTCACGCTGACATCGCACTTGTACGTGCAAGAAGAGCTGATATCTTCGGTAACCTTACATACAGAGGAAACATGGATAACTACAACTCAACAATGGCTATGGCTGCTGACTGCACAATCGTTCAGGCTGACCACATTTGTGACATTGAAGAGATTCCTATGGATACAGTCAGAACACCTGGTGTATTCGTAAACATGATTTTAGACGAGCAGAGGAGGTATATCTAATATGGAGATGAGCCATGGATCAGGACAGACCCTGAATGATAAAGAAGCTATGGCCAGAAGAATTGCTAAATTCTTCGAGCCGGGCGATGTAATTAACCTTGGTATCGGTGCACCTCTTCTCGTTGCTAACAACGTTGCTGACGGTGTTCTTGTACATACAGAAAACGGATGCGTAGGTGTAGGCGAGCAGGTTAGCCGTACAGATCCTACAATCCCTGAAAGAACTCAGCTTGAGTCTTTCGTTAATGCCGGTGGTATTCCTTTCCTTCCTGTACCGGGAGCAATGGTAATGTCACACGCTATGTCATATGCTATCATTCGTGGTGGACATCTTGCCGCTACAGTACTTGGTGCATTTGAAGTTTCTCAGGAAGGAGATCTTGCTAACTGGTTCACACCTGGTAAGTTCGCCGGAATGGGTGGAGCAATGGATCTTTGCCAGGCAAAGAAAGTTATCGTTATGACAACACATTGTACAAAGAAGGGTGAGCCAAAGCTTCTTAAGCAGTGCACACTTCCTCTTACATGCAAGGGCCAGGTTACACACGTTGTAACAGAGCGTTGCGTATTTGAATTCATCGACGGAAAAATGTACTTAAAGGAGATTCGTGAAGGATACGATCTTCAGAATATTAAAGATAACACAGATGCTGAGTTCATCGTAGCTGATGACCTTAAGACAGACGTTGAATATTAAGAAATAAAATGGGAAACGAAGGCTCTGTGAATAGCAGTGCCTTCGTATTCTTGTGTATTTAGGTGGACATATGAAAGATACAGATTTAGAAGTTCTCACCGAGAAAATTGAAAAATGTATTGATGAGGAAATAAATCCTATTCTTGAAGAACATGGCGGATGGATTGAACTGGCCGACGTTTTCCCTGAAGAGAGAGCAATTACCGTTAGATTCAGAGGCCAGTGTGCCGGATGTCACGCGGTTGACGGAACTTTAGAGGAAACAGTCATTCCAAAAATCAGACATTCAGTCCGCGAAATCAGAAATGTTGAAATAGACGATGACCTTGATGACAGCGTATGGGAAATGGCAAAGAGTCTTTTCACGAACAGAAATGATAATTAAATTACTAATCATATTACCATAACATAAACAAACCAGGAGGAAATCAATTATGATGTTTGAAGCTAAACATGAAATGATTAAGAAGCTGGCAAGAGAGTTCGCTGAGAACGAAATCGCGCCGGTTGCAATTGATGCCGATGCTACAGGTGAATATCCACAAGAGCTTTGGGATAAGGTAGCTCGCTACGGCTTCACAGGAATCACAATTCCTAAAGAGTACGGCGGAATGGGCGGAGACTACAAGTCACTCGTTCTTGCTATGGAAGAGTTTGCTGCAAAGGATGTATCAGCAGGTTCATTCCTTATGAGTAACTCACTTTCAGGTGCTCCATATCTTTACTTCGGTAATGAAGAGCAGAAGCAGAAATACCTTAAGCCACTTGCTCAGGGTAAGACAGTTGCTTCATTCGGTCTTACTGAGCCGGGTGCAGGATGTGATTCGGGTTCTGTTTCTACTACAGCAGTAGAAGACGGAGATTACTACATCCTTAACGGACGTAAAACATTTATTACAATGGCTCCTCTTTGTGACTATGCCGTTATCTTCGCTAAGACAGATATGAAGGCAGGTACAAGAGGTATCACAGCATTTATCGTAGAAAGCAAATGGGACGGATTCTCAACAGGTAAGCCTGAGTCTAAGATGGGTATTCACGCATCTGTAACATCAGACATTATCCTTGAGAACGTAAGAGTTCCAAAGGAAAATATCCTCGGTCAGATCGGTAAGGGATTCAACATTGCCATGAGCATCCTTGATGCAGGTCGTGTTACTGTTGCCGCTCAGTCACTTGGAGCAGCTAAGGGCGCACTTGACTGTGCTGTTGAGTATTCTAAGGAAAGAGTACAGTTCGGAAGAGCTATTTCTAAGTTCCAGAATACACAGTTTACACTTGCTGATATGGCTACAAAGGTAGAGGCTGCTCGTCAGCTCGTTTACTCTGCAGCTGATAAGCTTGATAATCACCAGAAGGTTACAACAGAAGCTGCTATGGCTAAGTACTATGCTTCAGAGACAGCAGTTGAAGTTGCTAATAAGTCACTCCAGATTCACGGTGGTTACGGTTACATGAGAGAGTACGCTATCGAAAGAATTTACAGAGATGCTCGTATCCTTCCTATCTACGAAGGAACATCTGAAATTCAGAAGTTAGTTATCTCAAGAAATGTATTAGCTGATTAATTTTAAGGAGGATAACTTTAACATGAAAATTTTAGTTTGTGCAAAACAGGTTCCAAATACAAAGAACGTAACAACAGATCCTGAAACAGGAAGAATTAACCGTGAGGGTGTTGAATCAATCCTTAACCCTGATGATGCTAACGCTCTTGAGGCAGCTCTTCAGATCAAGGACAAAGACCCTGAAAATGTACACGTAACAGTTATTTCAATGGGTCCTGATCAGGCAAAGGAAATGCTTATCGAGTGTATGGCTATGGGTGCTGATGATGCTATTCTTCTTTCAGACAGAAAGTTCGGTGGATCGGATACATGGGCTACATCAAACGCTATCGCAGCAGGTATGGCTAACGTAGAGGGTGGTTTCGACCTTATCCTTGGCGGACGTCAGGCTATTGACGGTGATACAGCTCAGGTTGGTCCTCAGATCGCTGAAAAGCTTGGTATCCCACAGGTAACATATGCTCAGGATATCCAGATTAACGGAGATACAGTTACAGTACAGAGACAGCTTGAAGACGGTTACGAAGTAATCGATGTTAAGATGCCATGTATGGTAACATGCGTTAAGGAGCTTAACACTCCAAGATATATGAATGTAGGTAGAATTTATGATGCTTATGCTCAGCCGGAGAGAATCACTGTATGGGGATTCGACGATGTAACAATCGAAGAGTCTGAAACAGGTCTTAAGGCTTCTCCGACAAACGTATTCACATCATTCGCTCCGGCTCCAAAGGGTGCAGGAAAGATGCTTGAGGGTACAGATCAGGAGATGGTTTCCGCTCTTATGTCAGAGCTTAAAGAGAAACACTACATTTAAAAATAGATTGAATTATATGGAGGTTCAAAATGGCTAGAGTAACAGCAGAAGAAAAAAGCGCTTGGAAGGGCGTATGGGTCTTTGCTGAGCAGAGACAGGGACAGTTAAACAGCGTTGCTATTGAATTACTTGGTGAAGGTAAGAAGCTTGCCGATGAGCTCGGAGAAGAGCTTTGCGCAATTCTTATCGGTGAGAACGTAGGTGATCTTGCAACAGAACTTCAGTACTACGGTGCACAGAAGGTATATGTTGCTGACAACGCTTTACTTAAAAACTATACAACAGACGGATATACAGAGGTTATTTGTGACGCAATCGATACATATAAGCCAAGTATTATCCTTTTAGGTGCTACACATATCGGTCGTGATTTAGGTCCTCGTGTAGCTAAGAGAACAACAACAGGTCTTACAGCTGACTGTACACACCTTGATGTAAACTCTGACAACTATGTTAAGTATCTTGCATCTGTAACATCAGCAAAGGTACCTGAAGCAAGAATCGCACAGCATGAAGGCGGACTTAAGATGACTCGTCCTGCATTCGGTGGTAACCTTATGGCTACAATCGTTTGCCCTTCAACAAGACCTCAGATGGCTACAGTTCGTCCGGGTGTTATGGATAAGGCAGTTAGAGACGAGAGCAAGAAGGGTGAAGTTATCAACCTTGACGTTAAGGTTAAAGAAGCTGACATCAGAACAATCGTTAAAGAGATCGTTAAGTCTACAACTGAGATGGTATCTCTTACAGACGCTGAGATCATCGTTTCAGGTGGTGCAGGTCTTGGAAACGCTGACGGATTCAAGCTTATGCAGGAGTTCGCAGATGTTGTTGGTGGTGTAGTTGGTGCATCCCGTGCAGCTGTTGATGCAGGATGGATCGATCACTCACACCAGGTAGGTCAGACAGGTACAACTGTTAAGCCTAAAATCTACTTTGCATGCGGTATCTCAGGTGCTATCCAGCATTTAGCAGGTATGCAGAGCTCAGATATCATTGTTGCTATCAACAAGAACGAAATCGCTCCTATCTTTGAGGTAGCTGATTACGGTATCTGCGGAGATCTTTACAAGATCGTTCCAATGCTTATCGAAGAGTTCAAGAACTTAGAGAAATAATTTTTAATTTACGGATTGCACCTGCCTAAGGTGGCAGGTGCTATCCTTTTGTATGTATTAATTACCCCCAATAAATTATGTTTTGAGAAATGAGGTTTATAAGAAAATGACAGTCGAACAATTCAAATCGAAAAGAACGCTGATTTTCATTGCTGCCCTTATTGCAACATTCTGCGCAGGCTTCGGATATTCATGGTCAATTCTTCAGTCTGCTATTATGCAGGAGCACGCTGACTGGGCACCATCAGCGATAGCAATTACATATACACTTCAGGTTGCGGTATCTTGCCTTGGACCTATTCCGCTCAGCCCGATTATCACAAGACTTTCAGTTCGTGGTAATATGATCGTCGGCGGTATCTTATACGGTATCGGCATCTTTGCCTGCAGCTTTGCTACATCACTTCCGATGTTCTACATCTTCTACGGTGTACTCAGCGGTGCAGGTGTTGCATTTATCTATCCACAGATGATGAGCTACTCAGTTAAGGTTTTAGCTGACAAAGGCTCACTTGCATCAGGATTCATGGCAGCAGCTTACGGCTCAGGTGCCGTTATCTGGGCTCCTGTTGCAAATACTCTTATTGAGACAAAGTCTCTTACAACAACATTTACAATCCTTGGTATTGTATTCCTTATTGCTATTATCTGCATGAGCTTTATACTCGCTGATATTCCTGAAGGATATGTTGAGTCATTTGCAGCTCCTGAAGCAAAGAAGGAAGAAGCTCCTAAGAGAACAGTAGAGGATAAGACAAGAGGACAGATGATTAAAACAGCTACATGCTGGATTATGCTTGTTGGTTTTTCTTTCGCTCTTACATCAGGAATGCTTGCTATTTCACAGGCTAAGGGTATTGTTGCAAATACAGGTGGAAGCCTTGCGGCTCAGGCAGCTCTTTGCGTTTCCGTTATTACACTTTTCAACACACTCGGACGTCTTTTCTGGGGAAGTGTTTCTACAAAGACAGGAATCTACAATGTAATGATTATTCTTTGTGTTGTTGCAGCTGTTTGCATGGGCGCACTTGCAGTAGTACCTAACGGTATTCTCGTAGTTGTATTCCTTGCACTTGCAGCATCTTGCTTTGGTGGATTTGCAACACTTCTTACACCTATGACAGCTGATTTCTTCGGATATAAGAACCTTACCGCAAACTTCGGATTTATGTACATCGCATTTGCGGTAGCAGCTCTTATCGGACCTCGTCTTGCTACATCACTTGTTAGTGTAAGTGAGGCAGGAGAGTACAGCTATAGCTCAGCTTATATCGTAGGTGCAATCCTTTCGATTGTTGGTGCTGTTTGCGCAGTATTACTTAAAAACACATACAATAAATCTAAATAATCTTTTTGGATTATATATAAGGAGCCGCAGCTTTTAGCTGCGGCTCTTGCATTATCCAAAACTAAAATATAAAATGTATATAGACTAAAAGTGAAGGAGGTATATTTGAGATGAGTTTTAAAGAGCAGCTGCCTACTTATGATTTGGCAGGTAAGGTAGCGGTTGTTACGGGAGCCGGAAAGGGTATAGGCTTTGAGGTTGCAGGAGTACTTGCAGCGGCAGGAGCAAAGGTGGTAATTGCAGATCTAAAGCAGGAGGTTTGTGATGAGGCCGCATTAAAGCTTAAAAGCGAGGGGTATGAAGCTATTGGTATAGCTGCAGACGTTTCTTCAAAAAACAGCGCAAAAGAGCTTGCGGAAAAGACGGTATCATCTTATGGAAGCCTTGATATTCTTATAAATAATGCCGGAGTTACAATTCCGGAGAGCCCAATTTTCGATGTAACCGAAGAACAGTGGGATTTCGTACATAATGTAGACCTTAAGGGCCTTTATTTTACATCTCAGGTTATTGCAGAGAAGATGAAACAGCTCGGAAACGGCGGAAGAATTGTAAATCTTACATCTGCTGCGGGAATTATGACTCCTAAGTATGTATCCGTATACGGAGCGGCAAAGGCTGCGGTAAAACACCTTACAGGCATTATGGCTAAAGAATGGGCAAGATGGGGCATTAATGTAAATGCTGTTGCACCGGGATATGTTAACACAGACATGCTTAAGCCTATGCTTGAGAATGAAAAAAATGCACAGGTCGTTTTAAAATCAATACCTATGAGAAGATATGGTGAAGTAAAGGACGTTGCGGGCGTTATTCTTTTCCTTGTTTCGGAGGCTTCAAACTATCTTACAGGCGTAATTATTCCGATTGACGGAGGAATGATGGCATAAAACATCTCTTACATAATGTTTATGTAAATTTATGTTTTGCATTTAAAGCATACATCATATATCATATATGTGATGTATGTTTTTTTCATCATGGAGGTCAAAATGAAAACTGATATTGAGATCGCACAGGAGTGTGAAAAGAAAAAGATAACTGAAATTGCAAAAGTTGCAGGGGTAGATGAAAAGTACCTTGAACAGTACGGCAATTATAAAGCCAAGGTGGATTACAAGATGCTTGACGATATGGCAGATAAGCCAAACGGAAAGCTTATTTTAGTTACGGCGATCACGCCTACACCTGCCGGAGAGGGAAAGACCACTACATCTGTAGGTCTTACCGACGGACTTAGAAAAATCGGCAAGAATGCTGTGGTTGCTCTTCGTGAGCCGTCTCTCGGACCGGTATTTGGTATTAAGGGTGGAGCTGCCGGAGGCGGATATGCGCAGGTTGTGCCGATGGAAGACATTAACCTTCATTTTACAGGTGATTTTCATGCAATAGGAGCAGCAAACAATCTTCTTGCCGCTATGCTTGACAATCATATTCAGCAGGGAAATGCCCTTGGAATAGATGTAAAGAAAATTACATGGAAGCGCTGCGTTGATATGAACGACAGACAGCTTAGAAATATAGTTGACGGACTCGGCGGAAAGATGCAGGGTGTGCCGCGTGAAGACGGATTTGATATTACGGTTGCATCTGAGGTTATGGCTGTGCTTTGTCTTGCTTCGGATATTACTGATTTAAAGGCCCGTCTCGGAAGAATGATTGTAGGTTATACCTATGATGATAAGCCTGTTACAGCTTCTGATTTAAAGGCTGAGGGAGCTATGGCAGCACTTCTTAAAGATGCTTTAAAGCCGAACCTTGTACAGACATTGGAGGGAACACCGGCATTTATTCACGGCGGACCGTTTGCTAATATTGCACACGGATGTAACTCTGTTACCGCTACAAAGATGGCTCTTAAGCTTTCGGATTACACTGTAACTGAGGCAGGTTTTGCCGCAGACCTTGGAGCAGAAAAATTCCTCGATATTAAATGCCGTCTTGCGGGACTTACTCCTTCTGCGGTTGTAGTTGTTGCTACAGTAAGAGCGCTTAAGTATCACGGCGGTGTTGCAAAAGACGATCTTAACAATGAAAACCTTGATGCTTTAAAGAAGGGACTTCCAAACCTTCTTCAGCATGTGGATAATATTAAGAATGTATACGGACTTCCTTGTGTTGTTGCCATCAATGCTTTCCCGACAGATACAAAGGCAGAGCTTGACATGGTAGAAGAGGAGTGTAATAAGCTCGGAGTAAACGCTAAGCTTTCGGAAGTCTGGGCTAAAGGCGGAGAAGGCGGAAAGGCACTTGCCGAAGAAGTTGTAAGACTTTGCGAAGAGCCTAATGACTTTAAGCAGTCATACGAGCTTGATATGACAATAGAAGATAAGCTTGATGCTATCTGCAAAAAGATATATCACGCAGACGGAGTTGTTCTTACACCTGCAGCCAAAAAGCAGGCTAAGACACTTACAGATCTTGGATTTGATAAGCTTCCGATTTGTGTTGCAAAGACTCAGTATTCATTCTCAGACGATCCGAAAAAGCTCGGAGCGCCTAAGGATTTTGAAGTTACTGTAAGGAATCTTAAGGTATCGGCAGGAGCAGGATTTATTGTTGCTCTTACAGGCGATATTATGACAATGCCGGGTCTTCCTAAGGTGCCGGCTGCGGAGAAGATTGATGTTGATGCAAACGGTGTGATTACCGGGCTGTTTTAGTCGTCGTAATCATCCAAAAAGTTGTGCTTTATGCCGTCTTTTTTGTAGGCGACGATTGTCGCGAGGTTGACGTTTTCAACGCTTTTGAAGATGTTGCCTTCGACGAACGGATTTGTTTTTTTGAGTTCGGAGATAAGGAGCTTGATTTCTTTCCTTTTGGAGGTCTGTTCCTTATCTCTTTCTTCTTTTGAAATTGATTCTGTAAAGCGGCAGGCGCACTGCAAAAAGTCGAGACCGTTATAATCTCTCCATCTTTCGATGTTGTGTTCTCTTATAAGATACATCGGGCGAATAAGCTGCATTCCTTCAAAATTGGTGCCGTGAAGTTTAGGCATCATGGTCTGGATCTGGCCGCCGTAAAGCATTCCCATAAGAATGGTTTCTATAACGTCGTCATAGTGGTGGCCGAGGGCAATCTTATTGCAGCCCATATCCTGGGCAAAAGAATAAAGGTATCCGCGTCTCATCCTCGCGCATAAGTAGCAGGGCGATTTTGGAACCTCGTATACCATGTTAAAAATATCTGTATCGAAAATCTGAATCGGGATGCCGAGCTTTTCGGCGTTTGATTCAATTTTGGCTCTGTTTGCCGGGGTATAACCCGGATCCATTACCATGAATTTTACATCGAAGTCAAATTTGTCGTGGCGCTTTAATTCCTGGAAAAGCTTGGCCATAAGCATTGAATCCTTGCCGCCCGAAATACAGACGGCGATTTTGTCGCCGGGCTTTACAAGCTCGTAGGTATTTATAGCTCTCGTAAATTTGGACCAGATTGTTTTTTTGAATGTTTTACGGATGCTTTGTTCTACATCTTTTTGGTACTGTGTGTACATATAATCCTTTCAATCACCCGAAGGTGACGGCCCGAAGATGGGCGATGTATTATAAGTTTCGAATGAATTCTATGAATTCTCTGTATGGAGAAATCTCTTCCTTTTCCTTGCGGTAAATCAGATAGTACTGTCTGAAAGTGCCGGATTTTGTGAGCGGGAACGTAAGCATTGAGCCGCGTTCTACGGATTTTTTGGTCACAAGATCCGAAAGAATGGAGATGCCGAGTCCGTTTTCGATAGAACTCAGGATAGCGGAAAGGTTATCCATGTGAGCTACGATATTAAGGTTTGACGGATCGAGACCTACGGAGTGCATATAGCTTTCTGTATCCGTACGTGTGGCTGAGCCGTCTTCTCTTACTATATAAGGGGATTTTAAAATCTCCTTAACAGGGGCGTTTGTTTCCTTAAATTCGCGGTATTTTTCCGTATTCGGAGCGGCAATCATCATTTCATCCTTATAAATAGGAAGAGTGATAAGCTCGTCTGTTGACATTTTTGAGCCCACAATACCCATATCCAAAATACCGTCTTCGATTTTGGATATAATTCTGCGGCTGTCGGACTGTGTAATGTCAAATACGATATCCGGATGAATGGATTTGAACTTGGCTACATATTCAGGCATAAGAAATACACCCGGTACGGATGAAACGCCTAAAAGCAGCTTTTTGTTATTCATATAGAGAAATTCGCCGAGAGTCTTGTCTCTGAGACGAAGGAGCTGTTTGGCATAGTGATAAAACTCACGTCCCTGATCTGTGAGGGAGAGAGTCTTGGTTGTTCTTGCAATCAGCTTTGTTCCGAGAAAAGACTCGAGGTTTGTAAGGTGATTGCTAATAGTCGGCTGTGATACGTTAAGATGTACCGCGGCCATTGAAAAACTGTTCCATTCCACTACTGCACAAAACACTTCCAGTTGTCTGAAATCCATAAAAAATCCCTCCGGATAATAATCTAATAATGATTTTACCTTATTTTATTTCATATATCAAATGATACTTGCAATCTGTGAAGGATTTAATTATAATGTACTTTGTAGCTTAATGTACAAAACGAGATACAATTTATTGCGATAGATGGTAAACTCGTTTTAGCTAATAAAAATAAAAAATAAGAAAGAAGGACAAAGAAGATGGATAGAACTCCAGTAATCGTTGCTATCGGAAGATCAGCAGTTCAGAGATCAAAAAAAGGACCTTTCGCAACAACTCACCCGGTTGAGATTTGTAATCAGGTACTCAGAGGTGTACTTGATCAGGTACCACAGCTTGATAAAAATGATATTGAAGACTTAGTATTAGGATGTGCTTCACACGTTAACCAGTGTTCACAGAACATGGGTAAGCTTGTTGCTCAGAGAGCAGAGCTTCCTGAAGGAGTTTGCGCACAGACAATCAACAGATTCTGTTCTTCAGGCCTTCAGGCTATGAATACAGCTATAAATGAAATTAAAGTAGGCGAGGCTGACGTTGTTATCGCCGGTGGTGTTGAGTCTATGTCAATGTGCTACGGACCATACCCAAGAGAGTTACAGGATGACTGGCTTGCAGAAAACGATGAGGGATCTGCTTACATGGGAATGGGTCTTACAGCAGAGAACGTTGCTAAGAGATACAACATTACAAGAAAAGAAATGGAAGAGATGGCTCTTCGTTCACACACACTTGCTGCTAAGGCTCGTGATGAGGGAAAACTTGCTCCTTCAATCATTCCTGTAAAGGTTATCAACCCGGCAGGTGAAGAAGAAGTTGTAGATACAGACGGTGGTATCTTAAATACAACAATGGAGAAGATGGCAGGCATGAAGACATGTTTCGTTCCTGAAGAAGAAGGCGGACTTGTAACAGCAGCTACATCTTCACAGACATCTGATGCAGCAGCATTCTGCGTAATCATGACAATGGATAAGGCTAACGAACTCGGAATCAAGCCAATCGCTAAGATGCTTGGATTCGGTGTTGCCGGTGTAGATCCTAAGTACATGGGTCTTGGACCAATCAAGGCTGTACCGAAGGCTCTTGAGAGAGCAGGCATGACTCTTGATCAGATCGAAGAGATCGAGCTTAACGAAGCTTTCGCTTCACAGGCTATCGCTTGTATCAGAGACCTTGGATTTAATATGGACATTACAAACCCTTACGGAAGCGCTATGGCTCTTGGACATCCAATGGGAGCTACAGGTATCTTCCTTACATGCAAGTGCCTTGACTGGCTTAGAGATCACGACAAGAAGTACGGTCTTGTAACAATGTGTATCGGTGGCGGTATGGGTGCCGCAGGTGTATTTGAGCGCCTCAACTAAAAATTAAAAATTTTAAAAACTTAAAATGAGAAGGATATCATAGTATATCCTTTCTCATTTTGTTTTTGGGATTATTAAATAAAAAAGGAGAATACAAAAATGACACTTAACGACATTAAGAAAGTTGCCGGAATCGGTGGCGGTGTAATCGGTGGTTCATGGGCTGTTCTTTTCGCAATGAAGGGCCTTAAGGTTACACTTTTTGACATTAATGATGACTGCATCGCAGCAGACAAGAAGACTATCGAGACTAACATTGATTTCCTTGTAGAGAACGGAGCTATTAAGGATAAGAATGCAGTACTTGCAAACATTTCATACACAACAAGTATGGAAGAGGCAGTTAAGGATGCACAGTTTATTCAGGAGTCAGGTCCTGAAAGACTTAACATCAAGCAGGATAACCTTGCTAAGATTGAAGAGTTCGCACCTGCAGACGCAATTTTTGCTACATCTGCTTCAGGACTTCCGCTTGGCGAGATTACAGCAAATGCTGTACATCCTGAAAGATGCGTAGGTGGACATCCATACAACCCACCACATCTTATTCCGCTTGTAGAGATTACAAAGACAGAAAAGACAGATCCAAAGGTTGTTGAACTTGCTAAAGAGTTCTACCAGTCAATCGGTAAAGAGGCTGTAGTTCTTCACAAGGATTGCCCGGGATATATCTGCAACAGACTTCAGCTTGCAGTATTCAGAGAGGCTATTGACCTTGTAAAGCGCGGCGTTTGCTCTGTAGAAGACGTAGATAAGGCTCTTACATTCGGACCTGGTATCAGATGGGCTATCTTCGGTCACAACATGATCATGCAGCTCGGTAACAAAGACGGTATCTCAGGAATGATCGACATGCTTGGTGGCGGATACAACCTTTGTGCAGATATCGCTGCTTGGGATACAATTCCGGCTGATTACGGCAAGATTGCTCAGGAGCAGGTAGATGAGATGATGAAGAACTTCTCTGACGAAATCGGACATGATAATGCTTCTATTTCAAAATACAGAGATAAGATGCTCATCGAAATCTTAAAGCTTCACGGAAAATTCTAATTTAGGTTAAGATAATTAAGGCATATGTACTTTTTGGTGCATATGCCTTTTTTACGTATTTAAATAAATGCTACACAGATTTTTATTGTAATAAAGCCGATTAGGGAGTAGTATAAAAGAGGATTGATAATTAAATGGGAGAGGAATATGAATAAAAAACCCATAAGTTTAACAAAGTGGATTTGCGTTTTGGTGTTCATATCCGTTATAGTTTTTATAGCGGTTATGTTTAATCATTATTCCAAAAAAACTATTCCCAATAGCCTTGATATTGACAAAATAACTTTTGAAGGTAATTACATAAAAATCGGAAACGATACAAATCTTTGTCTCTCATCTGAAGACGAAGTAGATGCAAGAAAATACAGCAGCGTAGTACTTGAAGGACATTTTGACGGGAATATCGATCAGGGCGAGGAATTTATTATTTATTTATACAGGATAAGTGTTTCGATATACAAAAACGGCGAGCTTTTTTACAGCAGCTCTGACAAAACCTGCGAAACCATAATGTGGGATATAGTAAAGGTTGGATCCCTTTCTTCGGATGATGATATAATCATTAAAATAAATGCTCAGGATAAAGATGCGTATTCGGGCGCTTACAGTGAGTTTCTTGATAATATATACTGCGGCAGCGCATATGACATGTCTGTGGTGCAGGTAAACGATAATCTTCTGCAGATGCTTATCGCTGTTATTCTTTTTCTTATAGGCATTTCTATGCTTGTCACAGAAGCTTCGCTTCTTCTTATGCATATATATGTGCCAAAGGAGGCGGTTACAAGTGCGGCGCTGCTTGTAACAGGCGGAATCGGTATATTTATAGATTACAAATATATCAACTTTGTTTATGATAATCCTTATGTTATAGGTGTGATAGATTTTGTTAATCTGACATTTATATTCTTTTTCCTTGTGATGCATCTGGAAACATATATAATCCAGGAGAGGTTTAAATGGCTTGCCAAAGCCGTTTTATGTGCAACCGGACTTATAATAATAATATCTTACGGATTCCAGATTTTCGGAGACGCCGGAAGAGCGGACGCTATGGGAAGAGTATTCCCGGTACTTTTTGTTATTTTGATAATAGAGCTTATACTTTTTATACTCGAAACAAAGACCGGGAAAATTCACAGAAGCATAATTACAATTGTGGCAACTCTGCTATTGACAAGTTTTATAATACTTGAGATGGTGGTATATGCCATCACAAATATGTTTATAATGTATTTCTTTATAGCGGGATTTTTATGTTTTGGAGTTTTGCAGTTCGTGCATATAATAAAAGACTCTTATATCGGAATGCAGAGGGCGAGAGCGGCCGAAAAGCTTGAAAACGAACTTAAGCAGAATAAGATTGCTATGATGCTGTCTCAGATTCAGCCTCATTTTATGAATAATGCAATAGCATCGGTTCAGATGCTTTGTAAAGAAGATCCGGATAAGGCTTATGAAGCACTGGGGCATTTTGCAAAGTTTTTACGCGGTAATATGAATTCCATTACTTCATCAGATCTTGTTTCGTATGAGAATGAGCTTGATTATGTTAAAAACTATGTGTATTTACAGCAGCTTCGCTATGAGGATGATTTAAAGGTAATATATAAAACGGAATTTGATAATTTCTTTATTCCGGCATTATCCGTTCAGCCGCTTGTGGAAAATGCCATAAGATACGGAGTTGCCAAAAAACCGGGTGTCGGAACTGTAATTATACATTCATGGAAAGAGACGTCCGGAGTCTATATTTGTGTGGAAGATGATGGGGTAGGCTTTGATGAAAGCCAGCTTTTAAACGATGATTCTTATACTCACAGATTCCATGTCGGCACAACGAATGTCAGAAACAGACTTAAAGCTCAGTGCGGAGGGACTCTTACTGTCGAGTCTGTTTTGGGAGAGGGTACAAAGGCTACAATATTTTTGCCGGATGTTTTGATTTAATCGGAGGGTTAGTTTTTGAAAAGGTTTGTTGCATTTTTACTGGCGTTTTTATTGGGGGTTATGCCGTTTGGGGAAATGGCATATGCAACTGAGGTCAATAACCTCGAAAATCATGAGGTTGTAAAGGTTGGATGGTTTGAGGTTACGGGCTGTCAGGAGATTGATGAAAACGGAAATCCGTATGGATTTTCCTACGACTATCTTAATGAAATTTCCAGATACACAGGACTTGAGTTTGAATATGTGGAAGGTAAGTTTTCCGAGCTTATAGAGGAGCTTAAGACGGGCGAGATAGATATTATGCTCGCTATAGAATATTCTGCGGAAAGAACGGAGTATTTTGAATATACTTCATATCCTATGTGTACCTCATATACCATAGTTGCAACTCTTGAAAGCAAAGTGGATGAGTATGCGAGCCTTTCATCTTTAAACGGCAGCAGGATCGGTATGCTTAAAGGCGTACAAACAATTAAAGAGGCTAAAGAGTATTTGGATGAAAATAATATTACAGCCGATATTGTTGAGTTCGATACGCTTTCTCAGATGGATGAGGCGCTCCATAACGGTGAGATAGATTATACTATTGAAAACCAGATGAGAAAACTTGAGGATGATGAAGTTATTCTCTGCCAGATAGAAGAATGCGTTGAAAATATTGCCGTAAGCAAGAAAAGAGAAGGTCTTGTGGATATTTTAAACAGCGGCATGAAGTCTATTATTGAAACCGAAAGCTACTATACCGAAGAACTTTTCCAGGAATATTTTGGAGGAAATTACATAAATAAACTTCTTTTAACCAACGAAGAGATGGATGCTATTGAAAAAATGGGCTCCCTAAAGGTCTTTATTGATGCTTCAAACAAAATCATGTTTGAAGATAAAAACGGAAAATATGCCGGAAACTGGGTGGAAATAATAGACCTCATATCTCAAAAGCTCGGTGTTGAGTATGAGATTTGTTACGGAGATACGAGAGATGAGGTAATAAACTGGAAAAGCGATTCCGGAGCGGATTTTATGATCGGATTTGAATACGATTATATGTGGGCCAGGGAGAAAAACACTGTAATTACACTTCCGTTTCTTACATTTCAGTATCACAGAATAATTAATAAAAATACCTATGAAGGCAATTCATCTGATAGAATTGCGGCTGTAAAAAACGCTTATTATACGACGCATTTCCTGTTAAAAGAGTACAGCGAAGATCAGATAGATTATTATGAAAATGCGGAGGAGTGTGTAAAGGCGGTAAACAGCGGCAAGGCCGATATGACATTTTTGGACAGTTTCCAGTCAGAGTATTATCTTAAGGATTACAGATATAACAATTTAAGCGTACTTGTAACAGACAATAAGGCCATGTATTGCTTTGCGGTAAACGATGATACCGATCCGGCTGCTGTTTCTGCGATAAATAAGGCAATAAGGAGTATTACGACATCGGAAATAGAGGCAATAATTACAGAGAGCGATTTTAATTATTATAAAAGCGGGATTTCGCTTGTTGGCATTATTTATACTCATCCTCTTGTATCAACACTTTTGATTGCGGTGATTTTTGCTCTTGTAGTTGGACTTTTAATACTTCTTTTATCCATAAAATCCATTCACAAGCAAAAGGTAAGAGCTGAAAAAGCAAACGCGGCAAAGAGTGAATTTTTATCAAGGGTTACCCATGATTTAAGAACGCCTATGAACGGTATTTTAGGTTTGACTCAGATAGCGAGAGAGGAAAACGAGCTTTCCGGCAAGATGAAAGACTATATAGATAAGATGGAAAACTCAAGTAACTATCTTTTGGGACTTATAAATGACGTTTTAGATGTCAGCTCAATCGAAGCCGGAACCTTAAAGATTATAGAAAAACCGACGAGTGTAGAGAAAATTACATCTTATATTATCACACTTATTACGCCGATTGCCGAAAATGCCAACGTAAAGCTTGTTACAAGATTTACCAATATAGAAAACATTAATATTGTTGTTGATGAGATGAGAGTTGAGCAAATCTACGTAAATCTTATAAGCAATGCGATTAAATTCTCAAAGCCCGGAAGCGCTGTGCTTTGGACAGTCGACTGCACTAAAAGAGCGGACGGATACTATGATGTATTGTCGGTTGTAGAAGATCACGGATGCGGTATGAGTAAAGAGTTTATGGAAAGGATGTTTGACCCGTTTTCGCGTGAGGAAGCAGATGCTTATGAAAAGGAAGGCACGGGGCTTGGTCTTACAATTGTAAAAAAACTCGTAGAAGCAATGCATGGAAAACTCGAGGTGTACAGCAAGGTAGGAGAAGGCACCAAATTTGTATTTACCGTTACAAGAAGGCCTGTTGAAGAGGATAATTCCGCAAAGCGCACTATAGATGCCGAAAGTATCTCGTTTGAGGGCAAAAAGGCACTTGTATGCGAGGATAGTGCAATCAATATGGAAATAACCGTTAAGATGCTCGAAAGCAAAGGCTTTGAGGTTATTGGGGCTCAAAACGGTGCAATCGGATTTGAACTCTTTAAAAATCATGAGCCGGGATTTTTCGATATCATTATTATGGATATAAGAATGCCTGTCATGGACGGACTTGAGGCCACGAGAAAAATAAGAGAACTGGGCAGGGAAGACGCTTTAAAAATACCTATTATAGCTCTTTCTGCGAATGCTTATGAGGAAGATATTAAGCTTTCAAAAGAAGCCGGAGTAAATGAGCATATTTCAAAGCCTGTAAAATGGAAAGAGTTTTTTGTGAAAATATATGAATACTTATAAAAATAGAGCAGATGTATGATGATCATACATCTGCTTGTATTTTTAATGGAATTCATTCTCTCCGTGGTCTTTACCGAAGCTTTCAAAAGCATCACAGAATATCGGAGTTACAGGATTCATGTTATCCTTTCTCCAAATGATATTGAGCTTTATGCTGCTGTCTGCATCCGATATCGGAAGAATTTTCATATCCGAATTTGATACCATATGAGTAAGATGAGCCGGAATTATGAATGCTCCCATGTTTAAAGATGCGAAAAACAGTGCTGTGTCAATGTTGGGAACGTATCTTGTCACATTCATTGTCGAATTGTGATTTGAGAAAAGATTTTCTGTGAATCTGTGAGTAGCCGGATGCTCGTTTTTTGAAAGACAAACAATCGGCACATTGGAGAGTTCCTCGATGCTCAAAGTATCTTTTTCTGAAAGCTCATTTTCTGTTGAGACCGCAAGGCAAAGCCCGTCGGTAAGTACCTGGTGTAC